>NZ_KB906405.1 GCF_000381345.1 Deinococcus apachensis DSM 19763 | reverse complement strand
CCCATGACAACAGCAGATACCCCCGTGCCCACAGCGCCGCGGAACCACCCCATCCCATGCCGAACTGGGTCGTGAAACACGGCTGCGCCTATGCTACTCGGACCGCAGGGTCCCGGAAAAGTCGGTCAGCGCGGGGGTTTTTTCATTGCGGGAGTAGCTCAGCTGGTAGAGCACTACCTTGCCAAGGTAGATGTCGCGAGTTCGAATCTCGTCTCCCGCTCCATCCCTCCCCCCACCCTGATCAGCGGTGGGGGGTTTTTGACGTTTGCTGGTAGTTTCGGTATATGACTTCCACGGACGCGCAATTAGTGCCCCCTGGCCTAGATGCCGCGGCGGGAGCGCAAGCGGCCCTGGGAACGAACGGTGGTTTCGCATCTGCACTCAATGTGGGGAGCGGCAGCCGAACGGCTGGATACTGACGCTGGACGGCCGGAGCATCTGCCACGGGTGTGCTCAGGAGCATCACGACATCGTCTTTTGAAAGATAGGGAGAAGCCTCGTCTCATCGCCCCGTCTCTACTCAATCCTGACGTTCGCCGGATCAAAAGTCGGCGCCGGATACTGTGGATTCATCTCCTCCAGTGTTTGAATCAGAAGCTGGCTGATAAGGAGGTTGCGAAACCACTTCCGGTCGGCGGGGATGACGTACCAGGGTGCCGAGGCAGTGCTGGTGGTCAGCATGGCCTCGTAGGCGGCGGTGTAGTCGTCCCAGTGGGCGCGTTCCCCCAGGTCACCAGGGTTGAATTTCCAGCGCTTGCTGGGGTCGTCGAGGCGGGCCTGGAGCCGCTGCCGCTGCTCCTCTGGACTGATGTGCAGGTAGAGCTTGACGATCCGGGTGCCCGAATCCGCCAGCAGGGACTCGAAGGCGCGGATGTGCTCCAGACGGCGCTCGGCGGTTGGGAGGTCAATCAGGCCGTGAACACGTGGAACCAGCGCGTCCTCGTAATGGCTGCGGTTGAAGACGCCGATCAGGCCCGAGCGGGGCACGCGGGCGTGGATGCGCCACAGGAAGTCGTGGGCGCGTTCCTCCTCAGTCGGCACCTTGAAATTGCTGATCTGCACGCCGTTGGGGTTAAATGCCCCGATCACCCGCTTGACAGTGCCGTCCTTACCGCCCGCGTCACGCGCCTGCAAGACGATGAGGAGGGCCTGCTTTCCCTCGGCGTACAGGCCCTCCTGAAGGTCGGCCAGCCGCGCTTCCAGATCGGGCAGCAGCGTCTGACCCTGCCGTTTGGAGAGGCCGCCATCGTCGTCCGGTGCCCATTGGCTGAGCTGAACAGGTTGACCCGGGCGCACCCGGTAGTTTTCGAGCTGCATGGCAGAGGCTAACATGCCCCACCTTGGCTCAGACGAGAGAACGGGCGCGCGGCTCGATTTCCTCCCACTCGACGGCGGTCTGACGGCCCGCGTCGAACTCAGCCGCGAGGTCAGCGTGCAGGGCGCGCAGGCCGGGGTGTTCCTTGCCCAGCTCCATGCCGGTGTGCCCCTTGATCAGGAAGATGAGCCCGGCCAGGCCGCTGTCCTTGGTGAGGCTGAGCGTCAGGGGTCGGCCGAGCAGGCGGGGCACGTCGAAGGGGGCGTACATCGGCCAGAACTTGTTCAGCCCGTCGGCGTGGATGCCCGCGCGGGTGCGGTGAGCGTCGCGGCCGTAGAGCGGGTACTTGGCCGGAACGCCCTGTCCCAGCCGCTCGTAGAGGCCAGCCAGGTCGTTGAGCGCGCGGTAGTCGGGCTGGCCGAGCAGCAGCCCGAGGCCGATCAGGTGCAACAGCACGCCCTCCAGGGGCGCATTCCCGGTGCGTTCACCCTTGCCCAGCAGGGTGCCGTTGACCGCCGCGCATCCCGCCAGGACGGCGGAGAGGCAGTTGGCGACCACCAGATGCGTGTCGTTGTGGGGGTGAAACTCCAGCCGCTCACCTGGAACGCCCGCCGCGACAAGTTCACGGATTATTCCGGGGACACTGCGCGGCCAGGCGACGCCCTCCAGAGGGAGGCCCAGCCCCATCGTGTCGCAGACCCGGAAGCGGGGGGCCTGGTCCTCGCCGAAGGGGGCGGCGATCTCCTGCACCGCGGCCACGAACGGCAGGATGAACTCGCGGGGGGCGCGCGTGGCGTCCTCCAGGTGGAGGCGGGGACGCAGGCCCGCGTCGAGCACGGCCCGGACCGCGTCGAGATAGGTGTGCGCCGCCTGCGCGCGGCCCCCCGGCGTGAACTTGTAGAAGGTGTGGTAGTCGCTCGCGCTGGCGAGCATCCCCGTCTCACGCACGCCCAGCCCGGCCACCAGCGCCGCGTCCCCCCGGGTCGCCCGAATCCACGTCGTCGGCTCGACGGGGTGGCTGCCCCTCCAGCGTTCGAGGGCGCCCTCCAGCATCTCGCGATCTGCCGGGCGGTATACGAAGAACTCGGCTTGACGAATCGCGCCCGAGTCGCTCGTAAAGGCCCCCATCAAATCGTAGATGGCGAGACCCTCCGCCGCCGTGAGCGGTAGTCCGCCCTGCTGGCCGTCGCGGTGAGTGGTTTCCGTGGTCCAGGCGATGGGGGGAAGGGTGGGGGGCCGCTTCCCCTCCTCCCAGACCACCCTTGGGAAGCCGCCCGTGGGAAAGGCATCGGGGAAGAGGTTGGGTTCAGGCACGTCCAACACCGTGGGTACCGTTGTCATGCCCGCACGGTAGACTTATCAACATGGAGCGTCAATCTTGATTGAAGGATCAATGTTAGGATGGGGATGTGTTCACTGCCCCTTCGTCCGTGGCACCACTTCGCCTCCGTAAGTGTCTGACCGGAATGTTGCCGTGATGTCTGATCCACGGACCCTGTCCACCGCAGAGGCGACGGCGCTGCTTGGCGTGAAGCCTGCGACGCTCTACGCTTACGTCTCGCGGGGACTCATTCGCAGCGAGCCCGGCCCAGCAGGCACCCGGGAGCGGCGCTACCACGCGGAGGACGTGCAGAACCTGCGGCGGCGCCAGGGCGCGCGGCGCGACCCGGAGGCCGCGACGGAGGAGGCCGTGCAGGGCGCCCTGGCGTGGGGAATGCCGGTGCTGGACAGCGCTTTGACCCTCATCTCGGGCGGGGAGCTGAGCTACCGGGGGCAGGACGCGCTGGCCCTGGCAGAGACCGCGACGGTGGAAGAGGTCGCCGCGCTGCTGTGGACTGGCGAGGCGGGCCGCTGGAAGCAGCTTCCCCTGCGGGCGCGACTGACGCTCGCGCCGTTGCCCCGGTCGGGCGCGGCTCCAGAGGCCCTGGGGTTCGCCCTCGTCCATGCGGGAGCGCATGATGTGGCCGCCCTCGACGGCCGCCCCGAGGTGTTGCCCGCCGCAGCCGCCCGGGTGCTGAACCTGCTCTACGGCACGCTGGAACGTCACCTGGGGGTGCCGCCTGCCCCGGACTTGCCGCTGCACGCCCGCCTGGCCCGGGCCTGGGGGACTGGTGACGGGGGGGCCGACCTGTTGCGCCGCGCGCTCGTGCTGCTGGCGGACCACGAGTTGAATGTGAGCGCCTTCACCGCACGGGTGGCCGCGGGTGGGGGGGCCAGCCTGCCCCACTCAACGCTCGCCGCGCTGGCAGCGGTGCAAGGAACGCGGCACGGGTTGGCGGGCGTGGCCGCCTTCGACCTGTTGCGGGGGGCGCCGGACGGGGACCCTATGGCGGCCCTGCGCGAGGCGACCCGCCGCTACGGTCATCCTCCCGGGTTTGGGCATCGGCTCTACCCTCAGGGGGACCCGCGCGCCCGCGCCCTGTTGTCCGCACTCGGGCAGACTCATCCCGGTTCACCCACCGTCCAAGCCGTCCTCGCGCTCGCCGACCACATGGCGGGGGAGACGGGCGAAGCCCCCAACATCGACCTCGCCCTCGCCGCGCTGGTGCAGGAGCTGGGACGGGGAGCGGAGGACGCTGTCACGCTGTTCGCGCTCGGCCGCGCCTCGGGCTGGCTGGCCCATGCCATCGAGGCGCGCACGCACGGGCAGTTCATCCGCCCCCGCGCCCGTTACGTGGGGAGGTGGGGGCGAGGCGAGGAGGGGTGAGTCTCGGGGCAAGACCCTCTACCAAGGGGAGGGGGGTCAGAAAAGCCTTCTCCATGAGGAGAGGGACCTTTTCGACAGGCTCCATTTTCCCGTCAAATGCTCTGGACAGCCTCCGCCCGGTTCCGGCCACGCACGAGGGCGAAGGCCCGTCCCCCCAGCACCGCCACCAGGACCGCTCCGGCAAGGGCGAGCCCCAGCGCGGCGGGGAGGCCGAGATGCTCGGCGACGAAGCCGATGGCGGGGGGGCCGAGGAGGAAGCCCGCGTAGCCCAGGGTGGCGACCTGCGCGATGCCCCGCCCGGCGAGCGCGTGCCCCGCGGTGCCGTACAGCACGGGCACGACGTTGCTCAGACCCAGGCCTGAGAGCGCGAAGCCCAGGGTGGCGGGCAGCGGTTCGCGCACGATCAGCGCGAGGCCTAGTCCGGCGGCGGTGAGCAGCGCCCCCCCGCGCACCGTCCGCTCGTCGCCCAACCGGGCACGGGCAGCGTCACCGAACCAGCGGCCCAGCGTCATGGCCGTGACGAAGGCCGCGTATCCGATGCCGGAGTTACCCCCCGCCAGGCCGAGCACGTCCCGGAAGTACAGCGCGGCCCAGTCGTAATTCGCGCCCTCCGAGAGCATGCCCAGGAAGCACAGGGCGCCCAGCAGCAGCACGGCGGGGCTCAGGCGGGAGCGGGTACCGGAGCGGGCCGTCTCCCCACCTGCCCCGGTCTCCGGGAGGTCAGGCAGCAGCAGGCGCCCCGCCAGGAGTCCGGCCAGCGTGGTCGTCGCCACGACGAGCAGGCCGTGGGCGAGCAGCGGCACGCGCCCCACCAGCAGGGTGCCCAGGAGCGCCCCCACCACGCCCCCCAGGCTGAAGTAGGCGTGGAAGCGGCTCATGACGGGCCGCGCCAGCCGCCGCTCGACCGTCACCCCCTGGGCGTTCATGGCGACGTCGAGGGCGCCGTTCGCCGCGCCCATCACCGCCAGGGCGAGCAGCAGCGTGGCAAGGTTCGGCGCGAGCAGGGGCGGCAGCAGCGATAGCAGCGCCAGCACCACGGCGACCTGAGTGACTCGCGCGCTGCCGAAGCGGGCCGTCCAGCCCCCCGTGAGCGGCATGCTGGCGAGGCTCCCCAGCCCCACCGCCAGCAGCGCGAGCCCCACCTGGGCCGCCGTCAGGCCCAGGTGGTCGCGGACGACCGGAATGTTCACCGCCCAGGTGGCATAGACCGTCCCGTTGACCAGGAAAATGACATCCACCGCGCGGCGTGCGGTCTCGCTGCGGGCGGGGGAGACGGGAGCGTTGGGGGAGAGGGACAGGTCCGTCATGGGTACTCCAGGGGCGGGTTATGGTTGAGGTCTGAATCGATTCAGACCCGGTCTCCATACGCTAGCATTCCCCCATGCCCAGTGCCAAGGTGCCTCCTCGCCGCGTGACCCTGCGCGATGTGGCGGCCCGGCTGGGGGTGTCGCCCGCCACCGTCAGCAACGCCTACAACCGGCCGGACCAACTGTCCCCCGACCTGCGGGCGCGCGTCCTGAAGGCGGCGGGCGAGCTGGGCTACAGTGGCCCCGATCCCCTGGCCCGCAGCCTGCGGCGGGGGCGCAGCGGCGTGATCGGGGTGGTGTACGACAGCCCGCTCCACACCGCCTTCGCCGATCCCGCCGCCAGCCTCTTCCTGGGGGGGGTGGCGCGGGCCGTGCAGCAGGAGGGGCTGAGCCTGCTGCTGCTGGCCGGTGGAACGGAACCCAGCTCCGTCACGACCGCCAGCGTGGACGGCCTGATCCTGTACGCGACCACGGGGGCGAGTCCCGCCCTGGCCGCCGCCCGCGCTCGCGCCCTGCCCGCCGTCCTGGTGGACCAGGCCGCGCAGGAGGGACTACCCCTGGTTGGCATCGAGGACGGGGAGGGCGCCCACGCCGCTGCCCAGCACCTGCGTGGCCTGGGGCACCGGGAGGTCGGTGTCCTCGCCCTGCCGCTGGGGAGTGAGGCGGCGCCGAACACCCACATCCGCGCCCGGCTGGAGGGGTACCGGCGGGGTTTGGATGGCGGGGCGTGCCTCCACGTCGGCGAGAGCTCCGACAACTCCCCGGAGTCCGGCGCCCACCTCACCCGCGCGCTGCTCGCCGCCCACCCCGGGGTGACGGCCCTGCTGTGCATGAGCGACGTGCTCGCTCAGGGCGCCCTGCGGGCCGCCGCCGAGCTGGGCCGGAGCGTGCCCGCAGACCTGAGCGTGGTCGGCTACGACGACATTCCCAGCAGCGCCGCCCTGGGCCTCACCACGGTCCACCAGCCCACCGAGGACAAGGGCTCCCAGGCGGGTCACGCGATGCTCGCCCTGCTGCGGGGAGAGGCTCCTTCTGGCGTCCGGCTCCCCACACGGCTCATCGTGAGGGGGACGACCAACCAAGCCTGAAGGTCCGGGGAAAGCCCCCTCCGCCGCCATCCTTTACCCTGTGCCCTATGAGGCTGATGGTGGTGGGAGGAGCGGGGTACATCGGGTCGCATACGGTGCGGCAACTGTGCGCGGCGGGGCACGAGGTGGTGGTGTTCGACAACCTGTTGAGCGGGCACGCGCAGGCATTGCCGCCGGAGGTCAAGTTCGTGCAAGCGGACCTGCTCGACGCGGCGAGTGTCAAGGCGGCACTGGAGGTTCACAAGCCCGACGCGGTGATCCACTTCGCCGCTCTGATCGAGGTGGGCGAGAGCATGCGGGCCCCGGGCCGCTACTACCGCAACAACGTGGTGGGCAGCCTGAACCTCCTCCAGGGCATCGTGGAGACGCGCAAGGTGCCGCTGGTGTTCTCCTCGACCGCCGCCGTATACGGCACGACCGACGCCGTGCCCATCCCCGAGGACGCCCCGCTGCACCCCGAGAGCGTGTACGGCGAGACCAAGCTGATGACCGAGAACATGATCCACGCCTTCCACGTCGCGCATGGGCTGCCGTACACCATCCTGCGATACTTCAACGTGAGTGGGGCCGCCCCGGGCGGGGAAATCGGCGAGGCTCATCCCAACAAGACCCACCTGATCGAACTCGCCTGCCTGACCGCTCTGGGCCAGCGCGAGAAGATGATGATCTTCGGGGACGACTACCCCACGCCCGACGGCACCTGCATCCGCGACTACATCCACGTGCAGGACCTGGCCGACGCGCACGTGTTGGCGGTTGATGCGATGGCGGGTGGCGGGCAGGGTGCTGCCACCTACAACGTGGGCCTGGGCCACGGCTTCTCCGTCCGGCAAGTGCTGGACGCGGTGGATGCAGTGATCACCGAGGACGGATTTTCCCCTCTGACGCGCGAGATCGCCCCCCGCCGACCCGGCGACCCGCCCCGCCTCGTCGCGGGTGCTCGCCGCATCGTGGATGAGCTGGGCTTCAGGCCGCAGTTCACCGACCTGAAGGAGATCGTGCGGACGGCGTGGGACTGGCACCGCAAGCACCCGCACGGCTTCGAGCAGTGAGGAGGATGGAGGGGCTCCGGGGTCCTCTGCCCCCCCATCCCTTACCCTGCCCTCGTGACTCAACCTGACCTGACGGCCCACATCGAGCGCGGCCTGGCGGACCTGCGTGATCTCGTCGCCCTGGAGAGTGTCTCGGCCCAGGGGCGGATGCTCCCGGAGACGGCGGCCTTCGTGACCCGGCTCTTGGAGGCCGAGGGCTTCCGCGTGCGCGAGTACCCAGGCGAGGTGGCCCCCGTCCTCGTCGCCGAGGCGGGGGAAGGGCCTACCACGTTGTTGATCTACAACCACTACGACGTGCAGCCGGAAGACCCGCTGGAGCTCTGGGAGAGCCCGCCCTTTCAGCTCACTGAGCGGGACGGGCGGCTGTACGGGCGCGGTGCCTCGGACGATAAGGGTGAGTTCGCCTCGCGCCTGGCGGCCCTTCGGGCAGTCAAGGAGCGGAATGGCGGCCAGCTTCCCCTCCGCATCCGCTGGCTGATCGAGGGTGAGGAGGAGGTCGGCAGTCCCTCGCTGGAACGCTTCGTGACCGAACACGCGGAGGAACTGAAGGCGGACGGCTGCTGGTGGGAGTTCGGCGGCATCGACCCCGACGGGCGGCCCGTCCTCTCGCTGGGGCTCAAGGGCGTGATGTGCGTGGAACTGCGCTGCCGGGTGGCGGCATCCGATCTGCACAGCAGCCTGGGGGCGGTGATCGACAATCCGCTGTACCGTCTGGCCCGCGCGGTCGCCTCTCTGCGGGACGACAGCGGGCGGGTGACCATCTCCGGCTTCTACGACGATGTGCGGGAGGCGTCGGAGGCGGACCGGACAGCCATCGCGCAGATTCCCGGGGATGGGCAGGCGGTGCGGGACACGTACGGCGTTACCCGCCCGCTCGCCACCGGCCCCGCCTACCACGAACGCCTGAACCTCCACCCGGTCGTCAACGTGAACGGCTGGGGTGGCGGCTACGAGGGGGAGGGGAGCAAAACTGTCCTGCCCGCCCACGGCTTCGTGAAGCTGGACTTCCGGCTGGTGCCCGATCAGGACCCGGCGCGGGTACTGGAATTGCTGCGCGCACACCTCGACGCACAGGGGCTCGGGGATGTGGAGGTCGTCGAGCTGGAGGCGCACCAGAAGCCCGCGCGGGCGGACGCGGGGCATCCCTTCGTGCGGGCGTGCGTTGCGGCGGCGCGGGAGGCGTATGGGGCGGAGCCGATTGTGCAGCCGTCGAGCGGGGGGAGTGGGCCGATGTCTCCCTTTCAGGAGGCGGTCGGGGTGCCGTGTGTGGCGGCGGGCATCGGGAATATCGGGGGGCGGGTTCATGCGCCGAACGAGAACATCGTGAGGGAGCATTTTGGGCAGGGGGTGGCGTTTGGGGTGGCGCTGCTGGAGAGGTTGGCGGGCGGGTTGGATTGAGGGGAAGGAGGTCTTGCCTCGGTTTGCCCCTACCCCCAGCCCCTCCCCCCATCGGGGCAGGGGAGCGGCGCTGCGCTCGGCAAGGGGCTTGGCCCGCCACGCCCGTGGTCGTCTTTCTCAGCGCGCAATGTTTGATCTTGCTCTGTCCCTAACCACTGGCTCACCGTCTCGCTGCGCGAGCCGACGTAGTGAAGGCCGTGCGAGAGCCAGCTACTTGTGGCGATTGGCCGTCCACAAGAGACGGTTTTTAAAGAGCTGAAGCTTTGGCGCTGTTACCCCTCCCCCCTTGCGGGGGAGGCTGGGAGGGGGGTGGCAGGCGCCAGCCTGCCCTCCTCAGCCAACTTATGCCCCCACCCTCCAACCCAAAAAGCTGCCCCGGCCTGCGCGCAAGTCAGGCCGGGGCGACTTCCACTGCTATTTGACTATTCCCCCTACACGTCCTCGCTCCCCGTGTCCATCCGCACCACGCGGGGCGTGAACTGCGCGACCACGTCCACCAGGTCGCTCTGGCGGGCGATCACGTGCTCGATGCGCTTGTAGGCCTGGGGCGCCTCGTCGATGCCGCCGCCGATCAAGGTGACGCCGCGTTCGCTCAGGTAGGCCTGCACGTCCTTCTTGGCGAGGGTGTTCGCTGCCGCCTTGCGCCCCATCTGGCGCCCCGCCCCGTGGCTGGCGCTGGCGAGGGCCTCGGGGTTGCCCAGGCCGCGCACCACGAAGCCGGGGTCGGCCATGCTGCCGGGGATCAGGCCCAGTTGCCCGCGTTCGGCGGGGGTGGCGCCCTTGCGGTGGACGATCAGGTCGTGTTCGCCCACCCGCTGGCGCCAGGCGAGGTTGTGGCTGTTGCTCACGGTGGCGAGCGGGTCCACGTTCAGCGCGCGGGCGAGGCGGCGGTGGATCAGCTCGTGGTTGGCGAGGGCGTAGCGTCCGGCCAGGTTCATCGCTTGCCAGTAGCCCTCGCCGTCCTCGGTGCCCAGGGGCAGCCAGGCGAGCTTGCGGACGGCGGGGTCGAGGTTCGGGTGCAGGGCCTGCGCGACCTTGGTGTAGTGGTTCGCCACCTGTGCCCCGAAACCGCGCGAGCCGCTGTGCGACAGGATGGCGAGGTACTCGCCCGCCTCCAGCCCCAGGTCGGGCTGCGTCAGCGTCAGCGTGCCGAACTCGGCGAAATGGTTCCCGCTGCCGCTCGTGCCGATCTGCTCGGCCGCCTTGTCGTGGAGGTGGCGCAGGAGGGGCTGTTCGCGCCAGGTGGACTCGTGGAGCACCTCGTGGTCCTCGCGGTCGCGTTTCTCGAAGCCGACCCCCGCGCCGAAGCGGGTGTGCTTCAGGAGCAGGCGGCGGGCCTCGTCGGTGCCCAGCGCGTCAGGGTTCAGGGGCAGCACGCTCAGGCGCATGGAGCAGCCGATGTCCACCCCGACGCCGTAGGGAATCACGGCGTCCTCGGCGGCGAGCACTCCCCCGATGGGCAGGCCGTAGCCGACGTGCGCGTCGGGCATCAGGGCGCCCGCGCGGGAGATGGGCAGCACCATCGCCGCGTCCATCTGCTCGCGGGCGCCCGGCTCGATCAGGTCCTCGCCCCACACGCGGTAGGGGAGGGGGGTGGAGCGCAACTCGGCTCCCCGGCGCGCGTCCGCCTTCGCCCGCTGGTTCGTCAGTTCGGCCGCGAGGTCGGCGTACACCCCGCCCGAGAGGAACGCGCCCGGGTTCTCCTGCACCGCGCGCAACTCCTCCAGAATCTCCTGGCGGCCCAGCCCCGCCCGTTCGCGCTGGGTGGCAGCGGCGAGGGCCAGGGCCACCGCCTTTTTCTCGAAGCCCAGTTTGGTGACCAGTTTTCCGTTCATGTGCTGTCCCTGCCTGGGGCGCCGCCTTCAGTCGCTCGCGGCGTCCCCCTGTGGTGAGGACCGGGGGGCGGGTGCCCCGTTCCGGTCGCCTGGGTCGTCGGCCTCGGTGCTCCGGCTATCTTGTCGTATTCGCGGCATGGCTCGCCCCCTTTCTTTCCTTCATTCCCGAAGTGTGCCCACTCTGCCGGGGTGAGCTGTGTTCCGGCATCGGCCGAGTGGCAGAGGGCGCGTAGGCCAGTTCAACGCACGGCAGGCTGACCCCGCGCGTCCACGCTGACGGCCCGCGCCTTCAGGGCCACCCGGCGTTCCAGCCGGAAGCCGAAGCCCGTCCAGGTCCACTCGCTGAGTGCGGTGGCGGTAGCCTCCCGGCCCCGCGCGTAGGTGGCCTCCAACGTGACGAGTTCACCACCTGGCCGCACGGTCAGCGCTGTGACGGGGCGGTACAGCGCGCTCCCCACCCAGACGTTGCGGTACGAGCCTCCCGGGCCGGGTTTCAGCACGGCGACATGTGAACTGTCCCCCCGCGCGTCCCGGTTCCCCGTGATGGGCGAGGGGGACGCCGACCAGCGGGCGACCGGCCAGTCGCGCCAGGGCCTCCACACCCCGAGGACGCATTCCGGGCTGCCGTCGCCCGTCACGTCCGCGTAGACCTGCGAGCGAACGTCCCACGAGGTGGGCAGACGCAGGAGCGGGCAGGGGGGAGGAGGCCGCAGCACCCCGGCGGGGGCCAACGTGCCGTCCGGGTGGAGGACCCGCCAGCCGCCCCCGTCGCCCCCCGCCAGCGCCGTGCCTAGCAGCAGGAGGGGGAGGAGGATGCCCCTCATCTGGTCCCCGGGCAGGTGGGGATGCCGAGGCGGGCGAGAGCGGTGCGGCGTTCCCCCGCCGTGGCCAGGGTGACGCGGCCCGACCGGGAGCGGGTAGGGACGGCGCAGGGCCGCAGGTCGTCCGCCTCAATCCCCACCCGCACGACCGCACCCAGCCACGTGTCCGGGTACGGCTGGTCGAAGAGCAGGTTGCCCAGACTGTACAGCACCAGGGTTCCGCCCAAACGCTCGCTGCCCTGAAGGACATGCGGCCCGCTCCCCACGATCAGCGTCGCCCCCGCTGCCGCGAGGTGCCGGGCGAGGGTTCGTTGCCGCGCGGTGACGGGGCTGTATTCCGCGCCCCAATGAACGCCTACAACGACAAATCTCGCCCGTCGTGCGCCTTCCCGGATGGCGGCGAGCGGTGGTGGCGTCTGCCCGTCGTCCAGAAAGGCGACCCAGGCGACGGGGACTCCCCGGACTCGGGTGACCGTCGGGCCGAGGGTGATGGGGGTGATCCCGGCGCGGCGCAGAGTTCCCCGGCTCTCGGCCTGCCCCGCAACGCCGCCGTCCTCCGCGTGGTTGTTCTCCACGCCCAGCTGAGTAAAGGCCGTCAGTGCCGCCACGCCTGCAGGGGGAGCGCGCAGATCCAGCCCTACTCCCGGATGGGGCGCCGTCGTAAGGGGCGACTCCAGATTCCCGTAGGTCGCGTCCGCCCGCAGAGCCGCTGCCACACCGGAGAGCGCCGCCCCCCAGTTCCCTGCATTCGCCTCCGCCACGCCACGCGCCAGGCTCACGTCGCCCGCCAGCGCGAGGGTAAGCGGGGGCGCCTCCCGCCCACCCGAGGTCAGGGACAGCGTCGCGGCCAGGGCGAGGAGGCTCCTCCACCCGGTCACTTCACCACGACGCCGCTCAGCCACGGGTGGGGGGACGGGACCTGACCGGCTTTGAGCCTGGCGCGCCACGCCTCGTCGGTCAGGCGGCCTGAGAGAGGCACCGTGAACTCGTACTGCGAGTACACGCCGCCGCGCGCGACCTGAAGTCCACCGCGTCCGTCGGGCACGACCGCGTACAGCTCTTGGATGGTTCCGGTCGCCTCCTCCAGCACCCGCCCGTTCCCGCCGTCGGTCGCCACGTCGGCCACGACCGCCGCGTAGGGGGTCTCGTCGAACTCGGGGGTGCCTTCCGGCCCGCCCTCCTGCTCGGGGTCGGTGCTGGCGAGCTTGAGCTGCTCCAGCCAGCCGCCGAAGTAGCGCAGTTGATCGTACTCGTCGGTCGTCAGGGCCTGACCGGCGAGTTCCTTCGTCGTGGCGCGGTCCAGCAGGGTCAGCATCCCGCGCAGGTTCGACAGGTTGTTCGCGGTGCGCTCGGAGAGGATCTTCTGGCCCGTCAGCACCCGGCGCGTCAGGGCTTCCAGCGCGAGGAGACGGGTCCAGACCTGCCCGTTCGGTTCCACGTAGCCGTGGGGCGGCGGCGGCTCGCCCCCCCCGCCCATCTCGGCCATCGTCTGCTTGGCGTACAGCAGGGTGTCATGCCGCAGCTCGGTCCACGAGCCCAGGGCGGTCAGCATCTCCTTGCGGGCCCAGGCGGGCGTCCGCATGAAGGCGGGATAGCGATTGTCGCGCGCCCCCGGTTTCGCCAGGGCCTGGAGGACGAAGAGCCACCCGCTGTACACGTTCGCGTTCCAGTCGGCCGGTTTCAGGGCGGCGAACTGGCCCCGCACCTTCCGCATCTGCGCCTCGTAGTTCGCGTACCCCGCGTCCCCCAGCCGCCGCAACTCGTTCAGCGCGGCCTCGTTCCCCATCGCCGCGAGGAGGTCCAGGCCGCGCGGGAGGGTGCGCGGCCTGTCCTCAGTGCCCACCTCGCGGTAGACGAGCTGTTGCAGCGCCGCCCCGTCAAGCGTGAAGCGCTGCCCCATCAGCCGGAAGCCCAGCGTCTCGCGCTGGCGCACGTCCACGCCCTCACCGGGTTTTGCCACGATAAACACGCTGTTCACACGCGGCGGCGGCAGTTTTGCCAGCGCGGACTGGAAGGCGGCGAGCTTCCCCGGGTCGGCGAGCCCCCGGATGTTCCCGCCCGTCACGGCCTGGAGGGTCGCCGCGTACTGCCGGAAGTTCAGGTCGTCGCTCGCGCCGATCAGCAGGGTGGTCGGGTCATACAGCCGCGCCCAGAGCTTCTGCGCCTCGGCGTCTCCGGTGAGCAGCCGGGTCACCAGGGCCGCCGTGCGCGTCTCGCTCGCCTCCTTCACGCGCAGGTTCATGCGTCCCAGCCACAGCATCGTGCGGAAGTAGCGTTTCAGCGCCTCCGAGCGGGTGTAATGCCCGCGCGGCACGTACTGGGAGTAGTCCTCGATCATTTTGGAGGAGGCGAAGATCGGGGACTGGGCAGGTCCGGTGTGCGCGTTGATGAGTTTCAGTTCCGCCTGGACGAGCGGCGCGACCTCTGCCGGAATGGGGCTGCCCGGGTCGGCCAGCTTCTGCGCCACAGCCAGGTACGCGAGCGCCCGCCGCGCGTCGGGTTCCAGGGGTGTTCCGGTGAGAGCCTGCCGCTGCTTGCGGGCGTCGGCCACGAGCAGGGCGGTCAGGCGGCGGGCCGCAGGCTCAAGCGTCTCCCGCTCCAGGTCGCGCAGCATCTTGTCGAAGACGAGGTGGTAGATGTGCAGCACCGCGTCCGTCGTCACGAAGACGGGCTGTTCGGCGTAGCGGGTCGCCTCGTACACCGCGTCGAACTGCCGCCACTGGGCGGGCACGATCACGAAGCCCTGGCGCGAGAGGGCCGCGCGCTGCGCCGCGTTCAGGGCGGGAAGGCCCGCGTCCTTGCTGCCGCGCAGCAGCGCCGGGTTTTTCAGGGTGTTCAGGTTGACCGGGAGGCTGTACGTGGACGCCGCCCGCGCCCCACCGGGAAGCACGAGCAGCAGGGTCAGGGCCAGGCCGGGGAGTTTCATGGTGGTATTAGACACCTTTGAGCAGGGGGAGTCCGCTGCTCAGGGCAGGATGAGGTGCAGGTCGCCAAACTCGTGCCAGAGGTATCCGGCCTTCAGGGCCGCGCGGTAGGCGACCTCCAGGTGTCGCCGCCCGGCGATGGCCTCCAGCATCAGCAGGTGGCTGGCGCGCGGCTCGTGCCAGCCGGTGAGGAGCCCGTGAACGGCGCGGATGCCCCGCTCGGGCGTGATGATCTCGCGGGTCCAGCCGGAGCCGGGGTGGGTGACCCCGCGCTCGTCGGTGACGGTTTCCAGGGCGCGCACGACAGTCGTTCCGACGGCGATCACTCGTCCCCCGCTGGCTTGTGCCTCGTTCACGGTGCGGGCGGTGCCCTCCGGCACCCGGTAGACCTCCTCGTAGGGGGGCTCATGGTCCTCCAGGCTGGCGACGCCGGTGTGCAGGACCAGGGGGGCGACGCGCACGCCCCGCGCCACCAGTGCCGTCAGGAGTTCCGGCGTGAAGGCCCGCCCCGCCGACGGCATCTCCGCGCTGCCGGGCTCGGTGACGAACACCGTCTGGTAGGTGCCCAGCGGCCAGTCGCGCGGCACGTACCCGTAGCGGATGGGCTTGCCGTGGGCCGCCAGGTAGGCCAGGAGCGGCCCCGGGAGATGCAGCGCGGCGACCCACAGCCGGACACCCCCAGGCTGCTCGGCCCGGCTGCGGTCCGTGCTGTAAGGCGCGAGGAGGGTCACCTGACCGCCGTCCGGCAGGCCCAGTGTCTCGCCCGCCCGGGCCTGACGCTCGGGCAGCGTCGCCGTTCCGGCCGGGCGGCGCAGCTCCACCGTCCACAGGTCGGCGGGGAGGTGCGTGCTGAGGTGCAGCTCCAGAGCCGAGCCGTCCGCCCGGGTGGCCGGGAGCGCGGCGGGGAGCGTGCCGCTCGTGTTGATGACGAGCACGTCCCCCTCACGCAGAAAGGCGGGCAGGTCCCGGAAGGTGGCGTGATGAAGGGCGTCGTCCGCGACCCGGGAGACGAGCAGGCGGACCCCGTCGCGCGGGAGGCCGCGGGCCTCGGGGGGCTCGTGCGCCTCCAGGTGCGGGGGCAGCGTGAAGTCGAGGGGGCGGGTGAGCATGGCGCTCACGGCAACTCCACGTGCGGGTGAAACAGGGTGAGGGGCAGGCCGCCTGGGGTGCTCAGGCGCTGGTTGTGGTGGCCCCAGGGCGTCTCGACGGGGGGGGCGGCCACCCTGGCCCCCGCCCGCCGCAGGCGCTCCCCGGCCGCGGGCGTGTCGGTCACCCGGAAGGCGAGGCGCACCCCGGGAGGGTCCGCCCGGCCCGCCTCGATCTCCCCGATGCGCCGGGCCTGGGGTTCGTCCACAATTTCGAGGGTCGCGCGCCCGGCGTCCAGCACCACGCCCCGCCCGTCCGGGTCGTCCCAGCCAGCTATGGCCCGGAGCCCCAGCCCCTCCTGGAAGAGGTGGCGAACCGCCTCGTAGTCGCGGGCGCTGATCACCACGCGCAGTTCCTGTGGGGGCGGCGGGCTCATGCCGTCACCCCCACCATCTGTTGCGCGACGTACCGGCCGCTGGGGAGGTCGCCCGTCAGCAGGCGCAGGACCCCGGGGACGCTCACCTCCGGCACCGGGCGGTCGCTGATGTCCTCGCCGGGGAAGGCGTCCTGATGCATCTGGGTCCGCATGTCCCCGGGGTCCACCCAGTACACCCGCAACCCGGGGTGCTCGGCGGCGAGGACCCGGCTGAGCTGCTCCAGCGCGGCCTTGCTGCTGCCGTACCCCCCCCAGGTCGCGTACCCCTCCACCCCCGCGTCGGAGGTCACGTTGACGATCCGCCCCCCGGGGGGCAGGTGCGGCAGGGCGAGCTGGATCAGGCGCAACGGGGCGATGGTGTTCACCTCCAGCACCTGTCGGTAGCCGTCCAGCGGGAGGTCACGCAGGGGGGGCAGCGGCGTGGGTCCCAGCGTGCTCGCGTTGTTCACCAGGGTGTCCAGGCCGCCGAGGGCCAGCGCCGCGTCGATCAGGCGCCGGGCGTGTGCTCCGTCCGCCACGTCGCCGGGAAGGGCCGTCACCGGGGTGTGCCCAGCCAGCTCCCGGCGGGCCTCCTCCAGTGGGTCCCCCTCGCGGGCGGTGAGCACGAGCGCCCAGCCCTCCCGGGCGAGGCGGCGGGCCAGGGCAAGGCCCAGACCACGGGAGGCGCCGGTAATGAGTACGACGGGCATAGAGTCCTCCTGAGCATGAGAGAGGAGCTTCCGGGGAAGGACGTTTGTCACGCGAGGGCTCGCGTTGCCGTGAGTGTAGGCGCACCCCGGCAGGAAAAGCAAGTATTTGCTTGCTAAACTCTTTTTGACCCGGAGGGGCGCGGTAGAATCCTCCCGTGCCGCTGGTCAGCCCCGCCCTCGATCATCTGCCCGCGACGCGGCGGGCCATCCTCCATCACCTGAAAAAGCGCGGTGAGGCGGGGGCCGACGAGCTGGCGCAGACGCTGGGCATCACCCCCAGCGGCATTCGGCAGCACCTGGGGGCGCTGGAGGACGCCGGGTTCCTGAGCGCCCACGACCGCCGCGAGGGACCCGGGCGGCCCAGGCGGCGCTACCGCCTCACCGCGCAGGCCGACGCGCTGTTTCCCCGCGCCTACGCCGAACTCGCCAACGAACTCCTGAGCTACGTGCAGGATGAGGACCCGGGGATGGTCGCGCGCATCTTCGAGAAACGCGCCGAGCGCCGTCTGCACGACACCCTGACCCGCACCCGGCACCTCCCCTTCCGGGAACAGGTGCGGGAACTCGCCCGCATCCTCGACGAGGACGGCTACCTCGCCGACCTTCAGGAGAACCCCGACGGCAGCTTCACCGTGACCGAGCACAACTGCGCGGTCCTGAGCGTCGCGCTGCGTTACGGGCACGCCTGCGGCAGCGAGCTGGGGTACATCCGGGCCGCCCTGCCCGGAGCCGAGGTGACCCGCATCGCCCACATGCTCAGCGGCGCCCACGTCTGCGCCTACCAGATTCGCCCGAGGATGCAGGAGGCTCCCGAACAGGGCTGAGGATTACGCGGGGTTCCGTCGCGCGGCCAGGGCCTCCCGCGCCTCCTCCACCTCGTTCCAGGGCAGCGTCTCGGTGTCCCGTTCCAGCGTGTCCTCCGGCCCCTTCCCGGCGAGCAGTACGGTGTCCCCGGCCCGCGCTTCCCGGATCACGTGCCGCATCGCTTCCCGCCGGTCGCCGATGCTCGTGAAGTGATGCCGCCCCGTCTCCCGCGCGCCCCGCTCCATCTCGCGCAGAATTTCCAGAAGCGGCGTGTCGCGGTGATCCTCCTCGGTGAAGACGGCGTGGTCGGCCAGCCGGGTCGCCACCTCGCCCAGGGGCGCCCGTTTGCCCGGGTCGCGCGGCCCACCCGCGGAGCCGATCAGGACCCACAGCTTTCCCTCGGTCGTCGCCCGCAGGGTCGAGAGGACCTTCTCCAGGCTGGGCGGCGTGTGCGCGAAGTCCACGATCACGCGCGGGTCGCCTTCCCCCCCCGGCACGAGTTCCATCCGCCCCGGCACGCCCCGGAAGGTGCTCAAACCCTCCACGAGTTGCGGCACGGTCGCGCCGAGGTGAACTGACGCCGCCATCGCGGCGAGCGCGTTCGCCACATTGAAGCGGCCGATCATGGGCAGCCTCGCGCCGAACTCGCCCAGCGGTGAGGTGACGTGGAAGTGCAGCCCAGTCGCCCGCTCCAGGGTGCTGGTCGCCCGCCAATCCGCCCCCCGTCCCTCGGCGGAATAGGTCGTCTCGGCGGGGGCAAGGCCCGTCAACCTCTCCGTCCACGGGTCGTCCGCGTTGAGCACTCCAAAACGGGCGCGTTCCACCAGCTTGCGCTTCTCGGCGAAGTAGTTTTCGACCGTGCCGTGAAAATCCAGGTGTTCGCGGCTCAGGTGGGTCCATACCGCCACGTCCCAGTCCACCCCTCGCACCCGGTCGAGCGCGAGGGCGTGGCTGCTCGCCTCCAGCACCGCCGCCCGCCCGCCCGCGTCCACCATCTCGCGCAGCGCCTCCTGCACCTGGGGCGCCTCCGGCGTGGTGAAGTGGGCCGGGAAGTGGCGCAGCACGCCGTCCGGCAGCTCGTACCCGACGGTGCTCAGGAGGCCGGTGGACAGGCCCGCCGCCCGCAGCAGGTGGCGGGTCAGCCAGCTCGTCGTCGTCTTGCCGTCCGTGCCCGTCACGCCGACCACCCTGAGCTGGCGGCTGGGGTGTCCCGCCAGTGCTACCGCCGCGTCGGCCAGCGCCGCCCGCGCGTTCGGCACGGTCAGGTAGGGCAGGGGAGGGGAGACCCCATCCGGCACCCCCTCGCCCAGCACGGCGGCGGCGCCCCTCGCCCGTGCCTCCACCAGGAATTGGTGCCCGTCAAACTTCGCCCCGCGAATCGCCACGAACAGGGAGCCGGGTTCCACCCACGCCGCATTGTGCGTCACGCCGCGTACCTCCACGTCGGGGAGGTCGTGGGTGGGGACATTCAGGGCGGCGGCGAGGTCGGGCAGGCGCATGGGGGGAGGCTAGCAAAGGTGGGGCGGGGGCTTCCTTTTTCGGCCTGCCCCGGGCCGTATCCTGGCCCCATGACCGCCCCCACCTCCTCCCGGGACGAGGCCTGCGAGGTGACCTGCGTCCATCCCCAGGCCGTCGCGCGGGCCCGCGCCGCCCAGCCGGACGAGGGGGCGCTGGCCCGCGCCGCCGCGCTGCTCAAGGCCATGTCCGACCGCACCCGGTTGCGGCTGCTGACGGCCCTGAGCACCGGGGAGCTGTGCGTCTGCGACCTCGCCGTGATCGCGGGCATCAGCGAGAGCGCCGTGAGCCACCAGCTCCGGCTGCTGCGCGAGGAGCACCTCGTCGCGCCGCGCCGCGAGGGCCGCGTCGTGTACTACCGCCTTGCGGACGCCCATGTCACCGGCCTGCTGGGCAACGTGCTGGAGCATATGGGCCACGCTGGACTTTGATCCATCCCTTTCACTGCAGTCCGGATCCAATTCAGGGGCGGGTCCGGTCGCTTTTGCATCGTGAAGTGTCTTTGAAGCCTCGGCCTTTATCTTCTTGACTCGGCTGCCAGAAAGCCCCCGTCAGTTCCCGGTCACAATGCCAGGTAGAGGTGAAATGAACATGGCGATGCAAATGCAAGACCTTCAGGACCTCTACGTTCACAAGCTCCAGGACATCTACAGCGCCGAGCAGCAGGGCCTGCAGGCGATGCAGCAGAGCGTGCAGGTGATCCAGACGCCCGAACTGCGGCAGGGCATGCAGATGCACATCCAGCAGACCGAGGGGCAGATCCAGCGCCTGGAACAGATCCTCCAGAAGCTGGGCGAGCAGCCCGGCAGCGAGACCTGCGAGGGCATGCGCGGCCTGGTGCAGGAAGCCCAGAAGCTGATCCAGGAGAACGCCTCGCCTGAGGTGCTGGAAGCGGGGCTGATCGCTGCCCAGCAAGCGATGGAGCACTACGAGATCGCCGGGTACGGCACCGCCCGCACCTATGCCCAACTTCTGGGCGATCAGGACGCGGTGCAGCTTCTGGAGCAGACCCTCCAGGAGGAGAAGACGGCTGACGAGCAGCTCACCCAGGTCGCCCAGCAGATCAACGTCGAGGCGATGAACGCCTGAATTCATGCGAAGTGAGCCGGGGTGGAGCCCACGCGGTTCCGCCTCGGTCCTGTCATGGAGGGCTGTCCCTACCCCGCTACCAGGGGGAGAGGGGCTTCACGCAGCGAGGGGGTGAGGGGTGCTTCAGCGCAGCAGCGGCAGCCCGAACCCGTGCGCCTGCACCCGGTCGCACACCCACTGGAAGGCGGCGGGGTCCTGCACGAAGTCGAGCCTGTCGCCGGGCACGCGCACGACCGCACAGGCGTCGAAGCGGCTGATCCACTCGTCGTACAGCCGGTTCAGGCCCGCGAGGTAGGCGTCCGGAATGTCCTTTTCATACGCCCGCCCGCGCTGGGCGATGCGCTTTTTCAGGGTGGGCAGGCTGGCGTCGATGTGGATGAGGAGATCGGGCACGCGCAGGGCGGGGAGGATACCCTCGTACAGCCCGCGGTAGGTGGCCCAGTCGCGCGCCTCCATCTGGCCGGACTCGTAGAGGTTGCGCGCGAAGATGTTGGCGTCCTCGAACACCGTGCGGTCCTGGATGACGTACCGCGCCCCCGTCACCAGGTTGAGGTGCTGCTCCAGCCGCCGCGAGAGGAAGTACACCTGGCTGTGGAAGGAATACCGCCGCATGTCGCGGTAGAAGTCCTCCAGGTAGGGGTTCTCCGCGTACGGCTCGTACACCGGGCGCAGGCCGTAGCGCTCGGCGAGCATCCGCGTCAGGGTGCTTTTACCGCTGCCGATGTTGCCGGAGATGGCGAGATACATCAGGGGCTCCGTTTCGGGGACCTGGGGGGGGTAGGCTCCGAGCCCCGTTCCAGCATTCTCCCCATCAGTCCGCCGCGCTTTCCGCGTGCAGCGCCTCGTGGACCCGGCCCAGGATCGCCTGCTCATCCTGCGCGCTCCCCACGAAGTCGTAGCCGCTGGCATCCACCGTGAGCAGCCTGCCGGGGTACGTGCGGAAATACTCGTCGTAGCGAGTGGTCAACTCCTGAAGGTAGGCGGCCTGCATATCGCGCTCGAAGGGCCGCCCGCGTTTCTCGATGCGCGAGAGCAGCAGTTCGGGCTCGGCCCGCAGGTACACCACGAGGTCGGGGGTGGGCAGCCGGGGCGAGAGGTGGCTGTAGAGGTCCTCGTACAGGGCGAACTCGGCATCCCTCAAGTTCATCGCGGCGAAGATGAAGTCCTTGTCGAAGAGGTAGTCGCTGACCACGTTCCCGCTCCAGAGTCCCGGCTGCGCGAGGTTTGAGAGCTGCTTGAAGCGCGACAGCAGGAAAAACACCTGCACCTGAAACGAGTACGCCTCGGGGGCCTCGTAGAAACGGGCCAGGAAGGGGTTCTCCTCCACGACCTCCAGGTTCAGCTCTGCCCCGTAGCGCGCGGCGAGGCGCCCGGCGAGGCTCGTTTTTCCCACCCCGATGGGGCCTTCGACGACCAGATACATGACGGGGGGAATGATAGGGCTTTGAGCGGTCAGCCGTCAGCGGTCGGCAGTCAGAAAGAGAAGGGTCCCGGCGGCAGGCTTTGATCATGGCCGAGTTCGCAGAAGCGGGGTCACCCTGAGCGCACGCGGAAGGTCCCGGGGCGTGGGGCGGGAGAGGCTTCGCCTGCGGCCCGGCATGACGGTTCTCCGGGAGGGAGCAGACGCCGAGCCCATGAAGTCTGCCTGGATGGCCGTTGCACCGCGTCAAAACTAGGCCTGCCCCGGCGCAGGCCGTGCCCTTTCATCTCTTTCTGACTACCGACCGCTCCCTCACTGCAAGGTGCGCTTCAGCAGCGTCACCTTCACGTCCACCGGCTTCTTGTTGCGCCACAGCCGCAGGTTGACGATCTGGCCGGGGCGCTTGGTCGCCACCAGGCGGGTCACGTCGAAACTGTCGCGCACGCGCTGGCCGTCCACCGACACGATCACGTCGCCCAGCGGGGCGAGAAGCTGGCCCCGGCTGTTTCTCAGCGAGCCGCGCAACCCGGCCCGCGCCCCGGCGGTTCCGGCGGGCACCTCGTCCACCAGCGCCCCCTCGGAGCTGCTCAGGCCCGCGAGCTGGCGCAGGGCGGGGTCCAGGGTGTCGAGGTCCACCAGCGTCGCGCCCAGCGTGCCTCGCTGCGGCACCCCGATCTTCTCCAAGTCGTCCAGGCTCTGCCGCACGAGGTCACCGGGAATGGCGATGCCGATCACGCCGGGCACGAAGCCGTTGGGCGCGGCATTGGAATCGGCCACCCCAACCACAGCCCCGCGCGAGTCGAGCAGCGGGCCGCCGCTGTTGCCACCCTGGATGTTGTTCGTGCTGACGAGGTACTGCCCGATCTCCTGCCCGAGCTGGTCGTTGCGGGGCAGATCACGCGCGCTCGCGGCCACGCTGAAATTGCCCACTCCCACGAAGTTCTGAATCCGCAGCGGGGTGCCGATGGTGATCAGCTTCTGCCCGGGAGTCAGGGCTGCGCTGCGCCCGAAGGCGAGGGTGCGGGGCGCCGTGACCCCCGTCACCCGCAGGATGGCGATGTCGATGCCGGGGTCGATCCCCTCCACCCGCGCCATCACGCGCCGCCCGTTGTACAGGGTCACGCTCACCGACTCCTGGTACTGAATCACGTGGTAGTTGGTGACGATTAGGTTCTTCTTGTAGAAGAAGCCGCTGCCCGTCTCCACCGGGTCGTCGCCGGGTTGCAGCACCTCCTTGCGGAGCCGCGCGTCAATCCGCACGACCGCCGGGAGGGCGCGCTGACTGACCTCGACCGTGTTGATCTCGTCCGGGGTGACCAGGGCACGCTGGGCATCCACCCGCCCGGTGACGTACGCGCCCGTGACCGCCCCCGCGAGCAGCAGGGCGGCCAGGCCAGCGCGCAGGGCGGGCCTCACTCGCCGCCGCCCCCCCCGCTGCCGCTCCCCTCGCTGGGCTTGGGCCGCGAGTCAGTCACGTAGAAGCCGCTGCCCCGGAACGCGATGCCGGGGGCCGACAGGACGCGCTTGATGGGCACGCCCGTCTCGGGGTGCCGCGTCAGGGCGTCCTCGCGCATGCTCTGCTTGATCTCGTAGAGTTCCCCGGTCTCGATGTTCTTGTACACGTACGTCGGCATGGCCTGCAGTCTCCGGCCGTCAATGTAGCAAGCCCGGCGCGCGGGGGCGTCCCGCCAAGCGGAACGTGAAGGGTTCAGCCTCCCCCAGAAGGGGCCGGGGCAGCTCGGGGTGCGCCCGGAGGTTCTCCGCCCTCACTTATAGCGTGGCCAGGGCCAGGTCTTGAAGTCCACCTCCTGCCACTTGGGGTGCATCCCCTCGTCCTCCTGGAGGTTCACGAGGTGACTCATGGCGCACTTCTGGTAGTTGAGCAGGAGTTGCTTCCGCTCCGGCGTCTTGAAGTCGCGTGTGGCGAGCACGCTCTGCACGGCGATGGTGGGGACCGAATTCGCGCTGAGGTTGGGGTAGAACAGCTTGGCGGGCGAATAAATGGCGCTGAGCTTGGGATTGGTCGGCACGGCGATCAGATTCACGCCGCTGAGGTTCTTCACCCAGGGGGCGGGCTGCCCCACGACCGCGAGGACGGCGTCCACCTGCCCCGACTGGAGCGCCGCGAAGGCCGAGGGCTGGTCCTTCAGGCTCACGATCTGGAAGGGGACGCCCGTCATCGCCGCGAGCACGCGCGCCGTGATCAGGCTGCCGCCCCAGGCGCCCACCCGCTTGTCCTTCAGGTCGGCGAAGTTCTGGATACCCGTCGTCGTGGTCCGGCCCAGAATGTTCGTCTTGACGACGGGCGGCCGGGCGAACAGGTGCAGCTCCTCGCGGTGCAGGGGGAGCAGCGTCCTGATGTTCTCCACCCGGGGGTCCTTGTCGATCTGCTGCCGCGCCTTGAGCACGTCCGACTGCACGAAGGCGAGCGAAACCTGATTGTCCAGCAGCAGGTCGATGTTCTCCAGCGACCCGCTGGTGCCGCGCTCGCGCAGGTACGCACTCTGGGTGCAGACCTGCCCGATGTTCTTGAACATGGCGCTGTAGGTGCCCGTCGGGCTGCCGGTCGCCACATTCAGGAAGGTGGGGGTGGCGGCCCCGGCGGCGCTCAGGGTCAGCAGCAGGGCGGTGAGGGGAACACACTTCATGGGGCCTCCGGGGGGAAAGGGGGAATCACTTCAACTCGCCGTAGCCGGAATCGTCGGAGGTGCTCGTCGTGGTGCCGGAGGAGGCCGGAGTCGTCGCCTGGCCGGGCGAACTCTCGCCAAACGCTCCCCGCTGGTCGAGGTAGATCACGCCCCCGCACCCGAGCAGGATCAGGACGAGCAGCGTCCCCAGGACCCGCGCCCGCCTCACGCCGCGCCCCCGCCGGGCCGGGCCGAGCGTTCCCCGCTGGCGAGCGCCTGGTCGAGCAGTTCGGCGTTGCGCCCCGCCCGCCGCGCGATCTCGGAGAGGGCCGATTCAGTCACGTGGCGGTCCTCGGCGCTGAGGTTGGCCTGCTGGAGCGCCGAGGCGACGTTGCCCTTCGCCTGGGCGAGCTGGGTGTCGATGCGCGCCTTCTTGATCTGCCGGTCGAACTCCACGAGGTCGGCGCGCAGGTCTTCCAGGTGCGTCTGCGCCCGGGCGAAGGCGTCGCGGCTCACCTGGAGGTCGTTCTCCCAGCGGGCAGTGTCCGCGGCGTCCATCTCCTTCCGGTTCTGGTCGATCAACCGGGCGAAGTCCGCGAGGTGCCCGTTCGCCTCGGCGAGTTGGCGCCCCTTGGCCGCGATCAGGTTCTCGAACTGCTGCCGCTGCACGATCAGGGTCTCCAGCGGCAGCGCGCGGGCGACCTCCTCCTTGGCGCGCACCCGCCCGGCGTTGAGCGCCAGCAGCAGGGCGGGCATCAGGAAGATCACCGCAAGGACCGCCACGATCAGCGCGGCGATGGTCACGGTTGTGAAGGCCACCCCCGCCACCGCGACCGCCGCCCCCGCCAGGGCCGCGAGGGCCAGCACGGCCCCCCCGGTGTAGAGCGCGATTCTCCCCGCCGTCACCGGAGCGGGGGCGAGGTCCCCGGCGGGCCGGGTGGTGATCACCGTCTCCTGACGGACAGGTTTGCTCATGCCTCCTTATACGCCGGGAGAGGGCGGGGGGTTGCTCATTCAACGGGGGAATGCGAAAAGACGGTGGCCGTTCGCCACCGTCTTCCTGTTTGCCGCCGCTTACGCCTGGGGATTCGCTCCCTCAAAGGTCTGCTTGAACTTCTGGAGGTCGTCGGCAATTTGCTGGCTGGGTTCCTCGCCGAACAGCTTGGCGACCGCCGCGCCGAGAGCCCCGGCAGGCGGACGGTACGAGAGGGCCACGTGGACACGGGTGCCGCCGTTCGGCAGGCTCTCGAACTGCACGCTGCCCGCGTTGTCCACCGTCGCGCCGGGCAGGCTGTGCCAGCCGATGCGCTCGCCGGGCTTGTCGTTCACGATCTCGGCCTCCCACTCGACGTGGGTGCCCAGCGGGGCCTTGGCGACCCAGCGGCTGCGGCGCTCGTCGAGGACGGTGACGTTCTCCAGGTGGCTCATGATGCGGGGCAGGTTCTCAAGCTGGCGCCAGTAGGCGTACACCTGCTGGGCCGGGCGGTCGATCACCACGCTGTGTTCCACGAAAATCGGTTTGGCCGCCGTCGCGTTGCCGCTCAGGCCCGCCGCCGACATCACCGGGTCGTTGCCCGTCGCGGCGCGGTAGGCGAGGTAGCCGCCCACGGCCGCCATGCTCAGGCCCAGGAAGCCGCGGCGCCGCAGGCCCAGCAGGAGCAGCGCACCCCCCGCCGCCCCGCTGATCAAGCGGCCCTGGTCCATGCTGTTGCCCGTTTCCTTGCTGTTCGAATTGTCCATATTCGCGCTCATAGCTGGTCTCCTCCGCTCCCGGCAGTGTAGGGGCCGCCCTTCGCGGGCCGGGTGAATCCTTCCCCAACCCACATTTAAGGTGAGATGAGGGTGACGGGCAATTCAGCGTTCCGCGTTACGGTCGTCTCTGCTCGCCCCGATGATGTCTGAGTCCTCGCCCTGGCCGGTGGTGTCCAGCATTCCGCTGTTGTCCATCTGCCGGGCGGGGTCGCTCTGCTCGTTCTCGCCCGATCCCAGGCCGCGGGACTCGGTGTGCCGGTCCTCGATGCTGTCCGTCGCCTGACGGTCCGCCCCGCTCTCGCCGCCCTGCATGTCGGGGTCGAGGTTGGTGTTTGCGTCGGGCGTGTCCCCCGTGGCGCCCATATAGGACGCGCCGGTCTGGGGGGCGTCGCCGCGTTTGCTGTCGTCCATGCGGGAAACCTCCTGTCGTTGCCCCTCATGCTTCAGCTTCGGGCCGCTGCGGCGGATGTGTTCGCCTTGACCCCCCCCTCATGCACTGGCCGCGCTAGGCTGGCGGGCGTGACTCGGCCCCGCTCCCCCTCCCGTACCCCCGGGGAAGGCCCCCTGACCTCCCACGCGCCTCAGGTCGGCCGCCTCGACCCCCTGTCGCTGGCGGCGATTGGGGTGACCATCCTGTTCTGGGCGTCGGCGTTCGCGGGCATTCGGGCGGGGCTGGAGGCCTTCTCGCCGGGGCACCTCACCCTGTACCGATTCCTGGTGGCGAGCGTGGCGCTGGGGGTGTACGCGGTGGTCGCCCGCATCCCCTTGCCGTCCCTGCCCGACCTGGGGCGCATCGGGCTGCTGAGCTTTTCCGGGATCACCCTGTACCACGTCTGTCTCAACTACGGAGAGCTGACCGTGCCCGCCGGAACCGCGAGCCTGATCATCGCCGCCGGGCCGGTCATCACGGCACTCCTCGCCACGCGCTTTGCGGGGGAGCGGCTGAACGCGCTGGGCTGGCTGGGCACCCTGATCAGCCTGGCGGGGGTCGCCCTGATCGTGCTGGGGCGCGGCGAGAGTCTGGACTTCACCCGGGGGGCGCTGCTGATCCTGGCCGCCGCCCTCTTCACCAGCCTGTATTTCGTCTTTCAAAAGCCCCTATTGAAGAGGATCAATCCCCTGCACTTCACGGTCTGGAGCCTGCTCACGGGCACCCTGCCGCTGCTCGTCTTCCTCCCGGGCTTTGGGGCGCAACTCGCCCAGGCGCCGCTGCCCGCCCACCTCGCCGTGGTCTACATCGGGCTGTTTCCGGCGGCGCTGGCCTACCTGACCTGGACCTTCGCTCTGTCGCGGGTGGGGGCGGGGACCACGACCTCCTTCCTGTACGTGAGCCCGGTGCTCGCCATCCTGATCGCGTGGGTGTGGCTGGGGGAACTGCCCAAGCCTCTGTCACTGGTGGGCGGGGTGGTGGCCGTCGCGGGCGTCATCCTGGTGAACACGCGGGGAAGGCCCCCGGCATGAACGCGCCCGGGGACGCCGACATCGCCATCCGGCTGGACGACGTGACCGTGCGGCTGGGCGGTCAAACCGTGCTGGAGGACGTGAACCTCACCGTGCCGCACGGCGAGTTCCTGGCGGTGATCGGCCCCTCCGGTGGCGGCAAAAGCACGCTGCTGCGGGTGATCGCGGGGCTGCTGCGCCCCCAGTCGGGCACAGTGGAGGTCGCCACGCCGCCCGCGCTGATGTTTCAGGACGACCGCTTGCTCCCCTGGCGCACGGCGCTGCGGAATGTCGCGCTCCCCCGCGATCTAGGGGCAGGGGGTGGCCTGGAGCCGCGCGAGGCGCTGCACCTCGTCGGCATGGACGCCTACGCGGGCTACGCACCAGCACAGCTCTCGGGCGGGATGCGGGCGCGGGTGGCATTGGCCCGCGCGCTGGCCCAGAGCGGCGACGTGCTGCTGCTCGACGAACCCTTCGCCGCGCTCGACGCCCTGGTCCGCGAGCGCTTCAACGCCGAGCTGCGCCACCTGCACGAGAAGACGGGGCGCACGACCGTCCTCGTCACCCACTCCATCCGCGAGGCGGTGTGGCTGGGCGACCGGGTGGCCGTGCTGCGGGGCGGGCGCATCGTGGACGTGCTCGACACCCGTGGTGAGGGCCGTGTCACCGCCTACACGGACGGCCTGGAGGCGCGGCTGCGGAACCTGCTGGGAGCGGGGGACAGCACCCGGCTGGAGGTCGAGCCACGGGGCCGCTTCCAGCTCGGGTGGCTCGCCCCGGCGGCGGCCCTCCTCGCGGGCCTGGTGCTGTGGGAGGTCGGTGCCCGCCTCCTGAACCAGCCGTTCCTGCTGCCCACCCCCGCGCGGGTCTGGGCGGAGCTGGGCAAGACACCCGGGGAATTCCTCACCTTCACCTGGGACACGGCGCGGATCGCGCTGCTGGGGGCCCTGCTGGGCTCGCTGGCGGGGGCGGTGATCGGGTATCCGCTGGCGAAGTCCCGGGCGCTCGAACGCCTGCTGAGCCCCTTTGTCGTCGCGTCGCAGAGCGCGCCCATCGTGGTGCTCGCGCCGCTGCTGATCACTTGGTTCGGCTTCGGCACCGTGCCCGCTGTGCTCGTCAGTGCCCTGAGCGCCCTGTACCCCGTAATGGTCGCCACCATCGTCGGCGTGCGCGAGGTGCGGCCCACCGACCACGAACTCTTCTCCACCCTGCGCGCGACCCCCTGGCAGCGGCTGACCCGGCTGGAGCTGCCCTCGGCCCTGCCCGTCATGCTGGGCGGCTTGCGGCTGGCGCTCTCGCTCGCCCTGATCGGCGCTGTCGTGTGGGAGTTCGTGAGCAACGCGCCGGGACTGGGCTTTGCGGTCAACCAGGCGCGGGCCTACTACAACACGCCCCGCCAGTTCGCGGCCATCGCCCTCCTGATCGTCCTGGGCGTGGCGCTCTACCTGATCGTGACGACCCTGGAGCGGCGGGTGCTGCGCCAGCGCCGGAGGGTGTAGGCCGCGGGCTTTGTCTCTTCTCCTGCGTCCCTTTTCCCGCGCACCGCTTACCCTGCTCCTCATGGAAAGACCCGTCGTCTGTGTGGGTGCCCTCGTCTGGGGGCCGGACAACCGAGTATTGCTCGCTCGCACGACGAAGTGGCGCGGGCTATGGGGCGTGCCCGGCGGCAAGGTGGATTGGGGCGAGACGCTGGAGCAGGCCGTGGTGCGCGAGTTCCGCGAGGAGACCGGCCTGACGCTACGTGACGTGCGGTACGCCCAGACCCAGGAGGCTGTCCTGAGCCCCGAGTTCCACAGGCCCGCCCACATGGTGCTGGTGGACTTCCTCGCCCGGACGGACGACACGGAGGTCACCCCGAATGAGGAGATCGAGGCGTGGGCCTGGGTGCCGCTGGAGGAGGCCGCGAGCTATCCGCTGAACACTGTGACGCGCACTCTCGTTGAACTCGCCTTGAAACGGGGGGAGGGGTGAAGGGCACGGCCCTCGTCACCGGCTCGGCACGCGGGATCGGGCGGTCGCTGGCGGTCGCGCTCGCGGGCGAGGGGTACGCCGTCGCCGTCCACTACCGGGGCAGCGCGGCGGACGCACGGGAGACGGCCCGGCAGTGCGAGGAGCGGGGCGTGCGGTCCACCATTCTCCAAGCCGACCTCACCGACCCGGACCAGGCCCGGCAGCTCGTCCGGGAGGCCCACGAGGCGGTCCCGAATTCCTCCCTCGCCGTCCTCGTCAACAACGTGGGCAACTACGTCCACAAACCGCTGCTGGAGACGACGGACGCCGAGTGGGCCGACATGCTCGCCTCCAACCTCACCGCCACCTTCGCCACCTGCCAGGCGGCGGCGCCGTTGATGTGGGAGGCGGGCTTCGGGCGGATCGTGAATCTGGGGTACGCGGGCGCCCGGCACCTCGTCGCCCGTCCCGGCATCGTGCCCTACGTGATCGCCAAAGCTGGCGTCCTGCACCTCTCTCACGCACTCGCCAAGGTCCTGGCAGGCACAGGCGTTAGCGTGAACGTGGTGTCCCCGGGCGTGATCGAAACGTCGGTGAGCCAGCCCCTGCGCGAGATTCCCGCCGGACGGGTGGGCACGGTGGCGGAACTCGTGGACGCCGCGCTCTACTTCGTCCGGGCCAGCGACTACGTGACCGGGCAGGAGCTGGAGGTGGCGGGGGGCTGGAACCTGTGAGGGGTCAGCGAACCGGGGCCACCCGCAGGTCCAGCACGACGTTGCGCCCCTGGGGCAGTTCCTGCGGGGCGACACTGCTGTAGAGCAGGCGCCCGTTCGGGCCATACACCTGGGCCGTCACCGCGTACATCCGGCCGGGGTTCAGGCGCACCGGGTTGAACTGCATCTGGTAGGGGGTGGAGAGGCGGGGGGTGGAGAAGCTGAAGTCCACCAGCGGCTTGCGCACGGTTCCGGACCCCGTCACGTCCACCAGGCTGACCCGGACGGTGCTGCCCGCCGGGAGGCGAACCTCGCCACCAGCGCGAACACGCCCGCTCACGACCCGGTAGCCCGCGGGTACGTCCGAGAGGTCCGGCGCCGTGGTCGAGGCCGTCGTGGCGGGAGGCGTGGTGGGCCGGGTGATGCGAATCTGCGCGGCGGCGGGAGCGGCGAGGAGGGCGGCCAGCAGGACGGCAAGGAGACGCTTCATAACCCTGACGCTAGAACGGCGGGCCATCAGGTGCGAGGGGCACCGGGTGAACGTTCTTCATCTTCCCCCGCCACCCGGCTCATGCGCCCAGGGCGGGCCGTGCGCTTTAGTAGCCGGGTGTTCCTCGCTCCCCCCCTCACCGACCATGCGGGCGCGCTCGATTGGCTCTCCCGTGACCCCGTGCTCGCGGAGGTGCTGGCGCGCGTCGGCCCGCTGCCCGTCCTCACGCCCACGCCGGACCCCTTCGGGACCCTCGTGCGGAGTGTGGGTGGGCAGCAGCTCTCCGTCCGGGCGGCGGCAAGTATCCACGCCCGGGTAGAGGCGGCGCTGGGCGGGATCACGCCGGAAAACCTGCTACGGGCCACGGCGGACGAGCTGCGAGCCACGGGCCTCTCCTGGGCCAAGGTCCGCACGGTGCGGGCGCTGGCGGATGCGGCGCTGGACGGGCGAGTGGATTTCGCCCACCTCGCCGCGCTGCCCGACGAGGCGGTGATTGAAGCCCTCATTCCCCTGCCGGGCATCGGGCGCTGGACCGTCGAGATGTTCCTGATGTTCGGCCTCGCCCGCCCCGACGTGTTCAGTTTCGGCGACTTGGTGCTGCGGCAGGAGGTCGCGCGGCTGTACCCGGACCTGACTCCCGAGGAGGCGCAGGCCACCGTCCGGGCCTGGTCGCCCAATCGCACGCTCGCCGCCCGCTATCTCTGGGCGGAGGTTGCGCGGCGGCGGCTGGCGGCGAAAGCGGGGAAGGATGACCCCGCCCCAAACCTTGCCGGAACAGACCCGCTGTGACCTACTCCTCCTCCAGGAAGCGGCGCAGGCCCTTAGGATTCAGGATCATCGGGGTGCGGGCGCGCACGATGGCGCCCTCCTGCTTCAGCCTCCCGAGCGAGTGGCTCACCGTCTCGCGGGTGGCGCCCACCATGCGGGCGATGTCCTCCTGGTTGAGCTTGAGCGCCAGCTCCACCCCCTGGGCGTGCGGACGGCCGAACTCGTTGGCGAGGCGGTAGAGCAGGCTGGCGACGCGCTCGGGGGCGCTGTAGGCACTCACCGCCGCCGTCCACGACTGGGCCTCGAAGAGCCGCGCGGCCATCAGGCGAATCAGCTTCATGGCGAGGGCGGGCTTGGTGTCCAGAAGCTTTTGCAGCTCCTGGCGCGGCAGCACGATCAGGGTGGTGCGCTCCAGGGCCTCGGCCTGGGTGGGGCGGCGTTCTTCCGGTTGCAGCAGCAGCTCGCCGAAGGTGTCGTGCTGGCCGATCACGCCCAGAATGGCTTCCTTACCGTTGGGAAAGAGCTTGCTGATCTTGACCAGCCCGCTGCGCACAAAATAGAGGGCGTCCGCCGGGTCGTCCATACGGTAGATGACTTCTCCCGGCCCATAGGAACGGTAGGGGGTGGACGCGGCCACACGTTCCAGTTCGGCCAGCTCAAGGTCCGCGAACAACTCGGTACGCTTGAGGTGCCAGACCAGGCTTGGGTAGTTCATGTTCCCGGTCAGAATAGCCGATGAGCTGTGAGGGAGCGGAACGTGTGACGCAGAACACGTGACTTTAGGTCGGTTAACGTTTTAGACTGAGTACAAGAGAAAAGTGAGAGGTGCCCTTCTGCGGGGTGCCCCCAGGAGGAGACCAGATATGCCCCAGTACAAAGCCCCCCTGCGCGACATCAAGTTCCTGATGCACGAGCTGCTGGACGCCCCCCGGGTGCTCGGCGGCCTGCCCTTCTACGCCGAGAACGAGACGGCCGACGCCGATCTCATCGCCCAGGTGCTCGAGGAGGGCGCCCGCTTCGTCGAGACCGAACTCGTGCCCCTGAACCGAGTGGGCGACGAGGAAGGCTGCATTCGGCACGAGGACGGCAGCGTCACCACCCCCACCGGCTTCAAGGCGGCCTACAAGAAGTACCGCGAGGCGGGCTGGACCGCGCTCGACGCCGACCCCACCTACGGCGGCCAGGGCCTACCGCACCTCGTCTCCAACGTGATGGTCGAGATGATCAACTCGGCGAACGTCGCCTGGTCGATGTACCCCGGCCTCTCGCACGGGGCCTACTCGGCCCTGCACGCAGTCGGCAGCGAGGAGCTGAAGAACCTCTACCTGCCGAGGCTCGTCTCGGGCGAGTGGACGGGCACGATGTGCCTCACCGAGCCGCACGCGGGCACGGACCTCGGCATCATCCGCACGAAGGCGACGGACAACGGCGACGGCTCCTACGCCATCACCGGCACGAAGATCTTCATCAGCGCGGGCGAGCACGACATGGCCGAGAACATCGTCCACCTCGTCCTGGCGCGGCTGGAGGGCAGCCCGCAGGGCACCAAGGGCATCTCGCTCTTCCTGGTGCCCAAGTTCCTGCCGAACGCGGACGGCACGCCAGGTGAGCGCAACGGTGTGGTGTGCGGCTCTATCGAACACAAGATGGGCATCCACGGCAACGCGACGGCCCTGCTGAACTTCGACGGCGCCAAGGGGTTCCTCGTCGGCGAGATCAACAAGGGCATGAACCACATGTTCATCATGATGAACGCCGCCCGCCTGGGCACCGGCCTCCAGGGCCTCGCGCTCGGTGAGGTGGCGTACCAGAACGCCCTCGCCTACGCCAAGGACCGCGTGCAGATGCGCCACGAGCCCCGGGTGAAGCCGCAGGACGTGGCCGACCCCATCATCGTCCACCCGGACGTGCGGCGCATGCTGCTCACGGGCAAGGCGTACACCGAGGCGGGCCGCGCGCTGGCGATGTGGCTGGCGCTGAGCATCGACATCGAGCACCACCACCCCGACGAGGCGAAGCGCAAGGAGGCCGCCGACCTCGTGGCGCTCCTCACGCCCGTCGCCAAGGCGTTCATGACGGACAACGGCTTCAACGTGGCGGTGCAGAGCCAGCAGGTGTTCGGCGGCCACGGCTACATCCGCGAGTGGGGCATGGAGCAGTTCGTGCGCGACGCCCGCATCGCCCAGATCTACGAGGGCACAAACGGCATCCAGTCGCTCGACCTGCTGGGCCGCAAGGTGCTCATGGACGGCGGCAAGAAGCTCCAGAAGCTCGCTTCTGTGCTCCAGGAGTTCGTCGAGGAGAACGCCGAGGACGAGGCCCTCGCCCCCTACCTCGACACGCTGGGCAAGGCGGCGAACCAGCTCGGCACGCTGACGATGGTGATCGGCCAGAAGGCGATGCAGGGGCCGGAAGGAGCGGACGAGGTGAACGCCGCCGCTGTGGACTACCTGCGCTACTTCGGCCACGTCGTGTACGGCTACCTGTGGGCCCGTATGGCGAAGATCGCGCAGGAGAAGATCGACGCCGGGCAGGACCGCGACGGCTTCTACCTCGCCAAGCTGCAGACCGCCCGCTTCTACTTCACCAAGCTCTTCCCCGAGACGAAGACCCTCGCCGCGACCATCAAGGCCGGAAACGAGCCCCTCGCTGTGGACGACCGCGCGGTGTTCGGCTTCGAGTCGGCGCTCGTCGGGGCGTAAGCCCAGCCAGCTTCCGGCGCTCTCACCTGCGGGTGGGGGCGCCTCCTTTTATTTCCCCAGCAGTTCCCCACCCCGCACGACCACCACGGTGAGTGAGGCGATCAGCAACACGACGTTCGTGGTGCGGTTCCTCGCCTCCCGCCGGGCGACCTCGGGGCTGGGGGCACGCCGCATCAGCCCGGTGTGGACGCCAAAGGCCAGGACCATGATGACCGCGAAGCCCAGCGCGGCGAGGGGCGTGAGCCACCGCCCTGTCCCCGTCCACCACGGCAGGGTGAGGCCCAGGGCACCCAGCAGCTCGCTGATGCCGATCAAGCGGATGGTGGGCAGTTCCAGGTCGGTCATACCGGACTGCCCGGTCCGAAGTAGGCGGGCCTTGGACATCAGGCTCTTCGCCAACCCGGAGAGCAGCATCACCAGCGCCAAAGCGATCTGAACCGCTGACACAACCACGAGCATGACCTCCCGGGAGCGAGAGCGCGAACCTACTGTACAGTAGGTTACTGGAGGGTAGTTTAGCATGACGGGGTGGGTGACAAGCGCAGACTGAAGCGGAATGAGCGGCGCTCCCTGATCCTCCGAAGTGCCGCCGACCTCTTCGCGGAAGCGGGTTACCGCGGCGTCAGTCTGGACGAGATCGCGGCGCGGGCGGGCGTCACGAAGCCCGTGTTGTACGACCACTTTTCCTCCAAGGAGAACCTCTTCGCGGAGGTGATGGGGGTGATCCGGGCCGACCTGCTGGAGGTGGGGCGGCAGGCCCTGGTCCCGGAGGGCGACGTGGAGGAGCGAATGCGCGCGGCCCTGCGGGCCTTTTTCACCTACGCCGGGGGCCACCCGCAGGCGATGCGTGTCCTGCTGGTGACCCCGCGCGGGGAGCCCGCCCTGGAGGCCCTGGCCGCCTCCATTCAGGAGGAGGTGACGGCCGCCCTGCTGGCCCTGCTCCTCCCCCTACTGCCGGAGGCGCCGGACGCGGCAGAGTTGCGGTGGCGGCGCCTCCAGGTCGAGTTCGTCAAGCAGGGCATCCACGGGCTGGCCGAATGGTGGCCCTCGCAGGCCGGGCTGAGCGGGGAAGAGCTGACCGAGGCCGTTCTGCGCGTGATCGGGCCGGGTCTGATCGGGGCGCCGAAGTCCTCCTAGACGGCGTGAGCCGGGGCCGGGAGCCTCACCGCGGCGTGTGGATGTGGGGGGGTGGGCGTGTTCCCACAGGTCCAGCTCCGTGACCGGGGGCGTCCCCCCTCCTGGCGAGCTTTCGAAACGAGCGGGGAGATCATCCACAGCAAGGACAGGCCGTTTCTCCTGTTCCGCCTGGAAGAGGAGCAGTGCTACGATCCCCGACAAGAGGACAACCCTCTCGATCTATTCCAATATAGGTATATAATAACCGTATGGCGCGGGCGGCGACGACCACGGATGCGTTCAACGCGGTGGCGGAACCACGGCGGCGGGAGATTCTGGACCTTCTCGCCGTGGGGGAGCGCAGCGTGAACGATCTGGCGCGGCTGCTCGGTCTGGCGCAGCCCCAGGTGTCCAAGCACCTGCGGGTGCTGCGCGAAGTCGGCGCGGTGGCCGTGCGGGAGGGCGGGCGGCAGCGGCTCTACCGCCTCAACGGCCAGGCGCTCAGGCCCATCCACGACTGGGTGAGCAAGTACGAGCGCACGTGGTCCGCGCGGTTCGAGCGGCTGGACAGCGTGCTGGAAGAACTCCAGCAGGAGGAACGAGATGGTGGTACAGGTGAGCAAGGCCGCGACCGTGACCCTTCCCAGCGATGAGCAGATTTTGATCACCCGCGAGTTCGCCGCGCCCAGGCACCTGGTGTACGGCGCCTTCACCACCCCCGACCTCGTCAAACGTTGGTGGGGCGCTGGCCTGGGTGAGGTGACGGTGGCCGAGATCGACCTGCGGGTGGGCGGCGCCTGGCGCTACGTGATGGTCCCCGACGGCGGCCCCGAGGTCGGCTTCCACGGCGAATACCGCGAGATCGTGCCGAACGAGCGAATCGTCTTTACCGAGGTCTACGAAGGTATACCGGACGGAGAGGCCCTGAACACCGCCACCTTGACCAAGAAGAATGGCCGCACGACCCTCGCGATCCTGGTGCAGCACCGGAGCAAGGCGGACCGCGACGCCCACCTGAACTCCGGGATGGAGACGGGGATGCAAAGGGCGCTGGACCTGCTGGAGCAGGTGGCCGCGTCGCTGGGCTGAACAAGGCGTGTGGGCAGAGGCGGCGTAACGGGGGATGTGCCCGCCGGGTGGCTCAAATTCCACTCCTTTCAACAGAGGAGGAACAGCATGTCGGCCCAACCGCCGAAACTAAACCCCGACCTCAGGAGCCTCGACCGGCTGGTCGGCACCTGGCAGGTCTTCGGGGACGCGACGGGCGAGGTCCGCTACGAGTGGCTGGAAGGCGGCTTCTTCCTGATGCAGCACTTCGACCTCCTGCATGACGGGAGGCCCATCCGGGGAATCGAGATCATCGGGCATCTGCACCCTTTCGGGGGCGAGCCGTCCGCGGACATCCACACGCGCGTCTACGACTTCACCAATGGGATGACGCTCGATTACGTTTACGAGCTGGAGGGCGACACGTTCACCATCTGGGCTGGAATGAGGGACTCCCCGAGCTTCTACCGGGGAACGTTCAGCGAGGATGGCCGGACGGTGACGGGCGGCTGGCAGTGGCCCGGCGGTGGGTACATGGCCGACATGACGAGACGGGACTGAGCGGAAGGGGGACGAGGACCCACCGAGGCGTGCGCGCGGGACCTCAGCTCCCGTCCGGTTCGCCTTCCATCGCCGCCTCCACGTCGCCCTCCGCCCCCGCCTCCACCACGGTCAGCGAGCGCAGCGTGGCCCCCTGGTGCCAGCCGTACTGCGGGTCCTTCAGCCCCAGCGCCTGCGCGATGGCACGGGCGGTGCCCTGGTCGGGTTCACCGTCCAGGCAAAACAGCAGGAACTTGCGCCCGCCGGGGCCGATGCGGATGAACAGGTTCTCGCCGAGTTCGAGCTGCTGGGTGCGGTCCAACTTCGCGGCCCGGCCCTGCGCGTACCGCAGCGCGTCGCGGATGCGGACGGTGACGGTGGGGTGGCTCATGGCGCGCGCAGCCCGCCCAGCAGCATGTCGGCGTACCGCTCGGCCACGTCGCGCGGGGTGAGGGCTCCCCCCGGGCGATACCAGGTGTACGTCCAGTTCACGGCGGACAGGATCAGGTTGGCGGTCATCTTTACGTCCAGGTCGGGGCGAAACACCCCCTCGCGCATCCCCTCGGCCACGAGGTCGCGGTAGAAGGCGTCGATGGTGTCACGCCAGCTCGTCACGTGGGCATAGGCGGCGGGCGAAAGGTGTTTCCACTCGTGGAAGAACACAGTCGCGCTCTCCATGTTGTCGGCCACCACCCGGATGTGGCGCTCCATCGCCTCGCGCAGCTTCTGGTCGGCGGGCAGCGCCTCGCCCCGCAGCGGGAGGAGGGCGGCGTCAAATTGCCGCGCCGCCCGCTGCACGATCTCCACGAGCAGGTCCTCCTTGCCGCTGATATGCGCGTACAGGCTCCCCCCCTGCATGCCGAGTTGCCCGGCGAGGTCACGCATGCTGGTCGCGTGATAACCGCGCTCGGAGAACAGGCGGCCCGCGACCTCTTGAATCTGCTCGCGCCGATTCCGGGTGGGGGAGTCGGCGGAAGACGTTTCGGGGGGGATGGCAGGGCGGTCCGTCATGGCAGGCTGTGAGGGCAGGCTAGCACGGGCACAAGCGAACGCCCGTTTGGTATGCGTGGACAGCCCACCCCCGGCCCGCGACGGGTGGTAGAACGGGCGGCATGACCTCCCAGCCTCCTGTGCCGGTCCCGGCCGAGCCCGCGGGGGTGCGCCCCGCCGTGCGCTCGGTGCCCGCGTACCCCTTCACCCCCATCGACGTACCCATCAAGCTCGACCAGAATGAGAGCGCCTACGACTTCCCGGCGGACCTCAAGGCGCTGGCAACCGAGCGGATGCTGGCTCGCCCGTGGAACCGCTACCCCGACCTGCACGCCGACACATTAAAAGAGCGCGTCGCCGCCTTTGAGGGCTGGGACCCGGCGGGAGTGGTCCTGACGCCGGGCAGCAACGTCCTGATCAAGCTTCTCACCGAGCTGGCGGGGATCGGGCAGACGGTGCTGACGGTCAGCCCCACCTTCAGCGTGTACACCCTGGAGGCGCAGCTTCTGGGCGCCCGGCTGGTGCAGGTGCCGCTGAACCCCGACTTCTCGCTGCCCGTGGAGGCCCTGAAGGCGGCCCTGCGCGGGAACCCGCCCGGCGTGCTCTACGTGACCCAGCCCCACGCCCCGACCGGCTTCGTGGACACGGAAACTGCGGTGCACGAGGTCGTGGAGGCCGCCGAGGGCTGGGTCGTCGTCCTCGACGAGGCGTACCACCAGTTCAGCGGCACCGACTACCGGGACCTCGTGCGGGCGGGCGAGAACCGCCTCAGCCTCCGGACCTTCAGCAAGGCGTGGGGGCTGGCGGGCGTGCGCCTGGGCTACGCGCTGGGCACCCCCACCCTCGCCACCCAACTTCAGAAGCTCGTCCCCGCCTTCAACGTCGGCACACTCGCGCAGACGGCGCTGGAGGTGGCGCTGGAGAACCCCGGCTACGTGGCCGAGCGGGCAGCCGAGGTCGTGCGTGAGCGCGAGCGGGTCACCCGCGCCCTCTCGGATCACCCCGTCTGGACGGCTCTCCCCAGCCAGGCCAACTTCTACCTGCTCCGCACCCCGAACGCCGAGGCCGCCTACCGCCACCTGCTGAACCGCGGCATCGTGGTGCGCCGCCAGGATCGTCTGCCCATGCTGGAGGGCTGCCTGCGCGTCGCGGTGGGCACTCCCGCCGAGAACGACGCATTGATTGCCGCGGCCCGCGAGTTCAGGTAGGGAGCCGCATCACATCGGGTGCCAGGTAGAGGCGATAGCGTCTTCTCGACTCAGCCTATGGACCCCTTCGTCGCGCCCCCCGACTTCCCGCCCCGCTCCCCGCTCGTGCGCCGCTGCACGGCGTGCGGGGCGTGCTGCTCGGCCCCTGACATCCACGCGTTGGGGAAGCCGCTGGGGGTGCCCTGCGTCCATCTGGAAAGGGACTGCCGGTGCGCCGTCTACGCCGCCCGGCCCGCCGTCTGCCGCAACTATCAGCCCGATTGGGTCTGCGGCGAGGTCGCGCCCCTGCCCACCCTGGAGGCGCGCGTCCGGCGGTTTCTCCAGATCTACGGGCTGGAGAAGGAGGCGGGCGGGACCTAGAGCAGCACCCACCCCGCCACCGCACATGCCCCCACGACGGCCCAAGCGGGAGTTCGCCCAGCCGTCAGTGCCCCGAAGGCCAGAAACGCCAGCGCCGCCTCCCGCGGGCCGCGGATGCCCGAGGTGAAGACCGGGTCGTACAGCGCGGCGAGAAGTAGTCCCACCACCCCTGCGTTCACCCCCGCCAGCGCCGAACGGGCAGCGGGCTGGCCCGAGAGCGCCGTCCAGAAGGGCAGCGCCCCGGCCATCAACAGGGCGCCGGGGAGAAAGACGCCGAGCGTGGCGATCAGGGCGCCCTGCCACGCGGGGATCGCCCCCTGCGCCGCCCCCAGGTAGGTGGCGAAGGTGAAGAGCGGCCCCGGCACCGCGTTCGCCGCCCCATACCCCGCGACGAACGTCTCGTGCGGCAGGAACCGGGGGACAAATCCCGTCTCCAGCAGGGGCAGGACCACGTGGCCGCCGCCGAACACCAGTGCCCCGGCCCGGAAGGTGGCGTCCGCGAGCGCCCACCCCGCTCCCAGGGGCGCGAGGAGGGGAAGGAGCAGGAGGCCCACCCCGCAGGCGAGCAGCAGGGCCAGCCCCACCGGCCGCGAGACGGGCACGCGCGGCAGATGGCCTTCGCCGGTTGTTCCGGGGGGAAGAAATCGCCAGCCGACCAGCGCGCAGATCAGCAGCGCTCCCACCTGTGTCCCGGTCCCCGGCAGCAGCAGGAGGGCCGCCGTCATCCCCAGCGCCAGCCCCGCCCGGAGCCGATCCGTCACCAGGCTGCCCCACATCCCCGCCACCGCCTGCGCGACAACGGCCACGGCGGCGACCTTCAGCCCGGCGAGCCACCCGGCCTCCGCCACACTTCCCAGCCGAGTCAGGCCCAGTGCGAAGGCGAACATGAGGAGGGCGCTGGGCAGGGTGAAGGCCGTCCACGCCGCCAGCAAGCCAGGCCACCCCGCCCGCAGCAACCCCAGCGTCATGCCCACCTGACTGCTCGCCGGACCCGGCAGGAACTGGGCGAGCGCCACCACGTCCGCGTAGCCCGCCTCGCTCAGCCAGCCCCGCCGCGCCACGACTTCCGACCGGAAATACCCCAGATGCGCGACCGGACCGCCGAAACTCGTCAGACCAAGGCGCAGGAAGACGAGAAAGACTTCGAGGGCGGGCATCGGGAGTCAGCTTACGGGGCGAGCGTGCCTGGCAGGTCAGGCTTCAAAGCGAGAGGCTCCCGCCGGAGCAGGAGCCTCGCTGTTTTGATGGGTGACTCAATCGTCCGCTGCCTGTCCCGCCTCCGCCTTCTTGGGCACCTCGGGGTTCTCGACAAATTCGGTGGGGTCGAGCTTGTCGAAGCCGATGCCCTTCTCGTACTCCTGGATCTTGACGTGCAGCCTCCGCACGTCGCCCTCGACCTGGCCGTAGTCGAACGTTTCGAAGATGGCGGTCGTCTTGAAGTTGCCGCCGTCGAAGTCGGGCACCTCGCGGGTCTTGCGAATCCCCTCCTCCAGCGCCTTGCGGCTCTCGATGCCCAGGTTGCGGAAGGCGACCTGCATCACGTCGCGCGAGAAGTCGCGGGGACCGTAGATGCCCGCGCGGTACACCGTCTCGTAGAACTCCTGCCAGTCGGGCACGAGCTGTGCTGCGGGCATGGAGAACCCCCCGATCACGTTCTTGATCGCGTCGAGCGTGCGCTCGGGGTAGTAGTAGAGGTACATCCGCAGACCCTCGAGGAAGAAGTTGTAGTGCGCCGCCTCGTCCACCGCGATGGTCTGCGCGACCTTGGCGAGGACGGGGTCGGTCACGCCCCTGAGGTGCGGCTTCTCGCTCTTGCCCTGGGCGATCTTCATCATGTTCAGGTAGTTGAGCTGGGTGGCCCGCTCCTGGAACACGGTGTACGCGAGGTTGTGGATCGCGTCGGGGAAGGGGAGTTCCCAGGTCTGGGACTTCAGGCGGTGCTTGTACTCCTCGATCCACTCGGGGCTGCGCTGCTCGCTGAACAGCACGGCGTTCTCCCAGGCGTCGGCGTGCTTCTCCTCCTCGCTGCCCCAGCGCAGCTGGAAGTGGCTGCGGCCGTGCGAACGCCGCACCACGTGGATAAGCTGGCTGGTGAAGTCGGGCGCGTACTGCTCGACCGCGAAAAAGCCCTGAATCACCGTGATGATCTCGGGCGGCAGGTCCTTGTTCATGTGCCGCCAGTCGAAGGACCGGTCGGGGTTCCAGTTGCGGGTCTCCTGGCTGCGCGCGGTGTACCAGCGGTACAGGCCCAGGAAGCCCCGTTCGATCAGGCGGTCTTTTTCACGGTTGCTCAGCAGCCCGGCGGGCGTGCGCGGGCGCTCGTTCAGCATGTTCGGGGGGAGAATCTCGGCCATGTCGGTCTCCTTGCCGTCCGGAGGTGCAGGGGGGTGGACGGTACCCATCCAGGCTAGTCCCTCCTTCCTCAGATACCGATGAATTGGGACGCGGTGTAAAGCGGGAAACATTCACACTCGGGCGGTGAGACAGGACCGAATTTCTCCGTTCCCACTCGCTACACTCAGCCCCATGAGCCTGCTCGGTCAGCCCGCGCCCGATTTCACGCTGTCCTCCTCGACGGGGGAGACGGTGACCCTCAGCAGCTACCAGGGGCACAACCACGTAGTGCTGGTCTTCTACCCCCTCGACTTCAGCCCGGTCTGCTCCATGCAACTCCCCGAGTATTCGGGGCGGCAGGACGACTTCGCCGAGGCGGGCGCCGTGGTCCTGGGCGTGAACCGCGATAGCGTCCATACCCACCGGGCCTGGGCCGCCGAGTACGGCATCGAGGTGCCCCTCCTCGCCGACATGAACCTGAACGTGGCCCGGCAATACGGGGTCGCCATCGACGAGCGCGCCGTGACCGGCCGGGCCGTCTTCGTGATCGACAAGGCGGGCGTGGTGCGGTTCGAGCACGTGGAGGCCAAGACGAGCGACTACACGGTGCGCCCCGAGGTGGTGCTGGCGAAGCTGGCGGAGCTGTAGGGCGCCCCGGGTCCGCCACTCGGCAGATGTGGTGTGTGCTTGAGCGGCCCAGCCTGACGGGATGCTTCTCCCCGAGCCCCTCACCTACGACGCCTTCCTGACCCTCCACGCCCAGCCCCTCGCGCCCTGGCGGGCGGCGCTGGAGGCGGTGCGGGAGCGGCACGCCCTGCCTGGGGGCGACTTCACCCGCTTCCGGCTGGGCAAGAACGCCGTCTTTGCCGTCGGGGAGGCGGTGGTCAAGCTCGTTCCCCCCTTCTGGGCCGGGGACGCACGGCGGGAGGCGGCGGCACTCCGCGCGGTGAGGGGCCGCCTCCCCCTGGCGACTCCCGAGCTTCTGGCTGGGGGCGCGCTGGGAAAGTGGGCATATCTCGTTACCCGGCGCCTCCCCGGAAGACCTCTGCGGGAGGTCTGGGGAGAGCTCTCGGAGCCCGAGCAAGTCCGGCTGGCCGTTCGGCAGGCGGAACTGCTGCGCGCCGTACAGGCCCTGCCGCTGCCTGCCGACCTGCCCTTCGACTGGCCGGGGCTGTTGCTGCGCCAGGGGCTCGAACTGCCCCGTGAACTCCGCGCCCCACCCGTCCTCGCCCGGGGCGCCGAGGCATTCCTGCTGGACGTCGTATGGAACGGCCCCGGCTTCGCAAGGGCCCCCGTCTTCCTGCACGGCGACCTGAACTTCCTGAACCTGCTTTTGGAGGAGCAGGGCGGGTGGGTCACCCTGACCGGGCTGATCGACTGGAGCGACGCGCGGGGTGGGCCCCCGGCCCACGACCTGATCTCGCCCGCCGTGAATCAGTTTCGCCGCTGGCCCGCCGCCCGGCGTGCCTGGGCTGCCGCGCTCCACCTCTCCCCGGAAGACGTGCGCGAGGCGACCGCTCGCGCCCTGCTGTACTACCCGGACGAGTGGGAGGGCATTCTGAGTGACCTCGGCGTGCCCGGGGCCCGGACCTGGGAGGAGGTCGGCGCGGCTCTCTTGGGGATGTCTTAAGGCCTCTCCCCGGAACTGCGCCACTCGGCGGATGTGTCCCCGCCGCCCGGCACCCTAGCCTGGAACAATGCCCGACGCGCCGTCTTCCCCCTCTTCCTCACCGCCGCGTGCCGGTTCGCTGGGGGTCCTGAGAACCTACCTCGGCCCCCTGAAATGGCAGGTCATCGCCCTCGCCACGCTGCTGCTCACGGGCACCGGGCTGAACCTGCTGCTGCCGCAACTGCTGCGCCGCTTCGTGGACAACGCCAAGCTGGGGGGTGGCGCGGACGTGGGGCTGCTCGCGCGGCTGGCGGGGCTGTACATCGCGCTCGCGGTGGGGGTGCAACTGCTCACTGCCGGGGCCACCTACGTGGGCGCGCGGGTGGGCTGGACGGCCACCAACCGGCTGCGCGCGGACCTGATGCGGCACATGCTCTCGCTCGACATGCGCGAGCACAAGGAACGCACGCCCGGCGAGATGATCGAGCGCATCGACGGCGACGTGACGGCCCTGAGCAACTTCTTCTCGCAGTTCGCGGTGCGGGTCTTCGGGGCGGCGCTGCTGCTCACCGGCGCGGTGGTGATGTTCTACCTGACGGACTGGCGGGTGGGGGTGGGGATCACCCTCTTCGTGGCCGTGACCCTGATCGCCATGAACCGGGTGCGGAAAACCGGCGTGGAGCCCACCCGCCTGGAACGCGAGAGCAGCGCGCAGCTCTTCGGCTACGTCGAGGAACGGCTCTCGGGCCTGGACGACGTGCGCTCGCTGGGGGCTGGGGACCACCACCTGCGCGGCTTCCTGCGGGTGCAGCGCGAGTTTTTCCGGCGCAGCACCTTCTCCTGGCGGCGGCGGGCGGTCGTGTGGCAGCTCAGCATGATCCTGTTCGCGGCCGGGTACATCGGCATCCTGGGCGCGGCGGTCGGCCTGTATGCGGCGGGCGTCATCACGCTGGGCACTGCCTTCCTGCTGTACCAGTACATGAGCATGGTCGAGGAACCCATCGACCAACTGACCCAGCAGCTTCAGGACCTCCAGAAGGCGGGGGCCGGTCTGGCCCGGGTCGGTGAACTGCTCGCCCTGCGTTCGGACCTCGCCGAGGGTGCGCGCGACCTACCGGACGGTCCCCTCGACCTGCGCTTCGAGCACGTGGGCTTCAGCTACGCGCCCGAGGACCCGACCGTGCGCCCCGTGCTGCACGACATCTCCTTCCACCTCCCCGCCGGGCAGACGGTCGGCCTGCTGGGCCGGACGGGGAGCGGCAAGACCACCCTCACCCGCCTGGTGTCGAGGCTGTACGACCCGACCGAGGGCAGCGTGAAACTGGGCGGGGTGGATACCCGCGACGTGCGGCTCCGCAGCCTCCGCACCCAAGTGGCAGTCGTCACGCAGGACGTGCAGCTCTTCCAGGCCAGCGTGCGCGACAACCTCTCCTTCTTCGACGACTCGGTCCCCGACGCCGAGGTCGAGGCCGCGCTCCGCGAGGTCGGCTTGGGGCGCTGGCTGGCCCGGCTGGAGGACGGGGTGCGGACGCCCCTGCCCACCGGCAGCCTCAGCGCGGGGCAGGCGCAGCTCCTCGCCTTCGCCCGCGTGCTGCTGCGCGACCCTGCCGTGATCATCCTCGACGAACCCAGCAGCCGCCTCGACCCCGCCACCGAGACGCAGCTCACTCAGGCGATGACGCGCCTGCTCGCCGGACGCACCGCCATCGTGATCGCCCACCGCCTGGAGACCGTGGCCCGCGCCGACCGCATCCTCGTCCTGGGCGACGGCCGGGTGCTGGAGGACGGCCCCCGCGCCGCCCTCGCTCACGACGGGCAGAGCCACTACGCGGCGCTGCTGCGGGCGGGGACGGAGGCGCTGGAGGAAGGGGTGCTGGCGTGAGGAGGGCGGGCGCCCTTCCCCTGTCCCCCGGGAGCTTTCCCCCCACCTTCTCTCCTCCATCAGCCACCTCCACCTTCCAGCGGAGCCTTCCATGACTACCTCGCCCACCCCCACCCATGACCGCACCTTCGCCCTCTCCAGGCGGCTCTTCGTGTACCGGCCGGGACTCTTCGCCTTCAACCTGCTCATGTGGGGGATGGTCCACGCCGCGCCCGCGCTGCTCACCCTGGCCATCAGCGGGGTGTTCCGGCACCTGGAGGAGGCGGACCCGCTCCGGGCGGCGGGCGCGCCCATAGACCCGCTGATTGCCGCCGCCTGGGTGTCGGTGGGATGGTTCGCCTTCGTGCGGGTGAGCCGTTTCGGCATCTTCTACGGGGCGTTCGTGGCGTGGATCGAGCTGTGGTACACGCTGGACGCCCTGGTGCGGCGCAACCTGCTGGGCTACCTGCTCACCGCCCGGGGCTCGCGCCGCCTCCCCGACACCTCCGCCGAGGCGGTCAGCCGCTTCCGCGACGATGTGGACGACGTGGCCGCCTACACCGAGGTCTGGGTGGACGGCTGGGGTTTGGTCGCCTACTGCCTCATCGCCATCACGCTCATGGCGCGGGTGGACCCGGTCATCACGCTGCTCGTCTGCACGCCGCTCCTGCTGATGATCGTGTTCGTGCAGCGCCTCTCGCCCAAGATTCGCGCCTACCGCCGCCGGATGCGCGAGGCGACCGCCCGCGTCACCGACTTTATCGGTGAGACCTTCGGGGCCGTCAGCGCCGTCAAGCTCGCCGCGCGGGAGGACCAGATGGTCGCCCGCATGGCCGCCCTCGGCGAGGTGCGCCGCCGCTCGGCCCTGCGCGACGTGCTGCTCACCGAGCTGATCCGCGGCGTGAACACCAACATGGTGAACGTGGCCGTGGGGCTGGTGCTGCTGCTGGGCGCGAACAAGGTGCGGGGCGGAGGCCTCGACGTGGCCGACTTCGTGCTGTTCATCGGCCTGCTCCCGCGCCTGACCGGCTCGATGGGCTTTTTTGGCGATGCGATTGCCCGCCACCGCCGCACCGGGGTGAGCTATGACCGCATGGAACGGCTGCTCCAGGACGCGCCGCCCGGAACCGTGGTCGCCCACCACCCCGTCCACCTGTACGACGAGCCGCCCGTCATGGCGACTGCGCCTGAAGCCCGCCCTCTGAAGGAACTGCGGGTGGAGGGCCTGACTGCCCATCACCCCAGTGGGGCAGGAATGACCGATGTCACCTTCAGCCTGCGCCGGGGCGAGTTTGTCGTCGTCACTGGGCGCATCGGCAGCGGCAAGACGACCCTGCTGCGTGCCCTGCTGGGCCTGATGCCGCGTGACTCCGGCCGCATCTTCTGGAACGGCGAGGAGGTCGCCGACCCGGCCACCTTCCTCGTCCCGCCCCGCAGCGCGTACACCGCCCAGATTCCCAGCCTCTTCTCCGACGCCCTGCGCGAGAACGTGCTGAGTGGCAGCGACCCGGAGCGCCTGGACCGCGCGGTGCGCCTCGCCGTGCTGGAGCCGGACCTCGCGCAGCTCCCGGCCGGGCTTGACACCCAGGTCGGCGCGCGCGGCGTCAAGCTCTCCGGCGGGCAGGTGCAGCGCACCGCCGTCGCCCGGATGCTCGCCCGCGACGCCGACCTCCTCGTGTTCGACGATGTGTCCAGTGCCCTCGACGCCCGCACGGAGGCCCTGCTGTGGGACGGCCTCTTCCGCGAGACGGACGCCACCTGCCTCGTCGTCTCGCACCGCCGCGCGGCGCTGACCCGCGCCGACCGCATCCTGCTGCTGGAGCACGGGCACCTGACCGACTCGGGCACGCTCGCCGAACTGCTGGACCGCAGCGCGGAGATGCGGGCGTTGTGGGCGGAGGATCTGGGGGAGCTGTGACCACGTTCCCCGGCTTGACGGTCCAGTCAGGGGAGGGAATCCATGGATGGTCCTCGCGGCGATCCCCGGCGTCCGACATGCCCGTTCTGCCCAGGTGGTGGAGGCTTCCCTGAACCTGCCCGAGTTCCCGGCGTTCACCCCGGAGCGGCTGGAGGCGTTGCTGGCCCGTCACGGGCTGGCTGGGTACGCCCTCGTCCGTTTGTCGAATGTGGGTATCTTCAACGCCATTTTTGCCGTTGGCGACTCGCTCATCCTGCGCGTTCCCCGCCAGCATCCGGCGTTCGTCGAGGCGGCGTTGAAGGAGGCTCGTGCCGTCAACATCGTTCGTGCGTTGGGGGTGCGAACGCCCGCCCTGGTCGCCTTCGACGATGCCCTGGACGTACTCCCCGTTCCCTACGGTCTGTACGAGCGTGTTCCCGGCCAGCCGCTCGAACAGCTCCGTCTCTCTCCTCTCGAAACCCCGGAAGCCTACCGCGAGGTGGGCCGGGACCTGGCCCGTCTCCATTCTGTGGTGGGACGAACGGGACCTCTCGCCCAGTTAACGCCCGAAGAACTGCCGCCGCCCGACGCCTGGCCGGACGAACTCGCCGGGCAGGGCTACGTCGGCACGTCGGAGGCCCGTTGGCTTTCCTCCTGGATCAATCACCTGAAGCAGCGAGGAGCAGACGCCACGCCCGACCTGGTGTTTCGTCACGGCGACCTCCAGGCCACGAACATCATGGTGGATCCGTCCGGAGCCTACGTCGCGCTGCTCGACTGGGGAGCGTGTGGCTGGGGCGACGCGGCGCACGACTTCGCGGGCGTTCCCCTGCGGGCGGCGCCCCTCATGCTTCAGGGCTACCGCGCGGAGCGGGACGTCCCTGACGACGGCTCGTTCGAGGCCCGGGTGGTCTTTCGGCAGTTGCAGATCGCGCTGTTTCTGCTGCGGCGTTCCCCGCAACCGGATAAATCCTGGGCGGAACGCCCGCTCGGGATGATGCTCGATCTCCTGCAAAGCCTGGCAACGAGCCCCGACGAGCGCTGGCGTTCGGCGCTTCTATAGGAGGCCGTCTTCTCCCATCCCCTACGCCTCCCGCTGCCCCGTCACCCAGTAGCGCACCCGCTCGGCCACGTTCTCCATGTGGTCGCCGATGCGCTCCAGGCTGCGGCCCACCCGCATCAGCATCAGGGACTTGCTGATGTTGCGGGGGTCTTCGAGCATGTAAGTGACGAGTTCGCGCTGAATCTGCTCGTACAGCTCGTCGACCTCGTCGTCCATCCCGATGGTGGCCTCGGCGCGGGTCACGTCGCGGTCGGCAATGGCGGTGCGGAGGTTCTGGCTCATCTCGCCCAGGCGCTCCAGCATCCGCCCCAGGTTCACGTAGCGCTTGAGGGCAGGCTGCTGGGCAAGTTCGGCGCCGTCCTGGGCGACATGGACGGTGTAGTCCCCCATCCGCTCGATGTCGGACAGGCTCTTGAGAATCAGGGCGACCAGCCGCAGGTCCCGCGCCACGGGCTGGTGCAGGGCGATGATCCGCAGGCACTCGGCCTCGATCTGCGCCTCCTGGGCGTCCACCTCGCGGTCGATGGCCTGCACCTCGCCTAGCCGCTCGGTGTGACCGTGCAGCAGCACCTCCCCGGCGAGGGGCAGCATCCGCTCGACCGTGCCGAGCATGTTCAGGGCGCCGTTCAGGACGGTCCGCAGGTCGGTTTCGAGGGCTTCACGCATGGGGGCTCCTGTCAGGAACGTATCACCCCTGGGGGGGCGCCGGGTCATGGGGAGGTCATGGACCCGTCCGCGCCAGCCTATTAACCCGGCTTTGAAGAACACTTCAAGCAACGTTAGGGTTACATCGGCTTTTTAGTCTTCTCAGACAAAGACGGGCCGCAATGCAGACAATAGCCCCGAACACGAATCCAGTTCAGAGGGAGCAAAGGTATGCCACATCTGCACAGACTGTCCGACATTTCCAGCAGGCACAGCGAGGACTTTCAGGACACGGGGATGTACAACCCGATTGGCGCGGCGGCCTACATCGGCGGCGGTCAGCGCATCGGCAGTGTACGGGACGTGCTGGTGGACGACGACTACGGAAAGATCCGCTATCTCCTCGTGGACGACGAAGGGGGTAGCCTGGAGGGCGCCCGGATCGTCCCCATCGGGCTCGCGCGCATCGAGGACGACGGCGTCTATTTCGACGGTCTCACGTCGGCCCAGCTCGACTCGCTGCACCGCTACTCCTCCGACGAGGAGTACACCTTCGACGTCCAGAGCAGCGACGAGCGGGTGCTGCGCGGCGATACCAGCACGACGACCTCGACCACCCAGACCTACAGCGACACCTCTACCTCGGCGGCGGGGGCGGGCATGAGCGCCGCCGGAACGGGAGCCGCCCGCTCCTACAACTACCGCGACGAGGACACCTCGGACCAGATGTTCAAGACGCCGGGCCGCCTCCAGCTTCTGGAGGAGCGCCTGAGCGTGAACAAGGAGCGTTACCTCGCCGGGCAGGTCGAGATCGGCAAGCACGTCGAGACCCGCCAGGAGACGGTGAATGTGCCCCTCCAGCGCGAGGAGGTCGTCATCGAGCGCCACGCCGTGACGGAGGCCCGCCCGGTTCAGGGCGACGTGTTCACGAACAGCGCCAATGAGACCGTCCGCGTGGAACTGGAGGCCGAGCGGGCAAACGTCCAGAAGCAGGCGGTCGTGACCGAGGAGGTCGAGGTCTCCAAGCGCACCGTGACCGAGCAGCAGACGGTGACCGATACCGTGGGCCGCGAGGTGCTCGACGTCAACGAGACCGGGGACGTCCGGGTCATCGGTGACGACGACGACCGCCGCAACAACCGGAGCTGAGCCCCCTTTTCTATCCAGCAGGAGGACCCATGACCCCTAATCTCAAGAAAATCCTCGTCGCCCTGGTTCTGGTCGCGGCCCCGGTGACGGCCAGCGCCCAGACGACCGATACCACCTCGACGGACACCACCGCGACGGATACGACGGGCACTGTGCAGAACGACACCGTCACCACCACCTCTGAAAGTGACGGCGTTGCCGGGAATGAGCAGCAGGGCAGCCGCTTCCCCTGGGGGCTGCTGGGCCTGATCGGTCTGGCCGGTCTGGCCGGGCGCGGCCGCACCGAGGAGCGCACCGAGGTCAAGCTGGGCGGGCCGACCGAAGGGCCACGCCGGAGCTGAGTCGCCATTCAAAAGGGGGAGGAGGCCGAACACGCCTCCTCCCTCCTGTTTTGCCGGTCTGCCCGAACCTCGCCCTCTGGTGGGGCGCCAAAGGGTTGTCAGGCTGAGCACCAGCGAAGCAACCCAGGGCTTCGGGACCCAACGCTGGCGCCCAGGGTGATAAGGTTTCCGGCCCCGGCTCTAGCCGATGCCCACGCCGCCCGGCAAGGTGAAGCAGAAGGCGTTGCGCTCGCCCCGCCGCTCGGTCCAGGCCTGGCCGCCCCAGCCCTGCACGATGCTGCGGACGATGTACAGGCCCATGCCGCTGCCCTGACCGGTCGCGTGCGGTCCCCGGGTGTGGGCGCGGAAGAGGCCCTCGGTGCCCTCCAGCGGCGCCCCGTGGTCGAGCACGGCGACCTCCACCCAACTGCCGCGCGGGGCGGTGGCGACCTCGACAGCCCCCCCGGGCGGGCCGTACTTCAGGGCGTTCTCGATCAGGTTGAGCAGGACCTGCAGCAGCTTGTCGGGGTCGGCGCGCACGAGGTGGTCGGCCCCGAAGGTCAGGGCCGTTCCCCGCGCGGTCAGCTCCGGGGCCAGCAGCCGCTCGGCCCGGGTGAAGGCCTCGGCCAGAGGCAGGGTGCGGGCGCGGGTGGGCCGAAAACCCACGGCCAGGTCCTCCACCAGCCGGGCGAGGCGCTCGACCTCCTGAAGGCCCTGACGCACGAAGCTCTGGGCGAGGTCAGGCGGCATGTCGTATTCCAGCGCCTCCAGCACCCCGCGCAGCCCCGTGACGGGCGTGCGGAACTCGTGCGAGAGGACGGCGGTCGCCTCACGCAACTCGGCCTCGCGGCGGTGATGCGCGGTGATGTCTTCCACGATCAGGGCACCGGGCTGCCCCGGCACAGCCCGGGTGGCCGTGCAGCGCAGGGTGCGCCCGCCTGCCTCCAGTTCCAGCTCGCCGCCGCGCTCGGCGAGGGCTTCCAGGGTGTGCCTGCGGACGATCTCCAGCAGGGGCCGCCCGGCCGCCCGTTCCTGCGGCACGCCCCACAGCCGGGTGGCGGCGGCGTTCACCCGGGTCACGGTCAGGGCGCCCAGCTCGGCCTCGAAGAGCAGCACGGCCTGCGGCAGGGCGTCCATCCAGGCGTCGGGCCGGGTGGCGGGAGCGGGCGGGGCACCCTCCATCAGCCCTCCTCGGCCCAGGGGCGCATGCGGTAGCCCTTGCCGCGCACAGTCTCCAGAAAGCGGGGCCGCGCCGGATCGTCCCCCAGGTGCGCCCGCAGTTGGGTGATGTGTTGGTCCACGGTGCGCTCGCCGCCCAAGAAGTCGGCGCCCCACACCCGGTCGAGCAGTTCGCCCCGCGAGTACACCCGCCCCGCGTTCCTTGTCAGGAAGGCGAGCAGGTCGAACTCGCGCCGGGTGAGGCTCAGCCGCGCGCCGGACAGCCGGGCGTCCGCCGCCGCGAGGTCCATGCCCAGCGGCCCGTTGTTGAGCTGCTGCGGCGCGTCGGGCAGCGAGCGGCGCAGCAGGGCGCGCACCCGGGCGACGAGTTCGGCCGCGCTGAAGGGCTTGGTGAGGTAGTCGTCCGCGCCGCTCTCCAGGCCCTCCACCCGCTCGGCCTCGGCGGCGCGGGCGGTGAGCATCAGCACGGGCAGGCGGCGCAGCTCGGGGTCACCGCGCAGCCGCCGCAGGAAGCCCAGCCCGCTCTCGCCGGGCAGCATCCAGTCGAGCACCAGGGCGTCTGCCGTGCCCAAGGTGCCCTGCGCCGCGCCCGTGGTCTCAAAGGCGCTGACCCGCAGCCCGGCCCGTTCCAGGTGGAAGCGCACCACCTCCCGCACCGTGCCCTCGTCCTCGATCACGACCACATGGCTCATCAGTTCCATTGTCCGCCGCGAGGTCAGGCGAATGTCAGGAGGGGGTCAGAGGCTCGACCCTACGCCGAGGGCTGGCCGCTCTCCGGCCGGTTGGGCGTCTGCTCGGGGAAGTCGAGGGTGCGGGCGTCGCTCCACAGCCCCTCCAGGTCGTAATACTCGCGGGCTTCTTTCGTCATGATGTGGACCACGATGCTCCCGCCGAAGGCGAGCAGCAGCCAGCGCTCGCTGGGGCCTTCGACGGTGGGGCGGGGCAGGCCCGCCTCCTGCGCCTTCTCGCGGATGTTCTCCTGCACGGCGTTGAGCTGAAGCCCGGCGGTGGCGGTGCAGATCACGAAATATTCCAGGGTGGAGGACACGTCGGTCAGGTCCAGGACGACCACGTCCTCGGCGCGGCGCTCGCGGGCGGCGTCCACGATGGCGCGCAGTTGACGGTGCAGGGAATCGGTGGGGGTGTATGGGGTCATTCGTTCTCCGGTCGGGTGAGGGGGGCTTGGGCGGCGGGACCCCCGTTCAGGGCGCCCAGCGCGGCGAGGCTCTGGCGAGCGTCCTTGCCCAGCAGAATACCGACCTCGCCCGCCTCCACCGGGAAACGCTCACCTTGCAGCCGGGGAAGGCCCAGCGTGTCGGCGAGCGTGTTCGCTGGCCCCACGTCCTGCCCGGTGAACACCTGGCTGGCCTCGCCGCTGGCGGGAGCCTCCTGCACGCTCACGCGGGCGTAGCCCAGGGTCCGCAGGGCGCGGGCGAGCGCCGGGCCGAGTCCCGCGCCGCTGGCATCCATGATACGCACGCTCACCCTCGGCAGGTCGGTGTTCGCCGTCTCCGCCTGGCCCCCCGTGCCCCACACCCGCGCGAGCGCCTCCCGGTCCACCGCGAGGTTGAAGGTCCCCGGGATGGTCTGGGTCGGCAGGGTGGCGAAGGTCAGCTTGAGCTGCGGCAGGAACGGCACCAGTGAGGGGAGGAGGTTGGGGTCCACGTTCGTCTCCACCCCATGCCCGACGCCGCCCAGGATGGTGGGGAGGGCGCTCAGCCCCTGGGGGGACTTGAGCCGCGCGGCGAGCTGGGTCAGCGCCTGTTTCTGGTGGTCGATGCGCCCGTAGTCGTCCCCGAAGCCCTTGCGAACGCGCAGGAACAGCACCGCCTGCTCGCCGTTCAGGTGGTGGTTGCCCTCTGCCAGGTTCAGGTTCACGCCCGCCGCCTGGTCCACCCACTCGATGCCGCCCTTGGGGACCGTCACGTCCAGCCCGCCCAGCGCGCCGATCACCCGCGCCACGTAGTCCGTCCGCACGATCACGTAGGCGTCCACCCGCTCGCCCGTGATCGTCTCCACCGCCTGCGTCAGCGCGTGGGGGCCGCCTGCCCAGTAGCGGCTGTTCACCTTCTGCTCGGCCCGGTCGCGGTTCGGGTCGAAGGGGCCGACGTTCGTGTCGCGCGGAATGCTCAGGACGTTCACGTGGGTGCCGTCCACCTTCACCAGCATCAGGGTGTCGGTGTTCGGCGTCTGGAGCAGGCCCGTGCGCTGGTCCTGGTCCTTGCAGGGGGTGCGGTAGTAGCAGTACACGATGTCCCGGCCCGCCAGCAGCACCGTGAAGTGCGGGGGGGCGCCGGGGGTGGTGGCCCCCGCGACGGCCCCCCCAGGCGCCTTGAACACCGCCAGCCCGCCCAGGGTCAGGGCCGCCAGGCTCAGCCCGAAGGCCTGGACCGCCCGAAGCCGCGACCGGGAGCGCGGATTGGCGAAGGAGAAGTTGAATTCGGGGATGGAGGGCTGGGGGGAGGAGCCGGTCATGTGGGCGGGTGGGAACCGGGTGCGGAGGGCGCGCCGCCCGGCAGTACGGCGGCAGACGTTCCCCCGATGCACGGCAGTGCCTGGTAGGCACGCAGGGTGCGCGGATGCACCTGGATACCGCGCCCCTGGAGGTAGGTCACCTTGGAAATGATGGCCCGGCTCAACGCTGCGTCCAGATCATGCAGGGCGAGTTCGCGGATGTCGTCGTTCACGCCGCGCCCGGGCTCCGACACGTCGGCCACATACACGCAGGCGGCGACCCCGTTGTTCCCGCGCGGCCCGGTCGTGTGGTCCTCAACCGCCTCCAGCACCACCGGGTCGCGGTAGCCCCAGCGTTCCAGCAGGGTGCGGGCGGCGCGGCCATGCAGGGCCAGGGGGTGGGCGCTGTCGATGGCGCACTCCGGGGGCGCCAGGCGCAGCAGCTCCGCGTCTGGCAGGTCCCGGGCGATGTCGTGCAGGATGCCCGCCGCATAGGCCCGCCCCTCGTCCAGGCCGTTGGCGCAGGCGATGCGGCAGGCGAGTTCCGCCACCCTCAGGACATGCTCGAAGCGGCGCGGGCGCACCATCAGCCGCACGCGCTCGTCCCAGCCCGCCAGTTCAGCCAGCGGGTGCCTCGGGTCCAGCAGTTCGGCGATCATATGGCTACGTGGTTCACTCGCCACACCATGCACAGAGTATACGCCCGCCGGGCACTCAGATTCTGAGGTGCGTCCTGGTAGCGCTTCCAGAATGGGGCTGTACTCCAGGGGTCGGGGTCGCCCCATCGGATTACGGGGATCTGGGGGCGGGCTTTCCCCCCGTTGCCCCCGCCCCGCGGCGCTCCACGGTCAGGCGGACGCTCACGGGCTCCAGGGCCTGCGCGCCCGCAGGCAGACGCAGGGTCACCGGGGCCGTGTACGTGCCCTCGCGGTAGGTGACGGTGCCCTGCACCTCGCGCAGCCGGGCGAGGAGTTCGGGGGCGGCGACCAGGCGCACGCTGCCCGGCTGCACGCTCGCCGAAGTGACCTGCAGCCCGGCAGGCGGGTCGTTCAGGATCACCCGGACGGCCTTGACCGGCAGTTCCCCGCTGTCCAGACGACCCACCGTGACGGTGTCGGGCCGGGTGGTCACCCCCTCCACCGTCTGGCCTTCGGCATCCAGCGCGATCAGGCTGGTCTCCTGCTCCTCGCCGGGACCCAGGTTGACCGGGCTGTTCACCAACCGCTCGACGGTCGTCACCACCTGACCGGGTCCGCTGACCGTCGCCGTGGCTGGGGTGACCGCGTAGCGGGGCAGGCTGTTTTCCGGCGGCGTCGCCACGCTGAGGGTGACCGGCAGGGTGCGGGTGAGCTGGGTGTCGAGAAACCCCTGCACCCGCTCGGGCGTTTCCCGAATCAGTGTGGTGCCGCTGGGGGGCTGCACCCGCACCGGGCGGTTGAAGCTGCCCTCCGGCACATCGGTCACGTCCACGATGGCCTCGATGTTCTCGCCCCGCAGCTCGCGCAGCCGCTCGGGGCGCCCGCTCAGGAACACCCGGATGGTACTCGGCGACAGGCCGCTGACCACCCGGGTGCCCGTGCCGCGCTCGCCGGTCGTGTCGCTCACCGTGACCGGCACGTCGTACCCCTGCTCGACGTTCGCCCGGCGGTCGGCTGTCGCCACCAGCCAGAGCGTGACCGCCACCGCCAGGGACAGCAGCTTGGCGGGAAGGTTGTGCAGCACCCGCCGCCAGGCGTAACGCGGGTCGATCCAGCGCCCGAGCTGCCCGCCCCTCACGCGCCCCCCCGCTCGCGCTGGGCACCCGGCCCCGCCTCGGCCGCGGGAGAAGGGGGAGGAGCGATCTCCCCGTTCAGGTCGGCCCGGTCGTACACCAGGGCGCGGAGCTGCTCGCGGAGTTCCGAGCCGTTCAGGTCCGGCCCCAGCCGCCCCGCGAGCGCGATCCGCATGCTGCCCCGCTCCTCGCTGACTACCAGCACCACCGCGTCCGTCAGCTCAGAGAGGCCGATGGCCGCCCGGTGCCGGGTGCCGTAGCGGCGGTAGGTGCCGTCACTCGACTGCAGGGGAAAGAGGCACCCCGCCGCGACCACCCGCGACCCCTGGAGGATCACACCGCCGTCATGAAGGGGCGCGTTGCGGGCGAACAGCGCCTCCAGGAAGGGCACGCTCACCACGGCGTCGAGCGCCACCCCCGTCGCCGCGTACTCGCCCAGCGGGGTGCGGCGCTCAATGGCGATCAAGGCCCCGGTCTTGCGTTCGGCGAGGCGCTCCATCGCCCGGGCGAGGTCCTGGAGGGCCGCGCCGCTCGCCCCCAGGTCGCGCCCGCGGGGACGCCCCACCCGCTCCAGCGCCGCGCGCAACTCGGGCTGGAACAGCACCACGAGCGCGAAAAGGCCCACTGTTCCAGCCCGGCCCAGCAGATAGCTCAGGGTGGTCAGGCCCAGCAGTTGCGCGGCCACCCACACTCCGGCGAACACCAGGATGCCGCGCAGCACGTTCACCGCCCGGGTGCCCACCACCAGCAGGTAGCCCTGGTAGATCAGGAACGCGACAAGCAGCACGTCCAGCACGTCCCGTGGACTGACGTCACCGGGAAACAGGGACATGCGCGGCGCTCCTTCCCGCCGCGGGACAACCGTGCGGCACCCGCCCACTATACGGGCCCGAACCTGACGGACCTCTCACGGTGGCGGTGAGAAACCTCAGAGCGTGAGAGAACGGTCAGGGCGGCCCCCCGTCCCTCGTGCCTACACTGACCCCATGCAGATTCGTTTCCTGGGGCAGAGCGCCTTCTTGCTGGAGAGTGGTGATCACCGCGTCCTGATCGACCCCTTCATTGAGGGGAACCCGAAGTCGCCGGTGACGCTGGCCGAGGCACTCGGCTGGAACGTCAGCGCGGTGCTGATCAGCCACGCGCACGGCGACCACTGGGGGAACGCGCTGGACTTCGGGCGGGCCGGAGTGCCGGTCATCGGCACCGCCGAGATCGGGGGGTACGCGCACAGCAACGGCGCCCACAACGCTATCGGTGCAAACATCGGCGGCAGGGTGCGTCAGGAGTGGGGCAGCGTCACCTTTACCCCCGCCTGGCACTCGTCCTCCTTCCCGGACGGCACCTACGGCGGAATGCCCACCGGGCTCGTGATCGAGATGGGCGGCGTGCGGGTCTACCACGCAGGCGATACGAACCTGTTCGGCGACATGCGGCTGATCGGCGACCGGGTGCTGGACGTGGCACTGCTGCCTATCGGGGACCACTACACGATGGGGCCGGAGGAGGCGGCCCGCGCGTTGGAACTGCTGCGGCCCCGCGTGGCCATTCCCATGCACTACGGCACGTTCCCGCCGCTGGTCGGCGATCCGCAGGTCTTTGCGCGGGAGGGGCAGGCGCGGGGGGTGGAGGTTCGGGTGCTGGAGCCGGGGGAGACGACGGAGGTGTGAGGGACTTGCCCAGTCGCAGGGGTGGCCCACCCCCTGCCCCCCTACTCAGAGGGCAGGGGGGCGCTCGGCAAAGGGCTCGTCCATCTCGCCTGTGGCCGTTCTCCTCGACGCGCAAGGTTTGATCTTGCTGTATTCCAAGTCGCGGGCCCACCGTTTTGCTGCGCGAGCAAGGCGGGGTGAAGGCCGTGCGAGAGCGACCTAGTGGCGGGAACTGGCCGTCCACAGGAGACGGTTTTGAGAAGCAAGAGCTTTTGTGCTTTCGGCTCCTCCCCCCTTGCGGGGGAGGCTAGGTGGGGGGTGGCAGGCGCTCGCCTGCCCTACAGAAGCCGGAACTGCTAGTTCCGAAGGAGAGGCGTTTGCAATCCTCAGCTCGCCCGTTCACCCCGCGGGCTGGAATTGCACCTGCACGCCCATCCCGTCGGCCGTCTGCCTTGCCTCCTGAAGCTGGGCGAGGGCGGCGGGGCGCAGGGCTCTTTCGGGCCGCTGCCACAGCGCCTGCGCCACCTTGCTGGCCCGGCGCACCAGCAGCACCTCTCCCGGGCGCGCGAGGGTGACGGCGGCCAGCAGGGCCTGTGCGCTCGGCGGCACGGCCGAGAGGGGGTCGAGGTTCACGAGGGCCGTGACGCGCTCGCCGTACCGGCGCAGGCTCACCCGGGCCTCGGGCACGGCGGGCCGCTGCTCGATCAGCACGTCCGCGTGTGGCCCATGTAGTGCGGGGGTGGTGAGTCCCCGCCGCGCGTCGTTGGCGAGGTCGTGGGCGACGAGCATGTGGCGCCGGGTGCGCGGCGTGTACTCCACCCGCAGGGTCACCTTCCGGGCCTCCACCTCGTCCTGCACTTCGCGGGCGGCCTCGGCGAGCAGGTGGGGTCCCCGGCCGCGGCCCACCGACGCGATGACCGCCTCGTTGTCGGTGTAGACGGTAAGGGGCTCACCTTCGGGAGCGTGGCGCACGGCCTCCAGGACGGCCCGCAGCTCGGCCGCGTTGTTGTCGGGCGCGTTCATCTGGCCCTGGAAGCGGGCGGGCAACTCGCCCGGAACGAGCAGCACCAGCCCCCACCCGCCGACCCCGTGCCCGTCGGGTTGCTCGTGCCAACTGGCGTCCACGTAAGCCTGGTTCATGCGGCCTCCCACGAGGCCCGGGCCGCGTTACAGCGACAGGTCAAGTCGCCGTTCCAGTACCCGCCGGGCCAGGGCGTGCAGGCTGCGCGGGTCGTACTCGCCGCGCTCGACCGCCTCCAGCACATGTGGCTCAAGACTCGCCGCCCGCGCGAGTTCCGTGAGGGGAATTCCCAGGAGCAGGCGGCGGGAGCGGAGGGCGTGGGCGTGCGGAAAGGTCGGGGCATGGGCGGGCGAATCCATGCACCATCATGCACCTGTCGGCCGCCCTGGAATGCGATACTCGCCGCATGGACGTTCTGGCGCTGTACCGGGAGGCGGGCGCGTACCACGAGGGCCATTTTCTGCTCGCGTCGGGCCGCCACTCGCCCAAGTTCCTCCAATCCACCACCGTGCTGCAATACCCCCACCTGACGGAGAGGATCGGGCAGGCCCTTGCCGGAAAGTTGCGTGAGGCGGGCATTCAGTCCCAAACCCTCGTCGGCCCCGCGATGGGCGGTGTAATCCTCGCCTACGAGGTCGCCCGGCACTTCGGAAGTCGCGCCATCTTCGCAGAGAAGGACGGGAAGGGCGGCATGAAGGTCCGTGAGGCGTTCACGGTCACGCCCGGTGAAACCTTCGTCGCCGTGGAGGATGTGCTGACGACCGGGGGCAGCGTCTTGAAAGCCGTCCGCGCTGTGGAGGCCCTCGGCGGCCGTTGCGTTGCCATCGCCTGCATCGTGGACCGCCGGGGGGAGGAGGGACCGCTGGAAGGGCATCCCCTCGTCAGCCTCACCCGCCTGACCTTCGACACCTACGCACCGGACGAGGTGCCGGAGTGGCTGGCGGAGCGGCCTTTGCAGGAGATTTGATCTCAGAGCCGCCATGCGCCCCGAATCGGGTCTGCGGGAGCATCGGCGTGGGTGACAGCATCGCCACCTTTAAAGACCAGAAAACGCCGCACGAGTTCGTACCCGAGCGCGTGCCCGGCCCAGCATGGCAGCCCGGCCAGCGGCGAACCGAAAAACCAGGCGGCGTGGCTGTGGCTGGGCTCATCCGGTTCGGCCTGCGCCCATTGCCAGAGCGCGTTCAGGTCGTCGGGAATCCGGGCGTAAGGCAGCGGCTCGCCGCGTTCCTCCACCTCGAAGTGCTGGGCCAGGCCCTCCAAGACCAGTGCCTCCAGCAGCGTCTTTCCGTAATCCGGCCCCGCCAGCGCCGCGCGTGGTGGAGTTCGTGGGCCAGGGTAGCGGGCACCTCATGGTGCCAAGCAGACAGGAAATTCGGATTGTCGGGCGTCAATGTGACAACCCAGTGGGGCAGGGGTGCGTCCCCCAGGACTCCCGTTTCCGGCAGTGTCCAGGGAGTGACGTACATCGCCACGTCCACGCCGTCCAACTCCAACTGCGCCGCGTGCCGCGCCAGAGCGGTCTTCGCCACCTGCCTCACCTCGGCTTCCAGACCAGGGGAGAGCAGCCTCCCCCGCGTTCATCAGGTGCAGCACATTCGCCATGCCTCACGCTACCCGGGGGCCACCCTTCCCACATGGGCCAAAAAGCGAGGCGGCCAGCCTCCTTCCCGGAAAAGCTGACCGCCGACCGCTGAAAGCTCAGATTTCCAGCAGCATCCGCGCCGGGTCTTCCAGAATGTTCTTGATCGTCACCAGGAACTGCACAGCTTCCTTCCCGTCAATGATGCGGTGGTCGTAGCTCAGAGCGACGTACATCATGGGGCGAATGACGACCTGGCCGTTCTCGGCGACGGGGCGCTCGATGATGTTGTGCATGCCCAGGATGGCGCTCTGGGGCGCGTTGATAATGGGGGTGCTCATCATGGAGCCGAAGGTGCCGCCGTTGGTGATGGAGAAGGTGCCGCCGCTCATGTCCTCCAGCGTCAGCTTCCCGCCGCGCGCCTTGGTGGCGAACTCGGCGATCTGCTTCTCGATGGCGGCGAGGCTGAGCTGATCGGTGTCGCGCAGGATGGGCACGACCAGGCCGCGATCCGAGGCCACCGCGATGCCAATGTCGTAGTAGCCGTGGTAGATGATGTCCTTGCCGTCCACGCTGGCATTCACGACCGGGAACTGCTTGAGGGCCTCGGTCGCCGCGCGCACAAAGAGGCTCATGAAGCCCAGCTTGACCCCGTGCTTGGCGACGAACTGGTCCTGGTACTTCTTCCGCAGGTCCATCGCCGGTTTCATGTTCACCTCGTTGAAGGTGGTCAGGATCGCGGCGGTGTTCTGCACCTCCTTCAACCGCTCGGCAATGCGCTGGCGAATGCGCGTCATGGGCACGCGCTGCTCGGGCCGGGCACCTTGAGGGGCCTGGACGGGGGCAGTGGGTGCCGGAGCAGAGGGAGTGCGGGCCTGGGTCTGGGGGGTGGCCGTCTCCGCCTCCCGCATGCTGGGGGGCTCGGCCGCGTCCTGGGGTCCCTGGTATGTCAGGCCGCCCTGGGCCGCCACCACCGCGTCCTCCTTGGTGATGTTGCCCTTGGGGCCGGTCGCGGGAATCCGCGCGGGGTCGAGGTTGTTCTCGGCGACGATCTTGCGGACGGCAGGGGAGAGGTCGTCGCGGCGCGTCGCCTCGTTGCCCGCGTCCTGGGTGCCGTAGCCGTTCGGATGGACGGCGGTCCCGCCAGCGCTTGCCGTGTTCGCCACCGGGCCGCTCGCCTGGTCGGGGGTGGGGGCAGCGGGGGCCGCGCCCGCCTCGCCGATGGTCCCCAGGACTTCCTCGCTGAGGACGGTGTCGCCCTCGTTCTTGGCGACGCTCTGAAGCACGCCGTCCTGCTGGGCGGTGACTTCCAGCACGACCTTGTCGGTCTCGATCTCCGCGATGACCTCGCCGCGCTTCACGGGCTCGCCGGGCTGCTTGTGCCAGGTCAGGAGCGTGCCCTCGCTCACCGACTCGGAAAATACGGGAACCTTGATATCCGCCATAACGCCTCCCTTTATACCCCCCCCGGGGAGTGACTGACGTGGTGACGGGGAGAGAGTGACCTGACCAGAAAAATTCCCCCTGGCCCAGTCGCCAGGGGGAGAGGCAGCTCAGCCTCAGCTCTGCGCCGTGGCCTGCGCGATAGCCTTGACCTGCACCTCGGCGTCCTTGCGTGTGACCGGCTCACCCAGCGCGTCGGCGATCACCCGCGCCTGCTCCTGGGTGTGAACGCTGGCGTACCCGGCGGCGGTGCTCGCGGCGCGCGGGCGGCTGGCGTGGGTCAGGGTCTGCCCCTCGGCCAGCACCTTCTCCAGGTCCTCCCAGATCATCAGCCACGCGCCCTGGTTCTCGGGCTCCTCCTGCGCCCAGACGACCTCGGCGCCGGGGTGCTTAGCGAGTTCAGCCTTCAAGGCGTCTGCCGGGAAGGGGTAGAGCTGCTCCAGGCGGATCAGGGCCGTGCCCGCGTATCCTTCCTCGTTGGCGCCCCGTGCCTCGAACAGCTCCCAGTACAGCTTGCCGGAGCTGATGACGACCCGGCGGGCCTTCTGGACCGTGTCGTCGCCGATGACCTCGTGGAAACGACCCCCCGCGAGTTCGGCAAGCGGGCTCATGGCGAGCTTGTTGCGGAGCAGGCTCTTGGGCGTCATCACAATGAGCGGCTTGCGGTAGGGCCGCAGCACCTGGCGGCGCAGCAGGTGGAAGATCTGCGCGGCGCTCGACGGCACGACGACCTGCATGTTCTTCTGGGCGCACAGTTGCAGGTACCGCTCCAGCCGGGCGCTGGAGTGCTCCGGGCCCGCGCCCTCGTACCCGTGGGGCAGGAGCATCGTGAGCCCCGAGAGGCGCTGCCACTTGCTCTCGCCCGCGCTTAGGAACTGGTCGATCACCGCCTGCGCCCCGTTGGCGAAGTCCCCGAACTGCGCCTCCCACGCGACGAGCGCCTTGGGCTCGGAGGTCGAGTAGCCGTACTCGAAGGCGAGCACCGCCTCCTCCGAGAGCGTGGAGTCCACGATCTCCACCCGGCCCTGGTCCGGCGTGAGATGCGCGAGGCTGACGTACTCCTCGTTCATAGGGTCCTGCGCGCTCTGGTCATGCAGGACGGCGTGGCGGTGGACGAAGGTGCCGCGGCCCGAATCCTGGCCGTCCAGCCGCACGCTGTAGCCCTCGACGAGCAGTGTGGCGTAGGCCAGCATCTCGCCCATGCCCCAGTCGAGGAGTTGCTCGCCGCGGGCCATTGCCTTTCTCGCCTCCATCACGCGCGCCACGCCGCGGTGCAGCGCGAAGCCCTGCGGCACCTCGGCCAGCTTCAGGCCCAGCTCGGTGAGCCTCTCCTGCGGCACGGCGGTCGGCGTGTCCTCCGTCCAGTGGGTGTTCACGTACCCCTTCCAGTCGGCGGCGAGCTTGCTCTGCTCCGAGTTCTCGATCTCCTCGACGACCGCGTCCCCGGCGTCGAGCTGGTCGCGGTAACGCTCGACGAGCGCGTCGCCCTCGCTGGGTTTCAGCACGCCCGCCCCCTCCAGGGCCTGCGCGTACAGGGCGCGGGTGCCGGGGTGCGCCTTGATCTCCCGGTACATGATGGGCTGGGTCATGGTGGGGTCGTCCGCCTCGTTGTGGCCGTGGCGGCGGAAGGAGATCAGATCGATGAACACGTCCTTGCCGAAGGTCTGGCGGTACTCCAGGGCGAGGTCCCCGGCGTAGGCCACCGCCTCCGGATCGTCCCCGTTCACGTGCAGCACGGGTGCGTTGGCGATCTTGGCCACGTCGGTGGAGTAGCGGCTGGAGCGGGTGTCGCGCGGGTCGCTCACCGTGAAGCCGATCTGGTTGTTAATGACGATGCGGACGGCCCCGCCCGTCGTGAAGCCGCGCAGGCGCGAGAGGTTCAGCGTCTCCATAACCACGCCCTGCCCGCTCACGGCCGCGTCGCCGTGGATGGTGACCGGCAGCACCTGCTTGCGCTCCGCATCGCCCCGGCGATCCTGACGGGCGCGCACGCTGCCGTGGACCACGGGCGACACGATCTCCAGGTGACTGGGGTTGAAGGCGAGCGCGAGGTGCATCGGCCCGCCGGGCGTCCGCACGTCGCTCGAATACCCCATGTGGTATTTCACGTCACCCGCGATGTCGGGGTTGTCGCTGATCTTCTTCTTGCCCTCGAACTCCGCGAAGAGGTCACTGGGCTTCTTGCCGAAGATGTTCACTAGGACGTTCAGGCGGCCACGGTGCGCCATCCCGATGACGGTTTCCTTCACGCCGAACCGCCCGGCCTGCTGGATGATGCGGTCGAGCAGGGGAATGAAGCTCTCGCTCCCCTCCAGCGAGAAACGCTTCTGGCCCACGTACTTCACATGCAGGTAGCGCTCCAGGCCCTCGGCGGCGTTGAGCTTCGTCATCAGGCGGCGGCGCTCCTCCGGACTGTACTGGCCGCGCCCGCGCGTGGGCTCAATGCGGTCCTGGAACCACTTGCGCTCGGGGGCGGGCAGGTAGTTGAACTCGAAGCCGATGGCCCCGCAGTACGTCTCCTGGAGCCCGGCGATCACGTCACGCAGAGGGCCGCGGAAGGACCCCTCCTGCACGTACTCGCTCAGGTCCGCCTGCGACAGGCCGTAATACTCGGGCGTGAGTTCGGGCACGACCGGCAGGCCGCGCATCTTGAGGGGATTCATCTTCGCGCTGATGTGGCCGTAGACGCGGTAGGCGGTGACCAGGGCGCCCGCCGCCTGCTGGGCGCCGCTGACGCCCTGCGGCACGGGGAGGATCGCCTGTCCCCGGCGCTGGGTGCCCAGCTCGTAGAAGGCCTGCTGCACCGCCGAGTGCGCGGTCTCCTTGGCGCCCCCACGCAATTCGTCGAAATACGCGCGCCACTCGGCGTCCACACTCTGCGGGTCGGCCAGGTACGCCTCGTACAGCCCCTCGATAAAGGCCGCGTTCCCGCCGGACATGATGGTCTGCGACTGCGTCATAACGCCCCAGCATACCCCCACCGCTCGCGCCCAACTGCGGCCCTTTTCGCGGGACGTGTCCCCATGCGGGTCACAGCGGTGTGCCGCACCTCCGCGAAACTTCCGTTTCCTCACGGTGATTCCCGGGCCGCCACAACTCTGCGAGCGAAGCTGCCGCCATCCATCACGCAAGCTTCATGAGGGGTCGGCGCCCCAGCCCTTGAACGGGTTGTCATCCCCGCAAGGTGTCTAGACGGGTATTACAGGGGGGCAGCATGTGGGGAAACCGTGGACGCCCGGAAGCTCCGGGCGGGCGGTTTTCCGCCATTATATGGAGGAGTCTATGACCCGTTACCGTGATCACCGCTACGACGACCGCGACATGTCCCAGGGTGACCGCCGGGGCGACATGTTCCGGGGCCGCGAGGACGACCGTTTCGGCGATGACCGCTCACGTTACGGAGATGACCGCTCGGGCATAGGGCAGGGCTACGGCGGCTCCGGTATGGATCAGGGCCGTATCAGCCAGGGCCGCGGCGGTATGGGCTCGGTGGGGTACGGCCAGGGCGGACAGGGCCAGATGTCCGGCCAGTACGGGCAGTCCGGCCAGGGTCAGGGTATGTCGGGCAGCCAGGACTACCGTTACGCCGACCAGAGCTACGGGAGCATGGGTGGAATGGGCGGCGGGCAGCATCAGGGCGGCCAGGGCCAGTACCAGGGTGGCCCGTACCAGGGCCAGGGCAGCCAGTATCAGGGGCAGGGCGGTCAGTATCAGGGCGGCTTGTACCAGGGGGGGCAGTCTCAGGGCGGCCAGTCCGGCAGCACGATGGTGTTCGGTGCCGGAACGGGCGGCATGAGCAGCTCGGGTCAGTCGGGGTACGGGCAGGGTCAGGGCTACGGCCAGGGCCAGATGTCCGGCCAGTCGGGAATGGGCGGCCACCGCGGCAAGGGCCCCAGGGGCTACCAGCGCAGCGACGACCGCATCCGCGAGATGGTAAACGACGCGCTGGAGGACGACGACCACATTGACGCCAGCGAGATCGACGTGCAGGTGCAGGGCGGGGAGGTCACCCTGACCGGCACCGTCACCGACCGCCAGCAGAAGCGCCGGGCCGAGGACGTGATCGAGAACCTGCGCGGCGTGCGCGACGTGCATAACCAGCTTCGCGTCCAGGGCCAGGGTGGCATGGGCATGATGGGTCAGTCGGGCATGGGGCAGTCGGGGATGAGCGGCTCTGGCGTGGGTCAGGGCGGGCTGGGCCAATCCATGAGCGGTGGGTCGGGCAGCTTGGGCCAGTCGGGCCTGGGCAGCTCCGGGATGGGCCAATCCACGATGGGCAGCTTGGGCAGTCTGGGCCAGTCGGGGATGAGCGGGTCCTCCGGTACAGGGCTCACCAGCGAGACCGAGTCGAGCAACCAGTCGGGCATGGAGCGGCTGAGCGGCGGCAGTTCCACCGACAGCAGCACGAGCGACAACTCGACGGGCACCTTCGGCAACATGACGACGGGTGGGGACAACAACAATCAGCGCTGAGGCCTGCGCCTGATCCTGCCCCCAATGGGACGCCGAACACGGGGGATTCATTCCCAGGTTCGGCGTCCCTCCAATCCCAAGCATCCTGACAGGAGGAGAACCATGACCTCAGACGATTCCCGGCGCGACACCCCACAGACGAACGAGGTTGACCAGGGCGGCCTGCCCGAGGACGCGGGCAACCAGATGTCTGACCGTTCCGAGTACACGGGCGAGTCCGAGAGCGGCATGACCGACACGCCCCTCACGACGAGTGACGACACGCAGGGCATCGGCATGGCAGGAACGGACGCCGTCACCGACACGGGCACGACCTTCGGCACGGGCGGGGACGACAAGGGGATGTGAGCGGCACGGCCCCAGGCTGACCGGAGTGGGGCAGGAGGCTATCCTCGGCGCATGACTGCCCCAGTTCCTGCCCTGCCGCCCAACATCCTGAGCATCCAGTCGTGGGTGAGTTACGGGCACGTGGGGAACGCCGCCGCCGTGTTCCCGCTGCAACGCCTGGGTTTCGAGGTCTGGCCCATCCACACTGTTCAGTTCTCCAACCACACCGGCTACGGCGCCTGGACGGGCACAGTCTTCCCGCCCGAACTCGTGGCCGACCTGCTGAACGGCATCGAGGCGCGCGGGGTGCTGGCTCAGTGCAATGCCGTCCTGAGCGGCTACATGGGCTCGGAGGGCACCGTGAGCGCCGTGGTCGAGGCCGTGCGCCGGGTGCGGGCCGCCCACCCCGCCGCTCTGTACTGCTGTGATCCGGTCATGGGTGATGTGGGGCGCGGCGTGTTCGTGCGCCCCGAGCTGCCCGAACTGATTCGCACCCAGGCGGTCCCCGAGGCGGACATCGTGACGCCCAACCAATTCGAGCTGGAGCTGCTGACACGCCGGGGCGTAAAGACGTTGCCGGGGGCCCTGGAGGCCGCCCGTCTCCTGCGTGAACGCCTGCGCGAGGGCGGCCCCCGCATCGTGGTCGTGACCAGCCTGGTGCGGGAGGACGCGCCGGAGGGGGTGATCGAGACGCTGGCCGTGACCGGGGAGGGCGCCTGGCTGTGCCGCACGCCGCTGATCCCCCTCGACCCCCCGCGCAACGGCACGGGGGACGCCATCGCCGCCCTGTTCCTGGGGCAGTACCTGAAGACGGGGGACGCCGGGCAGGCCCTCAGTCTCAGCATGAGCGCCCTATACGCCCTGCTGGACCTGACCCACCGCATGGGCACCCGCGAGATTCAGCTTGTCGCCGCACAGGACGAGTACGCCCGGCCGAGTCAGGTGTTCGATGCGGAACGGGTGGGGTGAGGCGGGGGACGGCTGAGGCTCTGTCGAGGTCTCTTGGAGGCTTAAAGGCCCACAGGGCTGAGCAATAGACCTTTGGGTGCCCAGGTGTGGAGAAGGTCGAAGGCAGAAGGCGAGGGCCAGGCTTGTATCTCCACTCGGTACATCCCCTGAAGGCTGCCCAAATGGGTCGAGGTCGTCCATTGGGCGCCCCCTCACCCCTGGCTGCGCCAGGGGTGAGGGGCACAAGAGGGTTGGACTCGGTTGCGGTAAAAGCCTGGGCGAAGGCACGCGTGGTTGGCCTATTGCTTTCTGCCTCGGGCGGCTTTCGCAGGAGGTCCTCTCTATAAAAGAGGGCGGGCAACCTCCACGCGGCTCGCCCTCCTCGCCCTGATGCGGGGGAATTCAGAGACTCAGGCGCTTACTTTCCGCCGCCGATGCTGATGCCGATGCCGCCGCCCACGCCGATGCTGATGCCGCCGCTGGACGACCCACCCGAGGTGCTGCCGGAGGTGCTGGCGTCCACCTGGCCGCTGGCCGAGGCGGAGCCGCCCACCGAGGTGTTGCCGTTGCTGTTCGCGCCGCCGGTCGTGACCTTGCCGTCCTGCTTCAGGGTGGTCAGGACACTCACCAGCGCGACGCTGCGGCCCTGATCGCGCACCTTGACGTCGCCGAGCCCGAGCGTGCCGCTGGCGTCCGCCATCAACCGGGTGGCGAGGTCGTAACTTAACCGCTGGCCGTTCCCCAGGGTCACCACGGCGCCCGTGACCTTACGCAGGTCGCCGCTCGCACGCAGGGTGCCGTTCGCCATGAAGGTGCCGACCACGCTCCCGCCAGCGCTGACCAGAGTGACCGTCTTGCCGCTCACGGCCTGCATGTTCTGCTGCATGGCCTGGAGATCGGCCCGGATGGCCTGGCCCAGCAAGGCCGTGCCGTTGCCGCTCCGCACGACGAGGGTGTCGAGCGAGACCCTGGCCTGGGTACCGATGTTTCCGGCGAGGGAGTAGGTCTTGCTCGTGCCCCCCTCGAACGTGACGCGGATCTGGGTGGCGGTCTGCAGGGCGCCGCTTGCCATCGCCTGGCCGTTGTTCATGAACGTGCCGACGGTGCGGCCCTGCGCGTCGAGCAGGACGGCGCCGCGCACCTCGACCCGCGTGCTGCTCGAAATGGAGGTGTTGCCCCCCATGCTCCCCGAGGTGGCCTGGGCCGCGCCGAGCAGAAGAGTACTGATGACAAGAACAGACTTGAAGGCATGTCGCATAATGTTCTCCTTTGCTGATATGTGTTGTCGCTGATATGGATTGAAGAGGCCGACTTATTTCTGATCGTGCTCGCCCTACAGGAATACCGGCACGTCATGACCGGACGATTCCTCTTCAAAATCGTCCAGACGCTCCTGAAGATGGGCGACGATTGGAGGCCGCCTATAACGTCCTCACGCCAGGTAATATGCGACTTCGAACTGACTGGATCGAGCAGGTTAGCTCAAAACCCCGAAAAAGTATGGCGGGGTGGATTGACAGTAAATCTTCGCCTGTGGTAGTGGGTCGTCAACAAGGGTCTGTCACTTCCCATTGGCGGCAACTACGGCCGAAGGGGAAGGAGCCCTGACAGATCAAAGTTGACGACCCAGTAGCAGTCCCCGGATTTCCGACTGAGGACGCGCGGGGAAGTCAGGGCGCGGTGCTCAGGGCCTGCGCGATGGGCACATTGCTGGGGAGCAGCCGCAGGCGGGTCAGGTCGGCGGGCGCCACCCACGCTAGGGCGCGGTGCTCCAGCGGGCGAGGCTCCTCCGACCGCAGGCGCACCCGCAGCGCCACGAGCAGAAAGGCCCCGACCGGGGTGGTCAACTCGCTCCGGTAGACCTCCGCGCCCGCCTCCACCTCGGCGCCCAGTTCCTCGCGCCACTCGCGGGCCAGGGCTTCCCCGGGCGTCTCGCCCTCCTCCACCTTGCCCCCGGGAAATTCCCAGAGTCCCGCCGCCCAGGCCGGGGAGGACCGGGCGCCCACCAGCACCTGCCGCACCCCGTCCGGCCCCTCGCGCTCCAGAATGCCCGCCACCACGATTCGCATGGGGGCAGTCTGGCGCATGGACGGGGCAGGCCGCGCGTGAGCCCTCCCACCTTTTTGGACCCGGTACACTCCTGTCATGACCTACGAGAGTGTGCGCCTCGCCCGGGAGGGGGAGGTGGCGACCCTGACCCTCGCCCACCCCAAGGGGGCATTTGGACCGACGACCTGGCGCGAGGTGCCCCTGGCCCTACGCGAGCTGGAGGAGGCCCGCGTGCTGATCGTGCGCGGCGAGCGGCACTTCAGTGTGGGGCTGGACGTGGCGGCGACCGCGCCCATGATCGCCCCGGCTCTGGGTAACGCCGCCCGTTTCAGGGCTGTGGTGGACGAGATGCACGCGGCCATAGAGGGCCTCGCCGCCCTGCCGATCCCCGTGGTTGCCGCCATTGACGGCTGGTGCATCGGTGCGGGGCTGGAACTCGCCGCCGCCTGCGACCTGCGGCTGTGCAGCTCCGGAGCCCGCTTCAGCCTGCCGGAGGTGCGGCTGGGCATCACCGCTGACCTGGGTGGCCTCCAGCGCCTGCCGGGCCTGATTGGGCGGGGCCGGGCCGCGCACCTCGCCCTGACGGGCGAGCCCATTGAAGCCGCGACCGCCGAACGCTGGGGCCTGGTGACGGAGGTGCTGCCCGACGCGGACGCCCTCTACGCCCGCGCCGGGGCCCTCGCCGCCCATCTCGCCGCCCTGCCATCTAAAGCCCTGGAGGGCACCAAACGCACCCTGCAAGACGGCCTTCCACATGCTGAAAGTCTCGCTGCCGCCGTGGAGTGGAATGCGCGGCACATGACGGCGGAGGGGCTGGCGGGCGCCCTGAAGAAGTAAGGCCCCGTGCCCTAAGCGCCGCGGGGGCCTCGGCTCCCGCCCCCATCGCCCCAAAGCCTACCCCCCCAAGGAGCCCCCATGACCCAGCCCCACGACTCCTCCACCACCTTCCGCCCCGACCTCCTGACCGGCAAGCACGCCCTGATCACCGGGGGTGGCAGCGGCATCAACCTGGGCATCGCGCGCAGTTTCGCCGCGCACGGATGCGCCGTGACCCTCCTGGGCCGCAACCTCGACAAGGCGCAGAACGCGGCGCGTGGCATCGGGGAGGCGGGCGGCCGGGCGCTGGGGGTGTCCGCCGACGTGCGGGATTTCGCGGCGCTCCAGGCGGCGGCGCAATCGGGCGTGGAGGCCTTCGGGCCGCTAGACATCGTGATCGCGGGGGCGGCGGGAAACTTCCCGGCCCCGGTGGACGGCATTTCGCCCAACGGGTTCAAGAGCGTGGTGGACATCGACCTGCTGGGCACCTACAACACGATCAAGGCGTGCGCGCCGCACCTGCGGTTGCCGGGGGCGAACATCCTCTCCATCAGCGCGTACGGGGTGCCGGTGCCCATGCAGGCGCACGTGGTCGCGGCCAAGGCGGGCGTGGACGCCCTGACGCGGACGCTGGCAGTGGAGTGGGGCCTGCGCGGGGTGCGGGTGAACGCGATCATCCCCGGCCCCATCGACGGCACCGAGGGGATGGCCCGCCTCGCGCCCGACGAGCGGACCCGCCAGGGGTTCATCGACACCGTGCCGCTGGGCCGCTTCGGCGTGCCGCAGGACATCGCCAACGCGGCGCTCTTCCTGGTGTCCGACGCGGCGAGCTACGTCACGGGCGTGATCCTGCCGGTGGACGGCGGCCAGAACATGCTGGGCGGCGCGCCGCAGTACGGGATGTACCGCCGGATGGGGCTGGCCCTGCCGGGGCAGGAGGGTTGAACTTTTCCCCCGTCATCTGAAGGGATGCGAGATATGCCGGGTCGTGGCCCGGACTTGCCCGGTATCCTGCCCGGGTGCGCCGCCCGCTGCCCCTCTGCCTTGCCTGCCTGCTCGTGGGGGCGGGCCTGCCGGAGTCGCGGGCCACGCCGCCGCCCATCCCGACCGTCACGCTCCACCACGCGCCCGACCTGAGCCCCAGGGTCCGCCGGACCCTCGCGGAGTTGCCGGGGAGCGTCCGAGTGGGCCTGCTCGTGCGCGACCTGACGACCGGCGAGCGGCTGGAGACGCGGGAGGCGGACCTCCCCCTGATCCCGGCCAGCACCACGAAGCTGGTCACGGCCGCTTCCGTGCTCGTGGACCGGGGCGGAGTGGGCGGCTGGTGGAGCACCGAACTCACGGTCCCCGCCGCCGAAGTGGGCCGGGCGCGCGTCTCCCACCTGACGCTGCGGGGTGGGGCGGACCCGACCCTGAGCGTGGCGGACGGCCCCAACAGCCTGCGGTCACTGGCGAAACAGGCGTACGCGCGAGGGGTGCGGGAGGTCGGCGGCGTGCGGCTGGACGAGACGGGGCTGGACGCGCGCACCTGGCGGGGCCTTCCGCTCGGCGTGCCGATGACGCCCATTCGCCTGGCCGACTGGCATGACCGTCCCCCGCTCTCGGCAAGCGAGGCCCGCGCCCAGGCGGGGGCGGCCCTGATCGCGGAACTGCGGCGGGCGGGGATTCGGGTGCGCTCAGCCGCGGTGGGCACGGCCCCTCCCTTCCGGCCCTACACTCCTCCCCCCCGCAAGGATGAGCACGGTGGGCCGCTGCCCCCCGACCCCTTCGTTCCGGTGTCGCACCGCCCGGAGCAGGGGGTGGCCTCCGTTCGCAGTGCCTCGCCTTTCGAGGTGCTGGCCGCCACCCTGCGGCCCAGCGACAACCTCCGCGCCGAGGAACTGCTCGCCACCCTGGCCGCCGGGCCGGGTGGAAACGGCACGCTGGAGGGTGCCCTGAGCCGGGAGCGGGCCGCACTGCGCCGCCTGAACGTGGACCTGACGGGTATTTCCCTGGCGGATGGCAGTGGGCTGAGCCGGGACAACCGCCTGACCGCCCGCGCGCTCGTGGAGTTGCTGGAGGCCATGTACCACCTGCCCTACCCGAAGGGCCAACTCAACGCCGAACTGCCAGACACCACCTACCGCGCCCGGCGCAACGCCTTCGCCGAGGCGCTCCCGCAGGCTGGAACGGGCGAAAACGTCCCCGCGCACGACGGGCGGGGCGGCACCCTGGCCCTGCGGCTGCGGGGCAGCGGGCTGGACGTGCGGGCCAAGACGGGCACGCTGCCGGGGGTGAGTGCGCTGGCCGGGTACGTGACGGCCAGGAGTGGGCACACCCTCGCCTTCGCCCTGCTGATGAATGGGCCGGAGGACAGTCCCATCCTCGGCCTGCGGGACGTGCAGGACCGGGTGGTGAAGGCGGTAGCGGCGGCGCATTGAAGTGGGGTGATTGAATTGGAAGGCGTTGCCCCCTGCCCCCTACCCTCACAGGGGGCTGGGGGAGTGGCGCTGCGCTCGGCAAGGGGCTCGCCCATTTCGCCCGTAGCCGTCCTCCTCGACGCGCAATGTTTGATCTTGCTGCATTCCAGGCTGCTCACCCACCGTCTCGCTGCGCGAGCAAGGCGGGGTGAAGGCCGTGCGAGTGCGAGCCTCATGCGGGCATGGGCCGTCCACAAGGGACGGTTTTAGAAAGCAAAAGCTTTAGCGCTCTTCCTCCTCCCCCCTTGCGGGGGAGGCTGAGACGCTTGCAGGGGGGTGGCAGGCGCCAGCTTGCCCTTCATGGACCGGGAACCCAGCAGGAAAGGCGGGCTTCGGCCCTCTTGCTACAGCGTGCTTGTCGCCACCACCCACCAGTCCGGGTGCCGGGCCTGCATCGCACGCGCCGCGTCGAGGGCGTGGTCGTCATTGCGGGCGAGGGCGAAGCAGGTCGCGCCGCTGCCGCTCATCAGGGGCGAGCGCAGGCCGACGCCTTCCAGCGCGGCCAGAACGTCGCGGACGGGGGCGTGTCGGGCCGAAACCGGGTCTTGCAGGGCGTTGTGGTACGGCACCTCCCGCCCGTCGGCGAGGGCGGCCAGGATGCCCTCCATGTCGAGTTCGGGCGTGTAGGTCTCCTCCCCGTCCAGCCAGGCGTAGGCGTCACGGGCGCTGACCTCGATGCCCGGGTTGACGAGCACGAGCGGCACGCGCGGCACGGGCAGCGGGGTGAGCACCTCCCCGATCCCCTGCGCGAGCGCCGACTGGCCCAGCAGGAAGAAGGGCACGTCCGCGCCGAGGGTCCGCGCGAGTGCGGGAAGATTCACCGGGGCCGGGTAGAGCCGCGCCAGGGCCATCAGCGTGGTTGCCGCGTCGCTGCTGCCACCCCCCAGCCCGGACGCGAGGGGGAGGCGCTTTCGCAGGGTGATCGCCGCGCCGGTCTCTACGCCCGCCGCGTCCAGGTACGTCCGCGCCGCCCGGTACACCAGGTTGCGCTCGTCGGTCGGCAGGTCCGCCCCCTCCACGCTGACGGTGAGCGCGCCTGCCGGGGCGATGTCCAGCTCGTCCCCGACGGCCAGCGGCACCATCAGGGAATGCACCTCGTGGTAGCCGTCGGCGCGGGGACGGCGCACGCTCAGGCCGAGGTTGACCTTGGCCGGGGCGAGGTAGGTCTGGGAGGCAGTGGGAGAGGCGGCCCCGGAGTCAGGCGTCATCGGCCCCAGCATCCCACACCGATGCGACCGCGTGGGCCAGGGCGAGGTCGCCGGGCGCCGTGACCTTGAACAGCCGCGGGTCGCCGGGCACCAGCGTCACGGGCACCCCCAGCCGGACGACCAGCCCCGCGTCGTCCGTCGCCCTGAAGCCCTCCTCGCGGGCGGCCTCATGCGCCCGCAGCAGTAACTCGCGGCGAAAGCCCTGCGGGGTTTGCACGGCCCACAAACCCTCGCGGGGGACGACTCCACCCCACCTTCCTGCCTCCCCCCGCACCAGGGTGTCGGCGACGGGCAGGGCGGCTGTGGCGACTCCGGTTTCGGGAATGGCCTCCAGCAGGGCGTGGACCACGTTCGCGGGCAGGAAGGGCCTCGCCGCGTCGTGGACGAGGACGATCTCCGCCGAGGTCGCTCGCAGGAGACGGCGCACGCTCTCCTGCCGCGTCGCGCCGCCCACAATGGCCCGTGCCGGGATGTCCTCCGGCAGCTCCAGCCCCTCCGGCAGCGCCACCAGCACCTCGTCCACGAGTGGGGCGAGGGCCGCCACGCTGCGGGCGAGGAGGGAGCGGCCCGCGACCTCCACAAAGGCTTTTGGACCCAGCCCCAACCGAGTACCCGACCCCGCGGCGGGAATCAGGGCGGCGGTGCGGCCCGCGAGGAGGCACGCGCCCGTCATTCCCCCTCCCCCCAGCGCCGGAAGCCCGGCACGTCCAGCCCGAACTGGTCGAGCACCCGGGCGGTGACGAAGTGCAGCAGCTCCTCCACGGTTTCCGGCGCGTGGTAGAAGCCGGGGCTGGCGGTCATGATCGTCGCCCCGGCATCGAAGGCGGCGAGCATGTTGAGCAGCATGGGGCGGGGGAGGGGGTCCTCGCGCAGCACGAGCACCAGACGCCGCCTTTCCTTGAGGGTGACGTGCGCGGCGCGGGAGAGCAGGTTGTCGGCAAAGCCCCCCGCCACCTTTGCCAGCGTTCCGGCGCTGCACGGCACGATCAGCATTCCGTCGGTGCGGAAGGACCCGCTGGCGACGGGAGCTCCCAACTCCCGGTCGTCGTGCGTGACGCTGGCGAGGGTGGTGAGGTCGGCGAGCGTCGGCCCCCCCTCCGCCGCCATCACCCGCTTGGCCCCGCTCGTCACGATGAGGTGCGTCTCGACCTCTAATTCGCGGAGTGTTTGCAGCACCGACCGCGCGTAGGGAATCCCGCTTCCGCCACTCACCCCGACCACCAGCCGCATGGGGGGCAGGGTAGCAGGGGAGCGCAGTACCCTGGGGCATGACCCCCACCGCTGACCCCGCCGCCCTGCTTGGGGGCTACTGGCAGGGCGAGCACCTCGCCGACCCCCCGGGCTACCTCGACCGGGTGCGGGCTGCGTCCCCCGTCCTGTACGACCCCGGTGTGGGCTTCGCGCTCCTGACCGGGCACCCTGAGGTTTCCGCCGCCCTGAAAAGCCCCCACGTCCGCACCGGCAAGTACGAGGGCGACGCCGCCTTCCACACCACCGCCTCCTACGCACTGATGTCGCCGATGATGCTGTTCCACGACGGCGCCTCCCACACCCGGCTGCGCTCGCTCGCGCAGAGAGCCTTCACCCCCCGCGTGCTGGAAGAGAGCCGCGAGTTCATCACCGGGTTGACGGACGAGTTGCTGGACGGCGCCGTGCGGCGGGCCACCGAGAACGGGGGAGAGGTGGATGCCGTCGCCACCCTCGCCGTGCCCCTCCCCGTCACCGTGATCGTGCAGATGCTGGGCCTGAGCGGGACGGACGCCGACCGCTTCAAGCTCTGGGCGGGCAGCGTGGCCGACCTGCTCGGCGGGCTGAACGTGACGCCCGAACGCTGGGCACAGGTCGAGGCCGATGCCGCCGCCATGCGCGCCTACTTCCGCACCCTGGCCGACGACCTGCGCGCCCACCCGCAACCCGGCCTGCTCTCGGCCCTCGCCGCCGCCGAGGACGAGGGGGGGCGGCTGAGCGGCGACGAACTCCTCGCCAACGCCGTGCTCCTCCTCGTCGCCGGGCACGAGACGACGAGCAACCTGATTTCGGGGAGCCTCCACGCCCTGCACGAGTGGCCGGAGCAGCGCGCGTGGTTGGCCGGGGACCCTCAGGGGCGAGCCGCGAACGCCGTGGAGGAGCTGCTGCGCTTCCTCGCCCCGGTGCAGAGCACCGGACGCTTCACCACCGCGCCCCTGACGCTGGGCGGGGTCGAATTGCCCGCTGGGCTGCACCTCAGCGTTAGCCTCACCGGGGCGAACCGCGACCCGCGCGTGTACGAGAACCCCCACACCCTCGACCTCGCCCGCGAGAATGCCCGCACCCACCTGGCCTTCGCGGCGGGAGCACACTATTGCCTGGGGGCCAGCCTCGCCCGGATGGAAGCCTCCGTCTTCCTGACGCGCTTCCTGGGCCGGTTCCCGGAGTACGGCGTGCCCGAGCAGTCCCTCACCTACCTGCCCAACTTCACGTTGCGTGCGTTGCGGGAGTTGCACCTGCGGCTGTGAGCGGGTCGGCGGCGGTCTCCACGCCCGAGCCATTCGCCCGCACGCTGGGGCAGATGGCGCTGCTCTCCCTGGGCGGGGCGGTCGCGCTGGGCTTCGCGCGCTTCGCCTACGCGCTGATCCTGCCCGCCATGCGCGCGGACCTGGGCTGGTCCTTCACCCTAGCCGGGGCGATGAACGCGGCGAACGCGGTGGGGTATCTGGCCGGTGCCCTGCTCGCCACCCGCGCCGCCGCCCGCTGGGGATTGAAAGGCGTAGTCGCGGGGGGGATGGGGCTGACGGCCCTCAGCCTGCTCGCCTGCGCCCTGTCCGGAGCGGCACCCATACTGCTGGCCCTGCGCTTCCTGGCCGGACTGGGGGGCGCCCTGGTGTTCGTGGCGGGTGGGGCGCTCGCCTCCCTCGCCGCCCGCGCGCACCCGGGGCGCGGTGCCCTGCTCCTCGGCGTGTTCTACGGTGGGGCGGGGGTGGGCATCCTGGCGTCCGCGCTGCTGCTTCCCCCACTGCTGACGGGTGGATGGCGGGAAGCCTGGGCTGCCCTGGGTGGAGTGTCGTTGCTCGCGCTAGGGGCCACCCTTCCCGCACTGAGTCGTCTGCCTGATCGGGCGGCGAGTGCCCCGAGCGGCAGCCGCACGCCCCTTATCCCGCTGGTCCCGGTCTTCGCCGCCTACGCCTGCTTCGGGGTGGGGTACATCGCGTACATGACGTTCATCGTCGCGTTTCTGCGGGCGAGCGGGGAGGAGAACTTCATCACCCCCTTCTGGGCGGTGCTCGGCGCCTCGGTGATCCTCAGCGCCCTGGTGTGGCAGCGGCCCGCCACGCACCTCCCCGGCGCGCGCGTGATGACGGCCCAGATGCTCACGCTTGCCGTGGGCGCCACCCTGCCCCTGCTCTCCACCCATCCCGCCGCACTCCTCGCCTCCGGGCTGCTGTTCGGCGGGAGCTTTCTCGCGGTCGTCACCTTCACCACTATCCTCACCCGGCGCACCCTGCCCGAACACGCCTGGGGACAGGGCATCGCCGCCTTCACTGTGATCTTCGCCGCCGGGCAGACGCTGGGGCCGCTGCTCACCGGTGCGCTGTCAGACGCAGCGGGCGGGTTGAGGCTGGGGCTGGGGGTCTCCGCGCTCGTACTGCTGCTCGGGGCGGGGTTGGCGTGGGGGCAGGAGCGGCTCGGGGTCTTCAAGGACAAGGAGTAAAAATAGGTTGAAAAAGAGTAATGTCAGAGGCTCGCCTTAACTTATGTGGGTATGAAATGCCCCCTGCTGGCTATACCTCTCGTCCTGGCCGCCTGTGCTCCGGCCACTTCCGAACGGGCAAACCCACTTCCGTTCCAAACGGGTCAGGTTTGGCGCTACACCATTCAAAGCAATAGTATAGGGACTGCGTCGTTTGACATTCAAATTCATCCCGTTACAGAACCAGGGTTTAGAGGATATATAAATAGAAATAAAGATTACCAGGGAAACTACCATCTAACTAAGGAGGACAACGGATACCTTGTTTATGTAAAATCAAGCAGGTCCATGCTCGCGACGTGGCTATACATGAACTCAATGTACTCTTGCACTGTTAATGACGTAATTGAATCTGAAAGGGTGTTTAGAGGGACACTTGAAGCAGAAGGTTCAAAGGTCGGATACTGTACTATTGAACTCAAATAGCTCTTGGTACACTTATATGTATTTTATACGTGGACCCCTACAGCACCATACATTCCTGTATAATATGTTCGTGTCCCTCACAACCACCCTTTCTCCCGCGCCTGCCTTGCCGCTTCGATGCGGTTCTCACAGCCCAGCTTGCTGATTGCCTCGGAGAGGTAGTTGCGGACGGTGCCCTCGGAGAGGTTCAGGTGGGAGGCGATGACGGCCGTGCTCGCCCCGCCCTCCGCCTCGCGCAGCACCTGCCGCTCGCGCTCGGTGAGGGGACTGCGCTCGCCCCACGCCTCAGCGGCCAGGGCGGGGTCCACGGCTCGTCCGCCCGCATGGACCCGGCGGATGGCGTCGGCGAGGTCGGCAGCGGGCGCGTCCTTGAGGAGGTAGCCGCGTGCCCCCACGTCGAGCGCACGGCGCAGGTATCCGGCCCGGGCGAAGGTCGTCACGATGACCACCCGCACGCCCGGCAGTTCCGTCCCCAGCCGCTCGGCCAGGTCCAGCCCGCTCAGGCGCGGCATCTCGATGTCGGTGACGAGCACGTCCGGGCGCAGCTCGCGGCTCATCCCCAGGGCCGCCTCGCCGTCCGCCGCCGTGCCGACCACCTCCAGGTCGCCCTCCAGCGCGAGCAGCGCCGCCAGCGCCCCCCGCACGAGCGCCTGATCCTCGGCGAGGAGGACCCGGATCACGCCCTCACCAGCTCGCCCGCCGCCTGACCACTCACATCGTTGGGGAAGTCGGCGGTCAGGGTGGTGCCGCGGCTGCCGTCGCGGGTGAGGCTGCCGCCAATCGCCCGCACCCGCTCGCGCATCCCGGTCAGGCCGCTGCCCTCGGGGCTGTCGCCGCCCACCCCGTCGTCGCGGATCACCAGGCGGTGGCCGCGGGCGGTGCGGGTCAGGGTCACCTCCACCTCGCGGGCGTGGGCGTGGCGGATCACGTTGGTCACGGCCTCGCGCAGCAGCATGGCCGCGCTCGCCTCGGTGGGGGTGGGGAGGTCGGGGAGTGGCCCGGTCACGTTCAGGCGCACGCCCGCCGCGTCCAGCGCCACCTTTGCGCGGGCGAGTTCGGCTTTCAGGCCGCTGCCCCGGTAACCGCTTACCGCCGCCCGGACCTCCGCGAGTGCGTCGCGGCTGATGCGTTCCACCTCGCGGATTTCCTGCGCGGCGCGGGCCGGGTCACGCTCGGCCAGCTTGCTCGCCAGCTCGCTCTTGAGCACGATCACGCTCAGGGTGTGCCCCAGCAGGTCGTGCAGGTCGCGGGCGATGCGCTCGCGCTCGGCGTCGGCGGCCAGACGTTCCTTCTCGCGCTGCACCTGCTCCAGTTGGGCGCGGGCGATCCGCTGCCCGTAGCTCGCGTGGTTGGCATAGGCGGCGACGAGGGTGAACACCAGGTTGGGGGCCAGCCACCACAGGTCGTCCGGGTGGTACGTGCCCGTCCAGAAGGGGAAGACCATCACGGCCATGTTGAGAAAGGCGAGCCACAGGGCGAGGGCCGTCCGGGGCTGGAAGCCGATGATGCTCGCCCCGTAGATCAGGAAGGCGCCGCCCCCGCCGCCCGTGATGGGGAAGAGGGCGAAATAGGTCACGAGGCTCGCCGCCCACCCGGCGAGCGCCCAGCGTTCCTGCACCTGAGGGATGCGGTGAACGCCGGGGCGGAACCGAAAGACCGCCACGTACAGCCCCAGGAACAGGGCGAGCAGGCCGACGAACAGCGCCGTCTGGCCCACGGTTCGCGCCTGTTCGAGAAACCCGGCGACCGGAAAGGCCAGGAATGCCAGCCAGAACAACGGGAACAGGTCCCAGACCAGCGCGCGGCGGTAGGTGGCCGGGCGGGTCATCGGCCCACCGTCGGCGGCAGGGGGAGGCGCATCATTCCCCATGATGCACCCCCCGCCCGGCCCCGTGTCCTGAGTTCTGCTCACTGCCCGCGCGCCTCGTCCCGCCTCAGGCCCCAGATCGCCAGCGCGGCGAAGACGAGCGTGTACCCGCCCAGCCACAGCCAGTGCGTGACCTCTCCCGCTGTGTGCCCGGCCACCGTATTCCAGCCCACCTGGGCGAGGTGGTAGCTCGGCAGGTACGGCGCGACCTTCTGTATGAAGCCCGGGAGCTGGTCCAGCGGCACGAACAGCCCCGACGCGAAGGCGATGATCACGCTCACGATATTCGCCAGAATCTGCGCGGCCTGCGGGTTCGCCAGGAAGCCGATGCTCAGCCCCACGGCGATGAGGGAGACCATGCCCGCGAGGAGCTTGACGAGCAGGGTCAGCGCCAGCCCCAGCGGCAGGGTCACGCCGCCCGCGAAGTGCGCGAAGGCGTACAGCGCGCTCAGGGCCAGGGTGCTGAAGCACAGCGCGGCAATGACCTTGCCCGCGAAATACAGCGCCGTCGGCATGGGCGAGGCCCGCAGCAGCCGCAGCCAGCCGCCCGTCCGCTCCGTGGCGACCGCCGACCCGAACGAGAACATGGCGAGGCTGAGCAGCGAGTACGTCCCGAAGCTCACCAGGATGATCTGGCCCACGTTCACCCCGCCGTCGGTGGTCTCCTTCACGGCGGACAGGCCGAAGAGCCCGAAGAACATGATCGGAAAGCCGACCGTGCCGATGGCGAACATGGGGTTGCGGAGCATCCGCCGCAACTCGGCCAGGATCAGTTGCCCCAGGGCGGGGAGGAGGGGCGCGCGGCGGATGGCGGGGGCGGCGGTGCGGGTCAGCGTGGTCATGGCAAAACCTCCGGGAGGGAGAACTTCAGACGGGGTGGGACGGCTTGGCAGCGCGCACGATCAGCACGGCATAGACGACCTGATAGGCCGCGAACACCAGGAAGAGGCCGACGGTGAGGGGGCTGCTGCTCACAAAGGCGGAAGGATCGAAGCCCTGGGTTCCGGTGGTCTGCACCTGTCCGGTCAGAAACGGCCCCAACCGCCACAGCAGCCGCAGCACGAACAGCAGGAACACGCCGCCCCCGATCCAGACGTTGGGCACGTAGCGGGTCGCGTGGCCGTCCGCCCCCCAGTCAAAGCGGGTGTGCCGCGCCGACCACAGCGCCAGCCCCGCGCCGACGAGTGCGCCCAGGGCCGCGGCCCCGTAGCCCGCGAGAGTGTGCGGGGCGAGCAGGACGAGCACCGTGATCAGCAGGAGCAGGGCCGGGCGGACCACCAGCCGCCGCCGACCCGGGGCGTCCAGGGACTGCGGCCCCGCGAGGCGCTGAAAGCGGCGCAGCAGCATCAGCACCAGCACGCCCAGGGTCAGCAGCGAGGGCAGCAGCGTGGGATGGGCGGCGGTCATGCCTGCACCCCCTCGCGGCGGGCGGTCAGGCTCATGAAGGCGTCCTCCAGGCTGGCGCGCGTGACCTCCAGCTCCGTGAAGACCGTGCCTGACTGCACGAGCGCGGTCACGAGCGCCTCCGGCGTGCGGGTGGTGAGGGTGGCGTGGCCGCGCGCGTCCACCTCGGCGGCCTCCACGCCCGGCAGGTGCCGCAGCTCGGTCAGCACGAGGTCCGAGGTGAAGCGCACCCGCGTGGTGGCGATGCTCGCCCGCAGCCGGTCCGGGGTGCCGTCCGCCAGGATGCGGCCCGCGTTCATCACCACGACCCGGTCGGCGGTGCGCTCGGCCTCCTCCAGGTAGTGGGTGGTGAGGAGGATGGTCTTGCCCCCGTCCTTCATGCGCTCCACCGCCTCCCAGAAGGCCTGGCGGCTCCCGGCGTCCATGCCGGTCGTGGGCTCGTCGAGGTACAGCACGGCCGGGTCCCCGACGACCGCGAGCGCGAAGGCCAGGCGCCGCCTCTCCCCGCCCGAGAGTGCTCCGGCCCGGCGCCCCGCCAGCGGTCCCAGGTCGGCCAGGGCCAGCGCCTCGTCCACGGGAAGCGGCGCGGGATACAGATGGGCGAAGAGGGCCACGGCCTCCCGCACGGTCAGGGCGGCGGGGATCGCGCTCTCCTGCGGCATTGCCCCCACCTGCGTCCGGGTGCGGGTGTCGCGCGGGTCGCCCCCCAGCACCCGCACCGTGCCCGCCGTGGGCTGGAGCAGGCCCAGCATCAGCTCGATGGCGGTCGTCTTGCCCGCCCCGTTCGGCCCCAGCAGCGCGGTCAGTTCACCCGCACGCACGTCCAGGGTGAGGTCCTCCAGCGCCCGCACCCGCCCGAAGGTCTTGTCCACGCCGCGCAGCTCAATCGCCTCTCCGTTCATGACCCCAGCTTGCGTCTTGAGAGAGGAGCGCCCCAGTGGGGCCTGTCAGGGGAAGCGGGTGACAAATGTCAGGAGGGTTGCAGTGCGGGTCGGAAAGTTTTGGCTACCGCCTCGCAGCCATAAGTCAGACTGCTTCGGCCTGCGGGCGGGTTGCATGATAAGCGGGAGCGGGAGAGGCCACACCTCGAACAAGAGGAAAGGGCATTCGCTGCGTCAACAGTGAATGCCCGGAAAGGTGGTGCTCTCTTGCCTCACCAGAAGCCTACCAGGCGAAGGTTCAGGGCTCCACCGAAGCGGATCGCGGAGTGGCTGGCGCTCGTCATTGCCCTCCTCACGGCGCTGAAGCGGCTGTCGAACTCGTCCGACTGATCCTCACCTGAGCTAAGCCTCTCGTGCGTGCCCGCCGCGTCCAGACCCGCCCAAAGGCACGTCCCCGTCTCTCCGGTCGGGGACTTTCCTTTCCCGTAGACGCTCTCCCAACCGGGGCCGCTAGACTCAGGCCCTATGGCCGACCTTGACCGTACGCGTGAGGCCCTGCGCGCTGCCATGACCGCCTGGGCGGTGGCGGAGGTGCGGGGAGACCAGGCCCGCGTGACCCCCGCCCCCGACCCCGACCAGCTCGCCCTGCACCTGGAACAGGTGGACCCCGGCTGGTCGCTGCACTGGGCCTGCGACAGCGTGACGCCCCCGGTCGTGCGCGCCCGCCTGAACGTGCTCGGCGCGGTGCGCGAGGGCCTCGCCACCGGGCACACCCTGAACGACGCCAGGCTGCGCGCCCTGGCCGACGCGGTGCGTTTCTTCGGCGTGCCCCTGCCGACCGAGGCGCAGTGGGTGGAGTACGACCCGGAGGACGGCCCCAACACCGCCGACCTCGACGCGGAGGCCGAGGGGATCGCCGCACCCGCCGCCCGCCCCGCCTCGCAGGTCCCCGAGCCCCCCCGCGACCCCCAGATGGAAAAGGCCCGCCGCCACATCGATGACCTGATGGAGCAGATCAGGGCCGCGGGCAAGGGGAAGGAAGTGGCCCACCTGGCGATGCGCGGCTACGGCAAGAATGTGGAGGAAAGCCGCGCCATCTACAAGGAACTTCAGGCGATCCTGAGAGGCTAGGCCCGTGCAGAAATTCATCGCCGTGGGTGACGTTCACGCGGACTGGGACGGGTTGTGGGCGGCGCTGCGGGCGGCGAGTTGCGTAGATGCGGCGGGCCGTCCCACCGCACCCGTCCAGGCTGGGCTATATCAGGTGGTCCTGATCGGCGACCTCGTACATCCCAAGAACGAGGGGGCCTACGAGCGGCTGACGGGTTTGGCGCGGTTCGACCCCCGCAACCCTGACCACCTGTTCCTCGCCGCCCGCGAGCAGGTGCGGCACCTGGAGGAACTTCGCGCCTTTCAGGCCGCCGCGCCCCATGCCGTCCACATCCTGCTGGGTAATCACGACGCTGCCGTGCTGACCACCAGCCACGTGCTGGGCACCGGGAGCGGCCTGGTCCACGTGGAGTTCGACCCGAACCACGGCGGCGTGCATCTGCCCGAGCACCTGCGCGCGTGGATGAAGGACTTTCCCCGTGAGCTGCGTGTCGGCAGCGTGCAGTTTGCCCACGTCTCGCCCCTGCCCGCCCACACCCACTACGACGACCTGTTCTACGCCGACCCTAGCACGAAACGCTGGTTCCGGGACTCGCCCGAGTACGTGAAGAGGGCGGACCTGAGTTTCGGCGTCTACGGCCACACCCAGGTAGGGGGCGGCATCCTGCTCAATGAGGCGGCGGGCCTGGCAATGATCGACGCCCTGCCCGCCCGCCAGTACCTGGAACTGCTCCTCGACCCCGCGGAGCTGGAGCCGGTGAGGGCCGTCCGCGCGATGCCTTTCTGAATGGGACGGCCAGGGCGAGTGTGGGCCAGTTGACAAGGTGGGGGGCCGCGGCTATCCTTAACCCCGCTGCTTTTTGCAGTGTCTGGTCCGGTAGTGTAGCGGTTAGCATAACTGCCTGTCACGCAGTAGGTCGCGGGTTCAAATCCCGTCCGGACCGCCAAAGCCCTCCGGGGCATGGCTAGGTAGCTCAGCTGGTAGAGCAAACGACTGAAAATCGTTGGGTCGCCGGTTCAAGTCCGGCCCTGGCCACCAAGAGCGAAGTTCCCCGTTTCAGGCGGGGAACTTCTTTTTATGCTGTGGGCAAAAGATTGAGAGGGCGTCCGGGGACTTACCCCTCAGCCCCGGTCCTCCTCCTGCACGATGCTCAGCACGCGCTCGCGGATGCTCCGTTCCTCGCGCAGGTAGCGGCGGGCGCTCATCTGCACGCCGATGGCAGCGACGACCTGGCCGCCGTGGCGGTAGGGTACACCCAGGGTGCACTGCCCCATGATCCACTCCTCGATGGAGTAGGCGTAGCCCCGGCGGCGGACCCGGGCGACCTCGGTGCGCCACTCGTCGGAGGTGGTGATGCTGTTGACCGTCAGGGCGGCGAACTCGCGTGGCTGGAGGTCGGCGTGGGCGTACAGAATTTTGCCGCTGGCCGTCGCGGTGGCGGGAAGGTAGATGTCCAGCGGCAGGTCGATGTCGGCGTCAGGATGGCGCTCGCGAATGGCGCACACGACCTCCTCGCCCTCCAGGATGCACAGGAAGGCCACCGAGCGGACCTCCAGCGCCAGGCGGGTGATCAGCGCTCGGGCATCCGGGAACCAGGGCAGGGCGGAGGTCAGGTGCGCCCCCATCTCCGCGATGTGCCAGGAGAGGCGGTACTTCCCGGCGGGCGTGCGCCGCAGGAAGCCCGCGTCAGTCAGGCCTGCCAGGTAGGCGTGCGCCGTCGCGCGGGGTACCGTAAGGTGAGCGGCCAATGCCCGCACGCCCCACTCAGGCTGCTCGGCGCTGAAGGCTCCCAGGATGCTCGCGGCTTTCTGAAGGGACAGCACCTGTCCAGCCTACACGGACGAGAGGGAAAAGGATACTGCTGCCCCCGCTCAGCCGTCCTCGTCTTCCGGCTCCTTGTGCGGCAGGAGGGGCTGGAGGCTCACGAGTTCATCGGTCGGGGAGACATTCTCGCGCTCGTCCAGGCCCGGGCCGGTGTCCAGCCCGCTGATGACCACTTCGCCGCCTTCCTGGTCGGGCGTCTGGTCGGGATGCGGCTCGTCCTGGGGCTGGGAAGGTCCGGTCATGCCCCAGAGTACGGCAGCGGGCGGGAGGCGGGGCCGCAAGGCTAGAGCCGCAGCACGCTGTAGTCGCCCACCACGACCTGTAATCCCGCGTCACTGGGGGCCGTCACGGTCGCGTGACGGCCGATCACCGTGCGCACGAGGGGCCGGGTGGGGCGACGGACAGTCGCCTCCTCGTCGATCAGGGTGTCCGACAGGGTCGCCCCCTCCACCCACGCGTGCGGGCCGATGCTCACGTTGGGACCCAGCGTGCAGCCGCGCACCGTCGCCCCTGTTTGGATCAGGACGGGACCGGTCAGGGTGGAGTTCGCTACCCTTGCGCCCTCCTCGACCACCACGGAGCCATTCAGAACGCTGCCGCTCACGGTGCCGTCTACGCGAGAGTTCAGGCCCTTCAGGAAGTGGGCGCTCGCCGTCAGCAGGTCGGCGGGGGTGCCCGCGTCGCTCCAGAAGCCTGCGAAGGGCACTGCCCGCACCCTTCCCCCGGCCGCGATCACCCGCAGCAGGGCCTGGGGGAACTCGATCTCGCCGCGCTCACTGGGCCCGAGGCGCGCGACCTCGTCGAGCACGTGGGGATGAAAGGCGAACACGCCGCAGGCCGCCAGGTCGCTCGCCGGGCGGCGCGGCTTCTCGTCCAGCCGGGTGAGCAGGCCCCCCTGCACGGTCGCCACCCCGTAGGCGCTGGGGTCGGGCACCCGCTTGACGCCCAGGGCGGCGTCGGCCCCGTCCAGTGCCTCGCGCAGCGGGGCCAGGGTGTCGGCAAAGAGGTTATCCCCCAGGTAGAGCATCGCCGGGCTGCCCGCCAGGAACTCGCGGGCGGCAAGCACCGCGTGCCCGGTGCCGCGCGGTTCCTCCTGGCGCAGGAAGGTCAGGGGACCCTCCTCCCGGGTCGCGGCGCGCAGTTGCGCCTCGGCCGCCGGGCTCGTCACGACCGCGACCTCCTCGACGCCCGCCGCCCGCAGGGCCCGCACCGCCCGGGTGATGATGGGCACCCCCGCGATGGGCACGGCGTGCTTAGGCCGCCCAGCACTGACGGGGAGGAGACGGCTGCCGCGCCCGGCAGCGAGGATCACGCCTTTCATAAGGGTGAGGCGAGTATACGCGGCGGACCTGTGAGAGAGCGGAGAGGGGGGCTGGGTCTGGGAAGGGGGGATTTTTGAGTATGGGGGCTGAGGGGCAGGGGGGAGTGGCGCCGCGCCAGGCAAAGGGCTCGCCCATCTCGCCTGCGGCCGTTTTGTTTTCCTCTACGCGGAAGGTTTGATCTTGCTGCATGCCAGGCCACGGGCCCACCGTCTCGCTACGCGAGCAAGGCGGTGCGAGCGTCAACCACTTGCAGGCATTGGCCGTCCACAAGAGACGGTTCTAAAAAGCAAAAGCTCTGGTGCTGTTGCCCCTCCCCGCTTGCGGGGGAGGTGGGGAGGGGGGTGGCAAGCAACGCTTGCCCTCCTGCTCAACGGTGGAAGAAACTGCCCACTTCCTCCAGCAGAAGAAGCTTTCTTCAACTCGCCTTCAGCGTGTCAGCGCCTCCTCCAGCGCCTCGGCGAAGGCGTCCTCGTCGTCGAGCCAGGGGTAGTGGCCCGCGTCGAGGACGGTCACGTCGGCGCCGCCCAGGTCGGCGAGCCACTCGACCTGCTCGGGGTAGCTCGTGCGGTCGTGGACCCCGGCGATCACGAAGAGGGGGCGGCGCAGTTCCTGGAGGAAGGGGGGGTACTCGAACTCCCACAGGCCCTGGTTCACCAGCGCCTCCTGCACCTCGCCGCCGCCCGCGAGCTGGCCCTCGGTGTCGGTGAATTCCAGGCGCATGCGGCTCGGGATGTCGCGGAACTGCATGGCGTTGAGCAGGTCGCGGGCGTTGAGCAGGCCGAAGGCGGCCTCCACCCTCGCCCCGCCGACTGCGGGGTACTCGCCCTCGGGCGTGCGGTCGCGGAGTTCCCCCGCCGGGTCGTCGAGCGCCACTCCCCGCAGCGCCGAGGCCTCGCGCAGCAGCGTCAGGGCGAGTTCGGGGAAGTGAATCCAGGGGTTGACCACGATCACGCGGGCCGTGTGGGTGGGGTGTCGCCGGGCATATTCCAGCGCCACGAGCGCGCCGAAGCCGTGGCCCAGCGGCACGATGCGCTCGGCGCCCAGGTGCCCCCGCAGCGCCTCCACGTCGGCGACGAGCGTGTCGAGGTCGAGCGTCTCGCCGCCCTGGTCGGTGTCCGCCAGGGGGCCGCTGCGCCCGGAGCCGCGCTGGTCGAGGTAGACGACCCGCCGATTCGCCAGGCGCTCGCCGAACAGTTCCCGGAACGAGTAGCTGTTGTAGCCGGGACCGCCGTGCAGGAAGACGACCGGGGGCTCGTCGTCGGGCGCGTCCCCCGGCCCGGTCACCTCGAAGTACAAATCCGCCCCGTTCAGGCGCTCAAAGCTGGGCTCGTCGGACGAGGTCATGGAGGCATTGTAGGGTGGGGAGGGCAATCGGCCCCACGCGGGCGTTCCGTGAGGGCGCTCCTCACGAGCCGGGCCGCGAGTCTCCGCTACCCTGCGCCCATGTCGCCCGATGCCGGACCCACCAACGCCGCGCCGCAGGGCATCGCCTTCACCCTGGAGGGGGTGGACGAGCTGACCTTCGCCCGCATCCTGCGCGACCTGATGGGGGACGCCGCCTTTGCCCGGCCCCTTCAGGTGCAGGCGCAGGAGCCCCGGCCGGGCCTGCCCGCCCGCCTGACGCTGGTGTTCAGGCCGGGGGACCGCACGCGGGCGGTGGCGGCGATGCAACGTCTGAAAACGCTGCTGCTGCGCCACGGGGTGCAGGTGGACTCGGTCCGTGTGCCGGGCGAGGAGTCGGGGCGAAACTGACCGGCTGTTAAGAGAGCATAAACTGCCGAGGTCACCCGCGCGGCCCAGTTCGGCCCCTACGATGCGGGGTAAACAGGCTCACGCCGGGAGACGAAGGCAGAATCATGGACCAGCGCATTCTCTTGATTGAAGACAACCCCGACATCACCCGCGTCGTTCAGTACGAGCTGGAACAGGCGGGCTACCGGGTCCTGACGGCGCCGGACGGCGTCACGGGCCTGACCAGCGCGCGCGAGAACAGCCCCGACCTGGTGATCCTCGACCTGGGCCTCCCCGACTTCGACGGCGCCGAGATCGCCCGCCGCCTCCGCAAGACGAGCAGCGTGCCCATCATCATCCTGACCGCGATGGATGCCGTGGACCGCAAGGTCAACCTGCTGGAGGCGGGTGCCGACGACTACATGACCAAGCCCTTCCACCCGGAGGAACTCGTCGCCCGGGTCAAGGTGCAGCTCCGCCACCAGCAGCACGGGGAAGTGATCTCCATCGGGGCGCTCGAAATTCACCCCCAGAAGCGGCTGTGCCACTACAACGGCCACGAGGTCCGCCTCTCGCCCAAGGAGTTCGACCTGCTGACCTTCCTCGCGCGCCAGCCAGGCCGGGTCTACTCCCGTCAGGAGATCGAGCGCGAGGTCTGGAACGGCGAGCTGCCCAGCAACTCGAACGTGGTGGACGTGCATATGGCGAACATGCGCGCCAAGCTGCGCGACCTGGACGGGTACGGGATCATCCGCACGGTGCGGGGGATCGGGTATGCGCTGAAGACGCCGTAGGAGCGGTCAGCCCTCAGCAATCAGCCGTCAGACGAGACCGACCCCGCCCGTGTGGTGGGGTTTGTTGTGGTTGGCCCACGCTGGCCCTGGCACACTGGCGGCCATGACTCCGCCCCATTCGACCCTGACTGTTATTCCCGGTTTCCGCGTGGGGCACTGGACTGACCCCGTGGGCCTGACTGGCTGCACCGTGATCCTCTGCCCCGACGCGGGCGCGGTGGCCTCCGCCTCCTTCCTGGGGCCGAGCCCGGGCACGCGGGAGGGGATGCTCCTCGCTCCTGAGAAGAAGGTCGAGCGGGTTCACGCCCTGCTGCTGACAGGCGGCAGTGCCTTCGGCCTCGCGGCAGCGACCGGGGTGGTGCGCGTGCTGGAGGAGCGCGGGGTGGGCCATGAGACGCCCTGGGCGCGCGTGCCCATCGTCCCGGCGGCGGTGATCTACGACCTGGGGGTGGGTGACCCGGGGGCCAGGCCGGGCGAGCGGGAGGGTGAGCTGGCCGCCCGGGCAGCATCGAGTGAGCCGGTGGAGCGCGGGCGGGTCGGCGCGGGTACGGGTGCGACGGCGGGCAAGTACCTCGGTGTCGGCGCGGTGCCGGGCGGTCTGGGCAGCGTGGCGCTCGAACGCCACGGCGTCCGGGTGGGGGCGCTGGCCGTGGTGAATCCCATCGGGGACGTGCTGGACGAACGGGGCGGGGTGCTGGCGGGGCCGGGGGTGGGACCGGGAGCGGCCGCCTTTTCCCCCGGCGAGGTCGAAAGCACCACCCTCGTCGCCGTCGCCACCGAACACACCCTGACGAAAAGCGACGCCCGGCGCCTCGCCGATGCCGCGCAAACGGCCCTGGGCCGTGTCATCCACCCCAGCCACACCTTCTGGGACGGAGACAGCGCCTTCGTGCTGAGTTCGTGCGCGTTGCCCCCCGCCGACCCCCTGCTGCTCGGCGCATTGGTGCAGGAGGCGGTGTGCGCGGCAGTGCGGGACGCGGTGCGGATGGCGAAGGTAGGGGCCTGACCCTCACCCCCGGAGCGCGAGGTCATCGAGCAGTGAGGGCCCCCACCGCTCCTTCCGGGCGCGGACTTCCGGGTTGGCGCTCCCGTACACCCACTCCAGAAAGGCCGTTCCCGTGGCGACGCCGAGGACCTCTGCCGCTTCCACCGGGAAGGGCTGACCCGACTGCGCCGCATACCCCTCCCGGTAGGCGGCCGTCAGCACAGGAGCGTCCGGGAAGTCGAGCAGTTCCCCCTCGGTCAGCACGAGGTCGAAGGCAGGGTGGGCTACAGCACATCCGTCGAAGTCGAGTACGGCGACCCCACCATTCGGGGCCAGCAGCACATTGCCGAAGTGCAGGTCCGAGTGGATGACCCGCTCCGCCGCCGCTTGCGCTTCCATGAACGCGGCAGTTCGTTCCACGGCGGGCATACACCGCTGCTGGTCGGCGTCGCTCAGGAAACGTGGCGCCTCACTCCTCCACCACCAGCGCAGCCAGGCCGCGTCCTACACTGGGCCGACCCGGTCCCGCGGAGGGCGGAAGTCGAGCGCGTGGAGGCGGGCCGTCTCCTGGCCCAACTCCCGTCCCAGGTCGGCCGTCCCCGGGCGAGGAGCCTTCCCATCCACCCAGGTCGAGAGGACGGTCCAACGCAGCGTCCGGTCGGACAGGATTACGGGGCGGGCCGCTTCACGACGAGGCCCGCTCCCGCCGCGGCATTCTGAAAGGCGCTCACCTTCGTGAGCCGGGCGGCCACTGTCCCCGCCTCGCAGACGCGTAGACTCGCCGGGCCGTTCGGCGTCTCCACCCGCGCCACCACGTCTCACAGACCGCGGAGAACTGTGAAGGACGAGTCCCCGAGGCTGTACAGCGGGAGGGCGAGGCGAATGAGGTCGGCAGGTTCCATGCCCGCAGTCTCGCCACTGTCCGTCTCCTGCGCCTCCGCGTGATGGCGGAGGAGAGCCTCACCTCCTCACGAACGTCAACCGCGCCCCCGCCACCCCGAACCCCGCCCGGCGCACGTTGCGTTCGCTGCCGCTCCCCGGCGTGACGAACACGCTGGCGAGGTCGGCCCCCAGCCGGGCGGCCAGGTGCAGCCGCGCGGCGAGGAGGGCCGTCTGCGCCCCTCTGCCCCGGAATTCCGGGAGGGTGGAGGTGCCGTAGAGGGCCGCGACACCGTCTTGAACGCTGAGGGCGGCGCTGGCGGCGGGCTTGCCTTCCACGAGGGCCGTCATGAGCTGCGTGCCCGGGGCATGAGCCACCAGCCGCATCATCGTCTCGGTTCCCGGGCCGAAGCCGCGAGCGGACAGGGCGGCCCAGGCATCGGGATTCAGCTCCTCCTGAACGTCGAGAGTTGGGGGCGGCGGGAGCGCGGTCAGGTCGTGCGTGTAGACATGGAGGACGTACTCCAGGGCGTATCCCCTGTCCCCGAGCAGCGGCAGCAGGGGCGGCGCGGCGTGGGACAGGACGTGCAGGGTCGCGCTCTGCCCGTGCGCGGCGCTGAAGGCCTCGAAGGCGTCCAGATCCGCCGCGCTCAGGCCTGCACTTCCGCCGTGCCAGGCAGTGTCCACCGGGAGATTCGGCCCGGCATGGACGGCGACGAGAGGCCCGAAGTGGGCGACGGCCCCCTCTCTCCCATACCGGGCGTGTGCAGTGGCCTCCGCGCGGGCGAGACGTGGCAGGGGGTCAGCGGCCATCTTTCCCATTCTCGCGGCTCTTCCTTTCGGCTGCATGAACTCCGGGCGTGCCGCTTCCGCTGGCCTGCCAGCTATCTTGCCCGCGTTCCCCGTCCCCGCCCGGAGGTCTCCCCATGTCCCGACTGCTCCGCCTGCTTACCCTGCCCGCCCTGGCCCTGGCCGCCTACGCCCTGAAAGGCCCGCCCGACCCACTGCGCCCCTCCACCCCCGAGGACGGCGTGGGGCCGCTCACCCGCCGCCGCTACTGGGTCGAGGTCGAGGGCGCGACCAGCACGCCCGAGGAGGTCGCCGACCACTGGCGCAACCATCTGCCCGACCACGCCCCGAAGTGGCTCGCCTGGTTCCGGGGGCTGGACCATGCCGTGCCGCCCGTGAGGCAGGGGGACCGCCTGTGGATTCGGATGCTGCTCATCCGCCGGGGATACGTGGTCGTCGAACATATCAATCCCCTGGGCTTCCGGGTCCGCACCCTGAGGCTGCACCCCGACGCGGGCACCTCCGACTTCCGGGTCTACCCGGGGGAGGAGCCGGGCCACCTGATCCTCCAGATCGAGTCGCTGCTGCGGACCAACTCGCAACTCGACCGCCTGGCCTACATCTTCGGTGTCCACGCGGCGCAGCGGCGCAACTGGGAGCTGACGCTGAACAGCGTGGCGGGGTATAGCGGCGGGCGCATCGTCAGCCGGGGGCACGAGTCGCTGGAGATGCCGCAGGTCGCGCACTCCTACGCCCTGCCTGAGTTGCCCGACGCGCCCGTTGGGCTGGAGCCCGCCCGTTCCTGAGTTTCCCTTGAGCCAGCCTTGGGACGCTGTGGGCCTGCGGTTGAGCTTGTGGCGAAAGCTCCGGTCTCGACTCCTGCCCGAGTCCACAGTGACCGCACCATGCTCGCCTTTCATTCCCAGATGTTCGTGCGCGTCGAGCAGCTCGAAGGCCCGCGCGCCCCGGTCCCCCGCCCGCTCGACAGCGGCTTCAACACGGACCGCCTCTACCGCGTGCTGGGCATCTACAATCCCTCCGAGACCTCGGACGCCTATTTCATCCTGCCCAACGACCGGGATGAGCTGTGGTTCATCTGCCAGCGCCACCTGCGCTTCGCGGGGCTGCACGACACGGCGGCCCACCACCTCCCCGCCCTGGAGGAAGTGACGGGCAGCGCGGCGGATTAAGACGCTCCCAGAGAGAGGGACGCCCCAGCTGGAGCGTCCGTGTTCTCTCGGGGAAGGGTTGAACCTACAGCCCCTTCACATAGGCGTGAATCGCGTCGATCTGCTCGTCGGTGGGGGCCTCGCCGCCCAGGCCCGTGTCCCCGAAGCGGGGCATGACGGGCGACAGCGTGCGGACCCCCGGGGCCTGGCCGTGCAGCACTGCCTGCCGGAAGTCGGCGTCGGCCCAGGCTTTGGTCTCGGCCAGGCCTGGGCCTATGCCGCCCTGCGCCTGCGCCCCGTGGCAGCCCGCGCAGTTGGAGGCGTAGAGGGCCTGCCCGTTCACCGGGGCCGGGGCGGCTGAGGCGGTCATCCCGGCCCCGCCCGTGCCCCCCGAGATGTTCAGGCCCACGCGGTACGAACTCACCCCGATGGCGACGGCGAGCACCACGAAGGTCAGCGCCCCGGCGATCTCGCCCCGGGTGAAGGAACGGTCCTGGCTCATCAGTACAGCCTCCAGCCGGGGACGAGTTCGAGGTTCGAGAGCAGGCGGGCCAGCACCGGCCCATACATCAGCAGCACGAGGACCAGCGCCAGCACCCACAGCGCCAGCAGCGGTTCGGTGGCGCGCACCAGGGGGCTCGCGGTCGCCAGATTCTCCCCGGCCGGGCTGATCGCCTCACTGTAGGGGATGGGCGTGTTCTCGCCGTTCTCCACCCGCCCCGCGAGCAGCATGCGGAACAGCATGTAGAAGTACAGCAGGGCGCTGACGAGCAGGATGATCCCGCTGATCGCCGTCAGGGCGGTCGGGATGGCGATGGGCATGTCACGGTACACGTCCTGGGCGGTCGCGCTGACCTGGGCGCGGCGGGTCACCCCGTACAGCCCCTGCCAGTGCATCCCCAGCGCGAAGACCATCATGCCGACGAACCACGTCCACACCGCCGCCGAGGCGACCCTCATGCTGGGCAGCCGCTTGCCCGTCAGGTGCGGGATCAGCCACAGCGCGATCCCCATGAAGCTCAGCGTGGTCGCCGTGCCCACCGTGATGTGGAAGTGCCCCGGAATCCAGGCCGTGTTGTGCACGACCGGCGAGAAGGAGGAACTGGCGTTTACGATGCCGCCCGCCCCGCCCACAATGAAGGAAATCATCGCCAGCACCTGCGCGCTGAAGATCGCGTTGCCCCACGGCAGCCGGGTCATCCAACCGAAGAGGCCCCGCCCGCCCCGCGCCCGCGCTGCGCCCTCCAGCGAGGCGGTCACCGAGAAGGCGGTGAGCAGGCTGGGCACGGCGATCATGAACGTCAGGAACATGTGGATCGTCTTCCACACGTTGGAGATGTTGGGGTCGGCGTACTGGTGGTGGATGCCGACCGGAGTGGAGTTGAGCAGGAAAATCACGAAGACCAGCCGCGTGATGGGCTCGGACACGGTGCGCCCGCCCGCGTGCCGGGGGATGAAGGCGTACCACGAGATGTAGGCGGGCAGCACCCAGAAGTACACGATGGCGTGTCCGGTCCACCAGAACAGCGTCTTGGAGAGCAGCGGGTCCACACCCCGGTACAGCCCGAGCGACCAGGGGATCAGCATCCCCACGACCTCGATCACGATCCCCAGCGAGGCGACCGACCACATCATCCAGGTGGCGACGCTCATGAAGGTGACCAGCGGCGTGACCTGGCCGGGGTTCGCCCGCTTCCAGTTCCACCACGTCAGCACGACCTGCCCCACCACGAGCAGGCTGGAACCCACCATAATCGCGGCGCCGATGTAGAAGAGGGGGTCGCCCTCCATCGGCGGGTAGAAGGTGTACAGCAGCGTGGCGCGGTTGGTGAGCAGCGGCACGGCGGCCATCAGCAGCCCCGCCGTCATCAGGATGTAGGTGAACCAGGCGAAGCGCATGTTGATGCGCGCGCCCAGGTCCCGCACGGGCAGGTACAGCATCCAGCCCGAGATGAAGAACTGGGTGAACACGAGGGCGTTCAGGACGCCGTGAAGACTGAGCCCCTGGTAGTACGACTTGAGAATGGCCTTGACGACCGGGTTGTCGTAGAGATTGATGCCGCCGTAGTTCAGCGCCTGGAGTGGCCCGATCATCACCCCGACGAAGAGGGCGAGGAAGGCCGTCACGACGTAGAACTGGGTGACTTTCTTCAGACTGGCGAGGTAGGCGGCGTCTGTGATGGGTGGGGCCTGCCGGACGGCGCCGGACGGGGCGGGGATGCCGGGGGCGCTGGCCCGGCGGGGCGGGGAATGAACGGGGGAGGTCGTCACAAGGGGGCTCCTGTCAGGGCTGGGTCGTGGCCTGCTGCGGCGCTTCCACGATCACCCGGGTGATCATGCTGTGGTGGCCGACGCCGCAGTACTCGTTGCAGATGGTGTCCAGCTCGCCCGGCTGGCGGAAGGTGGTGGTGAAGCTCGTCACCTGGCCGGGCATGGCGGTCGCGTTGATGTTCGTGCCCTCTACCTCGTAGCCGTGCAGCACGTCCGCCGAGGTCACGTGGAAGGTGATCGGGCGGCCCGCGGGCACCCGCAGCACGGCGGGCTCGAAGGCGAAGGCCCGCGCGACGACAAAGGCTTCTAGGCTGCCGTCGGGGTTCTCCCGCAGGCCGGGCTTGGCGAACGGTGTGGCAGCGAGGTTGCGGGGGTCGAGCCGCCCGTTCTCCACGCCGGTGATGTGGTGGCCCCCCTCGCCCCGCAGGGCCGGGTAGGTGCCGCTGACGAAGCTGGCGACCACGCTGGCGAACAGCAGGACCGCCATCGCCACCGCGATCCCGAACCACACGGTTTCTATCCGCTCCAGGGTGTGATGCTCCAGCCGGGGAACGGGGGCGCGTGAACCCTTCGTCATGAGGCCCTTCCCTGCTGAATGCCGAGAACGAGCATCCACAGCCAGATGATCGAGAGCAGCACCACGGCGACCAGCATCAGGGTGCCGACGGGCACCACGCTGGGGCCGCGGTGTTCATGTGCGGTTGGCGTGGCGTCCTCGTGCGCAGTGGGGCGGGGGGGCGGAACGGAGGGGTCACTCATAGTGGGGCCTCCAGCCCGGCGGGGGTGCCCGTGAGGCCAGGTTCCTTGGGCAGGGGCTCCGGCATGCGGGCGTAGTCGTGCAGCAGATCGGTGATGGTGAGCATCCCAACCACGGCGCCCGAGTCGTCCACTACGGGCATCCCGCCGATGCGCCAGCGCAGCAGGGTGTAGGCTGCGTCCCGCGCATCCGCGTCGGGGGTGGTCGTGACCACGCTGCGGCGCATCACGTCGCCCACGCACACGCCCGCGAGCTGGGTGGTCGCCTCCCACATGCTCAGGGTGGTGACTCGGCCCGGCATCGCCTCTCGCAGGTCGCGGTCGGTCACGATGCCGACCAGCCGGGGGCCGTCGAGGACAGGCAGGCGGCGAATGCCCCGCTGCCGCATCAGCCGCGCCGCGTCGGGCAGGCTGTAGTCGGGGGTGACGGAGACGGGGGGAGAGGTCATCAGGGCGGCGACATTCATGGCAGGGCCTCCATACCCGCAGGCTCCCGCCCCCCCATTACGAGCTCATTACCGCCGCCCCAGCCCAAGAGAAAGGGCTGTGGGGGCGAACGGGCCGGACCTTGCGACCCCGTTCACCCCCATGCCCTCACCTTCCAGCACTCAGCAGGCTGCCGGTTCATGCTCCCGGTGCCCCGCCTACAGCTCCCGCTCGGCCTCCGGGCACAGCAGCTCGCCCGCCTTGAGGCGCTCGGCCATGTCCACCGTGTCGGGCATGGGCGTGTCGCCCACCTCCTGCCGCAGGTAACGGCGGTAGCGGCGGTAGTGTTCGACCGCCTCGAAGCGCCCGCGTGTCTGGGCCAGGCAGGTCATCAGGCGCTGGTGGTGGTCCTCGCCGATCAGGGGGTCGGCCTGCAGCGCCCGCCCCAGGGCCTGGGTCGACAGCGGGCACTCGCGCCGGGCGCAGTGCAGCGCGGCAAGCGCCACGTGGGCCCTCACCCGGGCCGAGCGCCAGTACGCCCGCGCCTCCTCCACCCAGTCGGCCCGCACCTGGGGCAGGTACTCGCCCTCTACGCAGGCGAGTGCGCGGCGCAGCGCCTCCTCGCGCTCGGCGTCTGTTCGGGCCAGCCGGGCCGCCTGCAAGCCCTCCTGCAACGCCGCCGTGTCGCTCGCCGTCAGGAGGTCGGGGTGCAGCGCGTACCGCCCCCGCACCTCGGTCACGGTGACCACACTGCCCAGCGTCGCCCGCAGTCGGTGCAGCGCCACCCGGAAGCGGTTGCCAGCGGCGGGGGTGTCCTCCAGGCCCCACAGGTCCATCAGCAGGTCCGCCCGGTACGCGCCCTCCGGGTGGGCGTGCAAGTACCACAGCAGTTCCTCGGCGCTATGGGCGGGCCACTCCAGGGGCTGACCGCCTCGCAGGACCACCGCGTCGCCGAGCGTGCGGAGCTGAAGGTTCTGGGTGATGGGAGCATGGCCTGTCATTTCTCGTGACTCCCTTCACAAGAAGTGTGCAGCCAATGTGACAGTCAGTTGTCCCCATCTCGGCGTTCACCGAAGGGCGCGTCAGTGGGGCAGTCTGCCCGTGATCCGGGTAGTGGTCAGCCCGTCTCCACCGCGCCCACCACTGCCTGCACCCTCCCCACCTGCCCCGTCGTCAGCCGGACCTTGATGCCGTGGGGGTGGGTGGGCGACTTCGTGAGCACTTGCGCCACCACGCCGCGTGTGAGCCTGCCACTCGCCTGGTCCTGTTTCTGCACGATGTCCACGGTCAGGCCGGGCCGAATCTGGGAACGGGAAGGAGGCATGGGGCGAGGATAGGAGATGCGCGTGGCCCGAGCCTGGATTTCCCGTACGCTCAGTCTGTGGCCCCAGCACCCGCGTCACCGCCACCCTTCCCGCCGATCTCGTCGCCTTCCTCGCTGAGTAACGGGCCGAGATGCTCCCTGCTCGCTGAGTACCGCTCTGGCAGATGCCGTTCGTGCCCTGCGCGAGCGCTCTCTGGAGGACACCTACCAGGAACTTGGCGAGGCGCAACGGCTCGGGCTGAAAACGTATCCGGCTGACAACTTTGGCGGCCCGGAAAATGCTGAACCCTACGGCCACCGCTCCTGATCTGTCCACACCCCCAGCCGCTCCAGATCATCCGGCCCCGCGTACAGGCATACCCCGAGTTGATCCCCCACGCTGAACGCCGCGCCCCGGCAGCTCACCCGCCCGCGCTCCACACTCGCCCCCCAAGCCAATGTGAACGACCCAGAGGAGGAAGGCGCTCCATGGTCCCCCTCCACCGCCGCCTGCACCCGCTCGGGCGTCACCTCCTGCACCCTGTATCGCATTCGGAACCACCGATACCCCGCGTCGTGCACCAACATCACGCGCCCCCAGCCCGGCCCGCCCAGCAACTCCCGGGTCAGGGACAGCCACCACGCCCGCACGCCGGGCGGCACGTCCTCCCACCCGTCGGGCTGGGACTCCGTTGCCCAGATGCAGGAGAGGCGGGCGTCAGGAGGAGGGTGGACGCGAGCGAGGGCGTAGCGGAGGTCGGGGGGAGGCCAAAGGGGGAGTGGGGCATGGTTTGGTTTTGGGGTAAAGCCCCTCTGCTCATTGTGCCCCGACCCCTCAAACCTCCAGCGCCAGCTTGTCCACGTCGTTCAGCAGGGGCGTGCCCGCCGGGTAATCCCCGGTGAAGCATGCGCCACACAGGCCTGAGCCGCCGATGGCCTGCCGTAAGCCAGGCTCGCTGATGAAGGCGAGGGTGTCGGCGCCGATCAGCTCCCGGATTTCTTCGATGCTGTGGGTGCTGGCGACGAGCTCCTTGCGGGCGGCGGTGTCGATGCCGTAGAAGCACGGGTGCGTGATGGGCGGGCTGGAGACCCGGAAGTGGACTTCCAGCGCCCCCGCCTCGCGCAGCAGATTCACGATCTGGCGGCTGGTGGTGCCGCGCACGATGGAATCGTCGATCAGGACGACCCGTTTGCCCCGCACCGCGCTTGTGGGCGAGAGCTTCATCTTGACCTTCAGCTCGCGCGCCTCCTGGGTGGGGGCGATGAAGGTGCGGCCCGCGTAGGGGTTCTTGTACAGGCCGTAGTCGAAGGGGATGCCGCTCTCGCGGGCGTACCCGATGGCCGCGCCGATGCCGGAGTCGGGCACGGGCACCACGATATCCGCGTCCACCGGCCTCTCGCGGGCGAGCTGCGCGCCCATACGGAGGCGGCTCTCGTGAATGTCCACGCCATCGAGTTCGCCGTCACTGCGCGCGAAGTAGATCCATTCGAACGAGCAGGGGGTGGGCCGCTTCGGTTCCACCATCAGCGAGTGCAGCCCGTCCCGGTCGAACCACACGAGCTCGCCAGGCTGCACGTCGCGGATCAGCCGGGCACCGACCGCGTACAGGGCGCAGGGCTCGGACGCGAGGACCCACGCCCCGTCCTCCCGTTGGCCGATCACCAGGGGTCGCACACCGTGTGGGTCGCGGAAGCCGATCAGGGCCGTGCGGCTCATGAGCACGCAGGCGTACCCGCCCTTGAGCTTCTTCATCGCGCTCGCTGTCGCCTCAATCAGGTCCATGTGCGACTCGCGGGCGATGAGGTTGAGCATCACCTCGGAGTCGTTCGTGGTCTGGAAGAGGGCGCCCTCCATCAGCATGGCGCCCCGGACCTCGCGGGCGTTCACGAAATTGCCGTTGTGCGCCAGGCCCAGCAGACCCTTGTTCGTGCGGGTGGTGAGGGGCTGCGCGTTGAAGCGCAGGTTGGAGCCCGTGGTGGAGTAGCGCACGTGGCCGATGCTGACGCGGGCATTGGGCAGCCGCAGGCCGTCCAGCCGCCGCTCGTCGAAGACCTGGGTGACCAGGCCCAGGTCCTTGTCCACGTGGAACTTGTCGCCGTCGGAAACGCACATGCCCGCCGCCTCCTGCCCGCGGTGTTGCAGGGCGAACAGGCCCAGGTAGGTCAGCCAGGCGAGGTCGTTCGGCTGCGGCGAGTACAGGCCGAAGACACCGCACTCGTCCTGCGGCTTGTCGGTCACGGGGTCGAAGATCACCCCAGGATCTCCCGCAGCGGCGTTTCAAAGGCGGTTCTCAGCGCGTCAAGAGTCACGCTCAACTGTACGTTCGCCCCGGTCACGGAAATGGCAACCCTCTCACTGCCCGGGGTGCTGTCCCCCAGCACGGTGTAAGGAATCCGCAGGCCGTCCAGCAGTTCCTGAGCCGCCTGCTCGTGGCCCAGGGGAACGGCGACGATCACGCGGCTGTGCGCCTCCCCGAACAGCAGGGCGTCCGGGCGCCCCCCTTCCGGCGCGGCCAGCGTGACCTTCAGGCCCTGCCCACCCGCAATCGCCATCTCGGCCAGGGCGACAGCGAGGCCGCCCTCCGAGCAGTCGTGAGCGGTAGTCGTCAGACCCGCGCGGATGAGGGCGAGCGTCCCCTCAATGACCTTTCCTTCTAACTCCAGGTCCAGCTCGGGCACCCGGCCCGCCTCCAGCCCATGCACCGTTTCGAGGTACTGCGAGGCGCCGATGGTCGTCGCGTGCCTGCCGAGCAGGTAGAGGGTGTGCGGCCCGGCCTTCAGCCCCAGCGTGGCCCGCTGGTTCACGTCGGGCAGCACGCCGACCATGCCGATGGTGGGGGTGGGGTGAATGGCGACCTTGTGGTCCCCCTCCGTGTACTGGTTGTAGAGGCTGACATTGCCGCCCGTCACAGGCGTATTCAGTGCGCGGCAGGCGTCCGAGATGCCCTGAACGGACTGCTGAAGCTGGTAGTACACGTCGAGGTTGTGCGGGTTCCCGAAGTTGAGGTTGTCCGTGATCGCCAAGGGCGTCGCCCCCACGCAGGCGAGGTTGCGCGCCGCTTCGGCGACGGCGGCGGCGGCCCCGGTGTAGGGGTCGAGGTACACGAAGCGTGGGTTGCAATCGGAGGTGGCGGCCACGCCCATACCGGAGCCCTTCACGCGCAGCACGGCGGCGTCGGCGGCCCCCGGCACGACCACCGTATTCGTCATGACCTGATGGTCGTACCGCTCGAAGATCGGGCGCTTGGAGGCGATAGTGGGGTGAGTGAGGAGGTCCACCAGCACCGCGCCCAGGTCGCCGGGGACCGGCACGCCGCTCAGGTCCCGCTCGCGCCTGGCCTGGATCTCCTCCGACTCCACGCCCTGGCGAGTGTACTTGGGCGCCTCGTTCAACAGGGCGACGGGCAGATCACAGACGATCTCGCCGCGCCAGGTCAGGCGGTAACGGCCGTGCGCCTCTACCTCGCCGATGGTCACCACGTCGAGTTCCCACTTGGCGAGGAGGTCGAGCAGTTCCTGCTCCCGCCCCGGCACGGGCACCAGAATCATGCGCTCCTGCGACTCGCTGAGGCACAGCTCCATCGGCACCATGCCGCTCTCCCGCGTCGGCACGAGGTCGAGGTTCATGGTGATGCCCAGACTTGCCCGGTACGCCATCTCACACGTGGAGGAGACCAGACCGGCGGCACCCATGTCCTGCACGCCCGCCACCAGGCCCGCCTGAATTGCCTCCAGCGTGGCCTCCAGCAGCAGCTTCTCCATGAAGGGGTCGCCCACCTGCACGGCGGGGCGGTCGGCCTGCGAGGCGTCGCTGAGGTCCGCCGATGCGAACACCGCGCCGCCCAGCCCGTCGCGCCCCGTCTTGGAACCGACGTATACGATCTGGTTGCCGACCTCGCCCATCGTGCCCTTCGCCAGGTCCTCGTGGCGCAGCAGGCCCAGGGCCATCACGTTAACCAGCGGGTTCTCCTGGTAGGAGGGGTGGAAGGTCACCTCGCCACCCACCGTGGGCACGCCGATGGCGTTGCCGTAGTGGCTGATGCCCTCCACGACCCCGTTCAGCAGGAACCGGGTGCGGGGCGAGTCGGGGTTGCCGAAGCGCAACGAGTCCAGCACCGCGAAGGGCCGAGCGCCCATGGCGAAGATGTCGCGCAGGATGCCGCCAACGCCCGTCGCCGCCCCCTGCACAGGTTCCACGGCACTGGGGTGGTTGTGACTCTCCATCTTGAAGGCCACGCCCCACCCCTCGCCGATGTCCACCACGCCCGCGTTCTCGCCGGGGCCTTGCAACACCTGCGGCCCGGTCGTGGGAAAGGCGCGGAAGAGGGGCCGCGAGTTCTTGTACCCGCAGTGCTCGGACCACATCGCGCCGACAATGGCCGCCTCCAGCGCATTCGGCTCGCGCCCGATGCCCTGGACGAGGAGGTCATATTCGTCGGTGGTCAGGCCGAAGGTTCCGGCGCGGTCGCGGAGGGAAGGGTTCACCGCCGTCATGCCTGCTCCTTCATCCCGAGGCGCACCTGGCCCCGGTGGTACGCGATGTGCCGCAGGTGCAGCCCCAGCCCCTGGAGGCGGGGCCGCTCGCCATTCGGGGCGCTGGGGGAAAAGCTGGTGCCCCGTATGTCCGCCTCGCTCATGCCTTGCAGGAACGTCAGCACCTGCCCGGAAATGTCATCCAAATACGCGAGCACCGCGTCCTTTCCGGCGCTCTCGCCCCGAGCGGGGGTGCCGCCTAGTTCCCGCGTCCATGCCTGGTCCTCCCAGCCCAGGTGGGCGTAGCTGGGGGAACGGTCGTTCAGCACGGCCAGCCGCAGCCACTCCGCGATGTGCAGGGCGTGCCAGGCCGGACTGTGACCCGTCCCCGACAGGGCGAAGCTCTTCTCTGGAACGGTATTTAGCGCCGCGCGGAAGGCCCCCAGCTCCGCCGCGTACTGCTCTTTCAGGAAGTCCCTCAACTCGTTCACTTCACCACGCACGCTTTCAGCGACTCGAAGATTCCCCGCCCGTCCTCGCTCCCCAGCAGCAACTCCACCGCGCGCTCGGGGTGCGGCATCATGCCCAGCACGTTCCCGCCCTCGTTGATGATCCCGGCGATGTCGTTCAGGGAGCCGTTGGGGTTGTCCAGGTAGCGGAACACCACCCGGCCCTCGGCCTCCAGGCGGGCAATCGTTTCCGGGTCCGCGTAGTAGTTGCCCTCGCCGTGCGCGATGGGAATCTCGATGGTCTGGCCGGATTCGTACGCCTCCGTGTAGGCCGTGTGCGCGTTCTCCACCCGCAGGTGAACGGGCGCGCAGTGGAAGTGCACGTCGCGGTTGCGCGAGAGGGCGCCGGGGAGCAGGCCCGCCTCCGTCAGCACCTGAAAGCCGTTGCAGACACCCAGGACAAAGCCGCCACGCTCGGCGTGTTCCTTCACGGCGGCCATGATCGGGCTGCGGGCGGCAATCGCCCCGGAGCGCAGGTGGTCCCCGTAGGAGAACCCGCCTGGCAGGAACACGAGTTCGGTACCTTCCGGCAAGCCCGCCTCGGTGTGCCACACGAACTGCGCGTCCGGGTCCAGGGTCAGCCGGGCGGCGTGCAGGGCGTCCGCGTCGCAGTTGGAGCCGGGGAACTGGATCACAGCCGTCTTCACGCGCCCGCCACCTCGCGCACCTCTTCCAGCTCCCAGCGCGCGTTTTCCATCACGGGGTTGCTCAGCACGTTCTCCACTATGCCTTGCAATTGGGTTTCGACCCCCGGGCGCTCACCGCTGAGCGTGAGTTCGATGTATTTGCCGACGCGCACCCCCGACACATTGGCGTGGTCCAGGTGCGACAGCGCCCGCTCCACGGTGCGGCCCTGCGGGTCGAGGATGGACGGCTTGAGGGTGACAAAGACTTTGGCGGTAAAGGTGGGCATGGCAAAAACTCCGTGGAGAAGAGAGGAACTCAACCCTGGGCGGGTGCGATGACGCGCCGTAGCATCTCGGCGTAGGCGTCCTCCACCCCGCCCAGGTCGCGGCGGAAGCGGTCCTTGTCAAGCTTCTCGTTCGTGGCCGCGTCCCAGAAGCGGCAGGTGTCGGGGCTGATCTCGTCGGCGAGGATGATCTGGCCGTCGTGGGTGCGCCCGAACTCCAGCTTGAAGTCGACCAGGCGGATGCCGCGCCCCGCGAAGTACGGGGTCAGGAAGTCACGGACCCGGAGCGCGAGTTCGCGGATGCGGCTCAACTCCTCCTCGCCCGCCCAGTCCAGCGCGACGGCGGTGTCCGTGTTGATAAGGGGATCCCCCAGCGTGTCGCTCTTGTAGCAGTACTCAACGACGGGGCGGCGCAGTTCCGTCCCTTCCTCCACGCCCAGCCGCTCGCTGAAGCTGCCCGCCGCCACGTTCCGCACGATGACCTCGACGGGAATGATCTCGACCGCCCGGACACGCTGCTCGCGGTCGCTCAGCCGCTCGACGAAGTGGGTGGGAATCCCGGCCGCTTCCAGCAGCGGGAAGAGATGCGCGGTGATCGCGTTGTTGATCTCGCCCTTGCCCCGAATCTGGGCCTTTTTCACCCCGTTGAAGGCGGTGGCGTCGTCCTTGTACTCCACGATGTACTCGTGGGGATTCTCGGTGGCGTAGACCCTCTTCGCCTTGCCTTCGTACCGTTGCTCAAGCTTCATCGGGGGCTCCCACAGGGCTGGACTGGGAAAAGCTGCACTGGGAAAACGAGTAGGGCGAGCGCCTCCCGAAAACCTGTGGGAAGACGCTCGTGAACTGCGCGTGGCTGGTCATGCGGGGGCTCCATCGCCGCCTCTCGGGCGGGCTTACCGTGCGGGCACGGGGCGTCTCGCGGGACGCGGGTGGAAGGTGGGGGATGTGCAACCCGGCCCGACTTGGGCGAGGGGTTGCCGTGGTTCACCTTAACACCCCACCAGGGGCAGGAGAGTGAGGTCGTTCAGAGGAGAGTAGGCCTTCCCGCCCGCACGAACCGCTCCCGCCCGGTCAGGTCAGGGAGGACTTCGGCGTGCCAGCCGTGGTGACGCAGCTCTTCGGCAAAGAGGGCCGCATTCCGCGGATCGAGTTCCAGCAACAGCACGCCATCCGGGGCGAGGGCACAGCCCGCCTCCGCTGCCAGGGGTCGCGCCACGTCCAGCCCGTCCGGCCCCGCGTACAGGGCGAGGTCGGGGTCGAAGCGCACTTCGGGGTCAGCCTCCGCCCGGTCAGTGCCCGGCAGGTAGGGCGGGTTGCTCACGATCAGGTCGAAGGGGCCGGGGAGACCCGCGAGGAGACTGCCTTCGATGAACGCGACATCCAGCCCGTTCAGGGTCGCGTTCTCCCTCGCCAGGCCCAGGGCATCCGGACTGAGGTCGGTGGCCGTCACTGTGACATCGGGGCGGGCAGCCTTCAGCCCCAGCGCGAGCGCCCCCGTCCCGGTTCCCACGTCCAGCACGTGCGGCGCAATCCTGTCCCGCAACGTCTCGATGGCCAGGTGCAGCAGCCACTCCGTTTCAGGCCGGGGCACGAGCGCCCGCCCGTCCGTTCGCAGCCGCACGCCGCCCCACTCCACCTCGCCCAGCAGATGCTGGAGGGGTTCGCGGGTCGCCCGGCGCGTAATGAGATTCTTCAGCCGCGCCGCGTCGGCCTCAGGCACCACCTCCCCTCCACGGGTGAGCAGGGCTGCCCCTCCCAGGTTCAGGACGTGGGTCACGAGCACCCGCGCGTCCGCCTGGGGCGAGGGCACTCCCGCGTCACGCAGCAGGCGCGCGGCCTCGTGCAGCCACGCGCGGACGGTGAGGAGTTGAGGCTCGGGGGGCATGGAAAGTGGGACGCGCCTGCCCGTCCCCCTACCCGTGCCGGGGCCTGATGATCAATCGCCGGGCGCTTCCCTCACCGATGGATTCGGTCATCACGTCGGGGTGTTCCTTAAGGGCGATGTGGATCACGCGGCGGTCAGCGGCGGGCATGGGCTGGAGTTCGTGCGCCTCGCCGCTCTTGGCGACCTGCACGGCCAGCCGCTCGGCGAGCTTGGAGAGGGTGTCGGCCTGCCGCCTGCGAAAGCCGCCCACGTCCACCCGCACCCGCAGGTCGCTGCGGCCCGCCTGCTTGGCAAGGACCGTGTACGCGATGACCTCGATGGCGCCCAGCGTGCGGCCATCGCGGCCCGCCAGCCGGGCGGCGTTCTCCCCACTGATCTCGGCCTCCAGGGCGTCCTCGCCCTCGCGGACGGTGACGGAGAGTTCAGGGTCGATGCGGCTCGTCAGGCCCTTCAGGAAGCGTTCCAGCACCGCCCGGGGGTCCTCGTGCGCGGCCTCCAGCGCGTGGGAGGCCGGGGCGGCGACCTCCGGGGCGGGGGGAAGCGGCGCGCTCTCGTCGGCGTCACTGATCCCCAGCCCCGCGAGGTAGTCGTCGAGGTTCGTGCGGTTGTCCATGAGGTTCAGTCTAGCGCGACCCTCTCACGGGGTTCCCACAGAAAGGCTGAAGGCAGGGGGCTAGAACTTCAGCCCCCTGCCTTCAGCCTTTGCCCTTCAGCCTTCCGCGTTCTTCTCCACCAGGTACGCCCGCTCGATCACGTCCGGCGTGCCGGGCATCCCCGGCTGGATGCGGGTGAGGCGGTCGAGCACGTCGAGCCCCTCCACCACGCGCCCGAACACAGTGTGCCGACCGTCGAGGTGGGGCGTCGGCCCAAAGGTGATGAAGAACTGTGAGCCGTTCGTGCCGGGGCCGCGGTTCGCCATGCTCAGCACGCCCTTGCCGTCGTGGCGGTGTGGGTTGCCCACAAACTCGTCCTCGAAGTCGTAGCCGGGGCCGCCCGCGCCCGTGCCGGTGGGGTCGCCGCCCTGCGCCATGAAGCCCTCGATCACCCGGTGGAACTTGATCCCGTCGTAGTAGTGGTGGCGGATCAGGTAGGCGAAGGAATTCACCGTGACGGGCGCCTCGTCCGCAAAGAGGTCGATCACGATGCGGCCCTTGCTCGTCTCCAGCACGGCGCGGTACTGCTTGCCGGGCTCGATGCCCTCGCCGAGGTCGGGCGCCTGCGAGAAGCGCGTCTGGCGCTCGGGAGAGAGTTCGGGGGTCGGCTGGAAGCCTGCGGGCTGGTAGGAGTCAGAAGAGGTCATGGGGGGCATTGTAATGGGCGGTCAGCATTCAGCGGTCAGGGGCGAAGGCTTAAGCGTTGGCTTTCGCCGCCGAGGGCGGATCGCTGACGGCTGACCGCTCTCCCACCACCCATTCGCCCCCGCGCATCAGGGCCTCGCGCGAGCCGTCCATCCGCACGCCGTCCACATCGGTGTCGGGCGTGCCGATCATCCAGTCCACGTGGATCAGCGAGTCGTTGCCGCCCGCCGCGAGCAGCGCTTCTGGATTCTCGCCGCTCCGCACATTTGTGGAGTAGCAGCGGCCCAGGGCGATGTGCGAGGCGGCGTTCTCGTCAAACAGGGTGTTCAGGAAGAGCGTTCCCGTCTGTGCAACAGGGGCCGAGGCGGGCACGAGCGCAACCTCACCCAAGCGGGCCGCGCCCTCGTCCGTCTCGATGAGTTGCCGCAGTGTGTCCTCACCCTTCTCGGCGCTGACCTCCACCGCCCGGCCGTTCTCGAAGCGCATACGGATGCCCTCGACAAGTTGGCCGCGCACGCTCAGCGGCTTGGAGGCGACCGCCACCCCGTCCACCCGCCCCCGGTGCGGCGCCGTGAACACCTCGTCGGTAGGGAGGTTGGGCACCCCGCGGATGCCGTTTTTCGCCGTCTCCGCGCCACCCTGCCAGATGTGGTTCTCGGCCAGACCCACGGTGAGGTCGGTGCCCAGCCCGCTCCTGAAGTGGATGGCCGCGTACTGCTGCTCGTTGAGGAAGGTGCAGAGGCGCTCCAGGCGGTCCAGATGCACCGTCCAGGCGCCCACCGGGTCCGGCCCGTCGGCGCGGGTGACCGCGAAGATGTCGTCCCACAGCCGGGCGACGGCCTCCTCCCCCGGCAGCTCGGGGTAGACACGGCGCGCCCAGGCGGGGGTGCTCATGGCGGCGACGGTCCAGTTGACCTCCATGCCGCTGATCGCGCGGCTCACGTCGCGGGTGGCGGCGGCGAGGGCCTTGGAGCGCCGCGCGACCCGGCCCTGGTCCACCCCGGCGAGCAGCGAGGGGTCCTCGCCCACAATGGAGATGAAGGCGTACCCATCCGCCACCATCGCCTCCTGCTCGGCCGCGAGCCAGCCCGGCAGGTAGTCCACGGCGGCGTCCGTGCCTTCCTCGAACAGGGCGAGGGCCAGGTAGGGGTCGCCGTAGGTCACGCGCACGTCGTCGGCCCCCGCCCGGTACGCGGCGCGGACCACCAGCCGCACCAGGGGCGCGGCGTCCACGGGCGCGCGCACGAGGACCCTGCCCCCCTTCGGCAGGTTGACGCCCGTGCGGACGAGCAGTTCGGCGTAGCGGGCGAGCTTCTCCTCAAGGGCCGGGTTGGAGGTCATGGGCGTCACTCTACGGCCCCAGGCGGGGAAGAGGGAGCGTCCGGCCCGCGCTCCGGGACGCTCCCGGCCACCCGCCAGTACATCCCGTTCTCGCGGGCGAGCAGGCCCAGCCCCACGAGTTCACGCCGCAGGGTGAAGAAATCGGGGTGCAACTCGGCCAGGGCGTCGCTCACCTCGCGCTCGGTGTAGGTGCGGCCCGGCTCGAAGAGGGTGGCGAGCTCAAACAGGATCACGTCGCGTTTCTTGCGTTGAGCGGGAATGCGGGTCAGCCGCCCGTCCTTCAGGAAGGTGCGCAGGACCCGGGCGCGGTACGGGTCCTCGGCGACGGGCGGAGCCGCCTCCCCCCGAATCAGGGTGGCGAGCGTCACGCCCAGGGCCGCGTGGTTGGCCCCGTGCAGGCGGTGGTGCCCGTCCGGTCGCACGGTCGTCAGCCCCGCCTCCGCCAGTTGCGCGAGGTGGTGACTGACCGTGGCGGGCGCGAGGTTCATCAGCCGCGCCAGGGTCTCGCCGGACAGGGGCTCCGTCCACGTCAGGCGCAACAGTGTCAATCGCACGGGGTGCGACAGGGCGCGGAAGACGGAGGCGCGGGCGTTCAGATCGGCACTCACGCCCGCGCCTCCCGGGGCCAGGGCCGCTCGCCGCACGCGATCAGGTGGCTGGACGCATAAATTCCCAGCGCCGCCCTGAGCGTGTCAAGATGGGCCTGCGCCTCCGCGGTGACCGCCCCCGCCGAGTGGGTCAGCCGCAGGTCCCGCTCGGCGTTCGTCAGGAGTTCTTCAAGGATGCGGTGGTACTCGGCATTCATCCGCTTCTGAGCCGCTTCTCTGTGTGACTGTAACATTTCGACTCCTCTCGAATCAAAGTTAGATCAATTCGAGAGGAGTCGAAATAGTAGAAGTGGCGGAGGGACCTTAAACCGCTGAACATCGACGGCGGTGGGACCTCCTGTACGGTGGGCTTTAAGCTGCCGCTGGGTCCTCCCCGCCGCCGTGCTGTGGGTGCTGTTCACGTTCGGGCCGCCCCTCGGCGTGCTGCTGGCCTCGGCCGTTGCGGATGCACACAGTTGCCGCCCGGACGAGAGCGGCGCCTACCCCTGCGTCGTCGCTGGGTGAGTGGCTTGGTCTGCCTGACTCAGCGGCGCGGTACGCGGGACGGCTGACCGCCCCTCACCACCCCTCGATCTGCCGCCCCGCCTCGAAGGCCGCCGCTCCCACCGCCACCGACAGATTCAGGCTGCGGCCCCCGCCCGGCTGCGGGAGCTTCAGGGCAGACAGGCCCTCGCGCAGCCAGGTGGGCAATCCGCGCGACTCCGGCCCGAAGCAGAGGTAATCGCCCCGCTGGAAGCCCGCCCGGGTGTAGAGGGTGCTCGCGTGCGTGGAAAAGGCCCATACACGCGCGTCCGGCTCCAGCGCCGCCTGAAACGCCGTCCAGTTGGCGTGCTCGTGAAGCGTCACTCCCTCCAGGTAGTCCATCACAGCGCGGCGGAACTCGCGGTCGTGCAGGTGGAAGCCGAAGGGCCGGATCAGGTGCAACTCGGCCCCCAGCACGGCGCAGGTGCGCGCCACGTTGCCGACGTTGCCCGCCTTTTCCGGCTCGAACAGCACGACGCGCAGCAGGGGAGAAGGAGTCATGCCCCCATCCGCGCGAGCAGCACCGTCACCCGCACCTGCACGTGGTCGGGCGCCAGCCCCTCGGAGGTCTTGAAGCTCACGCCCACCTCGGTCTCGCGCAGGCCCAGGAGTTCGGCCAGGCTGCGGGCGATGTCCGCGCGCAGCGGTCCCAGCTTCGGGCGGTCGAGCGTGACGACGAGTGCGAGGTTGACAGGCGCGTAGCCCCGCTTCCGTACCAATTCCAGGCAGCGCATGAGAATGACCCGCGAGTCCAGCCCCGCGTTCTCCGGTGCCGTGTCCGGGTAATACTGCCCGATATCCCCCAGCGCCAGGCCCGAGAGCAGCGCGTCCGCCACGGCGTGCAGCACGGCGTCGCCATCGCTGTGGGCGACCGCGCCGCGCCCGGCGTGGGGAATGGCCACACCCCCCAGCACGAGAGACCGCCCCTCGGCGAGGCGGTGGGCATCTTCTCCGTAGCCGATGCGGTGGGGGAGGGGGGAGGAAGTCATGGGGGGAGGATAGAGGCCCCGGCCTCGTTCAGGTGTCCGGCCCTTCCACCCCTGCCGCCCCCCGCGTCGCGTCCCGCAGCGCTGCCGCAAAGGCGTCCGCGTTCTCAGGGTAGACCCCAACGTCGAGCGCGACGCCCGACACCGTGTACGCCTCCTCACCCCGCACAGTGTCAAAGGTGCCCAGCAGGTGATACAGCGCACTCAGGTGCTCGAAGGGCACATGGACGGTGAGGGTGTGGCGGGGGCGAACGGCCTCACGCAGGGCCGTCCGCAGGCATTCCGCCGCCGTGCCGCCGTACGCCCGAACCAGCCCCCCGGTGCCCAGCTTCACACCGCCGTAGTAGCGCACCACGACGACCATGACGTGATCCACCCCCTGCCCCTCGATGGCTCGCAGGATGGGGGAACCCGCCGTCCCGCCTGGTTCCCCATCGTCGCTGAACCGGTACAGGGGGCCGATGCGGTAGGCCCAGCAGTGGTGGGTGGCGTCGGGGTAACGTTCCCGAAGGGCCGCCAGCTGGGCAAGCGCCTCCTCCGGTGTGTCGGCCCGCCCGGCGAAGGCCAGGAACTCGCTGTTCTCGACTACGGCGTCAAAACGGTGTGGCGCGGCGAGGGTGGTGAAGGGGGCGGGCAGGTCCGTGCCGGTCACAGCAGGCCGCGCTCCAGCAGGTGCTGCCGCGCGTGCCACAGCGTCAGGCTGCTCGGGCCGTCCTGAATCTCGCCCGCGTCGAGCATCCGGTACGCCTCGGTCAGGGGGAGGGTGACGCGCTCGATGACCTCCGTCTCCTCGTGCGCGGTCTCGCCCAGCGTCACGCCCAGCGCCAGCAGGGGGTAGAACACCACGCCACTGATGCTGGGCTGGGGGTAGAAGCCGGGGAGGGGCACCCACTCGGCCGCTGTACCGCCCACCTCCTCGGCGAGTTCACGCGCGGCCGCCGCGAGCAGGTCCTCCCCCCGCTCCACGCCGCCCGCCACGACCTCCCAGATGGTCGCCCGCAGCGGGTAACGGTACTGCCGGATGAGGACGGCCTCTCCCCGCACAGTGACTGGCAGCACAAAGACAGCACGGGGACCGCGCGGCCGGTACTGGTACACGACCTCCACGCCCGCCGCCGTCCGCGCCCGGTCCTCCAGCACCATCCGGAAGCCGTCCACCAGCACCCGGGATGCCAGAGTGTCCCAGGGCTGGACCTCGTCCGGGACCAGCCTGACCCAGTTGGGGTGCGCCTCGTTCGTCCGCTCGTCCGCCATGTGCGCAGGCTACCCCGTGGGGTAGGTTCAGGCTTCCATACGCTGCAACTCCACCACGTACCGGGCGACCTCCTGGGCGGGAGCCACGGCCCGGGCGATCTCCACCCGCTCGGCCAGCACCTCGGGGTCGTAGGGGTCCACCCGCAGGTACTGGTTGGCGAGGAGCAGTGCCCGCCTCAGGTCCCCCGTCGCCCGCGCCGAGCGCAGTTGTTCGCGCAGCGTGGTCGTGACGGCGGCCTGCAACTCCTCGCGCAGTCTGTCCGCCCACTCGCTGTCCGTCACCGGCGACAGGAAGGGGCCGCGGTACAGCGCGAGCACCCGCGCCACGTCCCCGCGCTCCAGCGCGTAGCCCAGTTCCTCCACGTCCAGCGTCAGGCTGACCCCCGGCCCCAGTACGTAGCGCGGCTGGTTGTGCGGCCCCGAATGCACCACCACGTCCCGCCCCAGCCCCTCACGCAGTTCGCGGATCGCGCTGCGGATGTAGTTGGACCCCGCCACCGGTTCCTTGTCCGGATACAGGTCGAGCTGGATTTCCTGCCGGGTCCGCCCGGGATTCCGGCTGAGGTAGACCAGCAGGAGCGCGCTCCCGTGCAGCGTCAGCGGCACCGGCCGCCCGTCACGCGTCACCTGCACCCGGCCCAGGGTCTGCACCTGCACGTGGGTCAGCCGCTCCTCGTCCAGCAGCGCCCCGCCCGTCATGGCCGCCAGTTTCTCCAGCACCGCCTCCATGAAGGGGGCGACCTCCGGCTCCAGCATCGCGCTGTGCGTCAGTTCAGCCAGTTCCTCAATGTCCGGGCGATACCGCGCCTTGTCCCGTTCCTGCAATAACCGTTCCAGCGCCTCCCGCAGTGCCTCCACCGACGCCCGGGTTTTGCTCGCCCGCCGCAACGCATCTGCGTAGTGGAGGAGGGTGCGAGTGAGGAGATGCGAGTCCTGAGAGGCTCGCACTTCGGGCAGTGCCGCCTTGAAATCAGCCAGGGCTAGCTCGATCTGCCCCCGCCGCCGCAGCACCACACCACGCGTGACCAGCAGGGGAGGCGGCAATTCCTGGCCCGGTGCGACGGCGCTATGGAGGGCTTCCAGCGCCTTCGCGTGCTGCCCCTGCTCACTGTAGAATTCCGCGAGACGGGAGGCAGTCCAGATGCGAAGTTCATGGTCGTCACTTCGTTCTACAAGGGACATCAGTTCTAGTAGAGTCGTGTGTAACTTACCTCGATCTCCCCGCAGACGGTGAAGTTCTGCTTCTACAGCAAGAATTAAAATCAACCACTGATCCGAGGAAAACTCGGGCCTCATTAGAATTGAGCGGGCTTCCTTGAGATAGGTCTCCGCCCCATTAAAATCTCTAAAATCTAAATACAGGCTGGCGGCGCTATGCAGTGCCGATATGCGTGGGTATGGAATTGGCTCGACACTAAGCAGCTTGAGAGCCTCCCTATACAACTGAAGCGCCCGACGATCATTCCCAATAACAGAATACATCTGACCTAAAGTCTGAGTGACTCGTCCGGTTAATTCCTCGTCGCCCATCCCCATGTATCCGTGCCAAGCCTTCTCACAACGGGCTAGACCAGGATCGACATTCCCCATTTGAAACTCTGCTGTGCCCCACCACCTATGGTTACGCAGAGCTAGTTCGCCTGAAAGTAGGGGTTCAATCTGGGAAAATTGCTCGATAGCCTCTTCAAAACGGCCCATTAGGCGTAGAAGATTGCCCAGCTCGACCATCGCCTCCAGATCCCCCAGAACACTAGCTCTGGTTAAGGGCGTTTCAGCTAACTCAAACTCGCGCAGCCTAAGATGGGATAAACCGACCATTCGCCATAGCTCGGGCGTGGCCTGTTCGATTAAAGGCGCATTTGTGATGACAGATCGGTAATTGCCCGATTCAAACGCTGATTTTATTGCATCCAGCGCGTCCATCTGTCTCCTCATGCCCACCCCAGTAACCTTAAGCCATGAAACTTCAGGCTATCCCCACCACTCTTACAGAACTATCACAGATTCCCTACAACCTGGGTGGTCCCCGCGACTACGGCGTAATGCGGATGGGCGGCCCCCGCGATTACGGAGTGATGAAATTGGGTGGTCCCCGCGACTACGGGGTGATGCGGATGGGCGGTCCTCGCGATTATGGCGTCATGACCCCTTGCTCGCGAAAGGCGGCCTGACATGCATGTGGTCATGAAAGTCACCCCTGCCCCGGCGCCCCAACCCATCAAGACCGAGCGCCCGACCGTGCCGAAGCCCCGCGAGGTGAGCGTGCCGGTGATGAGGGGAGGAACCGCAGATTTCGGGGTCATCTGAGCGGCATATTAGAGCAAAGCAGGGCCATCCGTGAAGGTGGCCCTGCTTGCTTTTGCTGTCTAGCAAAAAGGCCTCTTTGAATGGAAGTTCTGTATCATTATCCACAGTCTTATTTGTTCACCTACCCACAGCACGCCGAATTTTGCGACTGGCAGTAGCAAATGTAAAACCCCGCACTCGGCGGGGTTTTCTCTGGTGGGTCGTGTAGGAATCGAACCTACAACCCGCTGATTAAGAGTCAGCTGCTCTGCCAATTGAGCTAACGACCCAGAGCGGAGAGCAGTATAGGAACGGCCACCGGTTCTGTCAAGCGGGGTTCAGAAGGCCCCGAACCGTCCCAGCCAGGTAGAGGCTGCCGGTGACAAGCAGGGTGCCGCCCGGTGGGGTCAGGGCGAGGGCCTGCGCGAAGGCTTCCCGGGGGTCAGGGTGGGCAAAACCGCTGTACCGTTGCGCGAGGGGCTCGGGCGGGGTGGCATGGTCGCCGGGGGCGGTGAAGACCCGCACGGGCGAGATCTCCAGCAGGGGGGTGAGGGTCGCCTCCGTGTCCTTGCGGGCGAGATTGCCGAACAGCAGCACGTCGGCGTGGGGAACGCTGGCGGAGAGAGCCCGGGTCGCGTGGGGGTTGTGGGCGCCGTCGATCAGGACCGTCCGGCCCCCCACCTCGAAGCGTTCGAGACGGGCGGGGTGAGTGGCCTTCAGGGCCGCATCCACCCCATCGCCATAGCCCAGGGTGCGGAGGGTCGCGGCGGCCAGGGCGGCGTTCGCCTCTTGGTGTGCCCCCGTGAGGGCCGGAGGATGGGGGAGGGCAAACAGGGCCGGATGGGTGTCCGGCGTGAGGAGCGGGGCGCCCACCTCCGCCGTGACCTCGCGCACCACCTCCAGGGCCTTGCCGGTGGCGGTCGTCAGGAAGGGAACGCCGGGCCGCGCGGCGCGGGCCTTGTCCCGGGTGATGGCGGGCACGGTTTCCCCCAGCACGGTCACGTGGTCGAGGGCCACGTTCGTCAGGGAGACGGCCGAGACGTGGGTGAGGGCCTGGGTCGCGTCCGTCGCGCCACCCACACCGGCCTCCATCACGACGACCTCCACCCCATCTGCGGCGAAGGTCAGGCAGGCGAGGGCGAGGGTGAGGTCGAAGAAGGCGGCTCCCGGGGCGTGGCCTTTCGCCCAGTCGATGAAGGCGGCGGTGCGGGCTGGGTCAAGGTCGCGGCCGTTCACCCGCACCCGTTCCTCGTAGTGCTGGAGGTGCGGGCTCGTGAAGCAGCCGACCCGGACGCCCGCCGCGAGGAGCCCGGCCTCCAGCATCGCGCAGGTGCTGCCCTTGCCGTTCGTGCCGACCACCCGGATGCAGGTGAACGCGGCGTCCGGCGAACCCAGACGGTCAAGGAGTGCCCGCGCGGCCCCCGGCCCCCGTTCCCGGCCCGAACGGGTGCGGGAGTAGAGCCAGTCGTAATCCGGGGCACCCATCATGGGGTGAGGGTAGCGTGCGGGCCGCGCACTGCAAGCCTTCCTACAGAGACCCTATGCCCAAGGGATCACCACAGGCCTTTCATCCGGGAACGGGGGCTTGCCGGGAAGAGTGGGAGGGCATGGGCGCCCCCCGCGCCCGGGGAGGAATTCTGTGGACCCGACTCAGCTCAGCCGTGAACTGCGCGAAGCACGCACCCCCGACCTTCACCGCCGCCGCTGGATCATCGGCCTGTCGCTGCTGGGCGCGGCGATGGGGCAGATCGTGACGCTGTACCAGACCGGCATCATCCGCCGCCTGCCCGATCCCCCGCTGCGAATTTTCGATTCCAGCCGGGTGGACGCCTCCGACTACGGCTACAAGCGCCTGAACACCCCAGACGCCGTGATGATGGTCGTGAGCTACGGCGCGACCGCCTGGCTGGCTGCCGCCGGGGGCAAGGACCGGGCCTCGAATCTGCCGCTGCTCCCCGTCATGATGGGGCTGAAGATTCTGGGGGACGCCGCCACCGCTGTGGAACTCGGCCGCGAGGAGTGGCGGGAGAACAAGGCCCTCTGCGCGTACTGCCAGGTGGCGACCATAGCCTCGCTGGCCTCCCTCCCGCTCGCCTTTCCCGAGATGCGGCGGGCCCTGGCAAACCTGCTGGGGAGGCGGAATTAGGGCACAGCTCAAAAGGTTTGTCCCCTGAACCAAGGGTCTCGCCTGGAGAGGCTTCACATTCGCTCGGCATGACAAGGTTTCTGCGCCCCCCCTGGGACCCGAACAAGCCCACATGGCCGCGCCCCGGATCTCGCCGCGCTGCTCTTCTACGCGGACGGACGACTCGGGAAGGGCGGGGCGGATGGCGAGGTGGACACTGCCCCGAGGCCCCGTGCCCGGGGGTATGGCGCCGAGGCAGATCGCCAGAACCTGTGCCCACGTCATCTCTCGCCGCAGGAGGGTAGGGGTTGGCAGGAAGGGGAGGAATCACGTCCCCCCACACTGCGTGCCCTTCAGGTGAGGGGTGACAGGGCAGGCGGACCCTCGTGAAACCGGCCCACCCAGCGGCGGTCCACCCGGTGCTTGAGCGCCAGCCACACCCGGCCCCGCGCCCACAGAAACGGGCCGAGCGCCAGCCAGCCCTCCGGCTCCCCCGTCGAGAGCAGGTAGGGCGAGGCGGGGTAGGGGCGAAAGCGCCGCAGCCGCATAGTCTCCGGGGGCTGCCCCCGCTCCAGGCCGCGCAGCAGGCGGTCCACACCGCCCCGCAGGTGCAGCCCCTGCTTCACCGCGTTCACGCCGCTGCGGTCCAGGCTCAGCCCCTCGACCTGCACGGCGTCCCCGGCCCCCAACAGGCGCGGGTGCCCCGGCACCTGGAGGGTCCGCGTGACCCGCAGGAAGTCCCCGTCCTCCACGGGCAGCCCGGAGGCGCGGAAAAGCGGCTGGCCGCGGGTGCCGGTCGCCCAGAGGGTCAGGTCGCCCGGGAGGCTCGCCCCGCCCTCCAACTCCACCCGTCCGGGAAGGGCGCGGGTGACACGGGTGTGCAGCCGCACGTCCACACCCCGTGCCCGCAGCCGTGCCCCGGCGTACCGTCCCAGGCCGGGCGCGAAAGCCGTCAGGAGACGCGGCCCGGGTTCGAGCAGCGTGAAGGTGAACCCGGACCGTCCCGCGACCCGGGCGGTGATGTTCAGCAGCAGTTCCACCCCCGCCGCGCCTCCCCCAACCACCGTGAGCCGCCCACCCGGGGCCGTGTCCAGCCACTCGGTCACGCGGCGCAGTTCGGGGAGGGGCCTGACCCGCACGGCGTCCCCGGCGTCCTCCTCGTCGACCGGCTGACCTCCCACATCGAACACGGCCAGGTCGTAGGGCAGGCGCTCGTCCCCCGCCGTGACGACCTCGCGCGCCGCCACATCCACCCGCGCCGCCCGGTCCTGAACGAAGGTCACCCCACCCTCCAGGCACAGGCGGAGCAGGTCGATGCGCGTCTCCTCCTCACGGTACCGCCCGCCGACGAACTCGGGGGTCATGCCCGAGGACCACAGGAAGCGGTCGGGGGTGAGCAGGGTGACGCGCACGCCCCGCCGCACCCAGCGGGGGGCGGCTTTAAGCAGCGCGACATTCGCGTGGCCCCCGCCGACAAGCAGCAGGTGGGGTCGTCCGGTCACGGGAACCTCCCAACCGGGTCGGGAGCGGTCATGCGGGGTCCTTTCCGAGTCTTATCGCTTCCCCGCCCAGCCTGACATGTCCGCGCGGGCACGGCCATCACCAAATGTCCATCGGGCCCCCGCGCGACTTCTCCGGTAGGATGCGGGCCGTGACGGACGGACGAGGAACGCCCCGTGTGGGCGTGGTGATGGGCAGCCGCAGCGACTTCGAGACGATGGCGGGCGCGCTGGACGTGCTGCGCGATCTGGGCATCGCGTACGAGGTGCGGGTGCTCTCGGCCCACCGCACGCCGCACCTGCTCGCCACTTACTCGGCGCGGGCCGAGCGGCTGAACCTGAGCTGCCTCATTGCGGGGGCGGGCGGCGCGGCGCACCTGCCGGGGATGCTCGCGGCCTTTACCCGCCTGCCCGTGCTCGGCGTGCCCGTCCAGTCGCGCGCCCTGAGCGGCCAGGACAGCCTGCTGAGCATCGTGCAGATGCCTGCCGGGGTGCCCGTGGCGACCTTCGCCATTGGGACGGCGGGGGCGAGGAACGCCGCCCTCTTCGCCGCCGCCCTGCTCGCCACGACGGACCCGACTGTGCGGGAACGTCTGGACGCCTTTCGCCGAGACCAGACGCAGGCCGTGCTCAATGATCCTTACTTTGACGGTCACCCGCAGGCGGGGGTGGAATGACGTCCGCATCTCCCACCCTCGGCATCCTGGGTGGCGGCCAGCTCGCCCAGATGCTCGCGCTCGCGGCCCTGCCCCTGGGGGTGCAGGTTGTGGTGCTAGAACCTGATCCGCAAGCTCCCGCGCGGCTGTGTGCCGAACACATCCGGGCGCCCTACACCGACCCCGCTGGCCTGAGCCGCCTCGCCGCCTGTGACGCGGTCACGCTGGAGTTCGAGAACGTGCCGGTGGAGGCGCTCGCCGCGCTGGAGGGCCGGGTGCCCGTGCGGCCTGGAGGGACGCTCCTCGCGCGCAGCAAGCACCGGGTCCGCGAGAAGGAAGCCCTGCGGGCGGCGGGGGCGCGGACGGCCCCCTTCGTGCCCGTCGAGCAAGGGACAGACCTGGAGGGGGCGCTGGAGCAGGTCGGCGGGCGGGGCATCCTCAAGACGTCGGAACTGGGGTACGACGGCAAGGGGCAGGCGCGGGTGTCGGGCGCGGCGGAACTGCGGCAGGCCTGGGAGGCGCTGGGCCGCGTCCCGTGTGTGCTAGAGGGGCTGGTCCCCTTCGAGCGCGAGGTGAGCCTCGCGGTGGCCCGCAACGTGGCGGGGGAGGTGGCGTTCGGGCCGCTGGTGGAGAACACGCACCGGGCGGGCATCCTCCGCACCTGCGTCTCCCCGTCCGGGGCGCCGGAGGGCACCGGGGACCGCGCCCGTGAGGTCGCCCACGCCGTTGCCGGGGCCTGGGGACTGGAGGGCCTCCTCACGCTGGAGTTCTTCCAACTTCCTGGGGGAGAACTCCTCGTGAACGAGGTCGCTCCGCGCGTTCACAACAGCGGGCACCTCACCCAGGACGGTGGTGGGGTCAGCCAGTTCGAGGCGCAGGTGCGGGCAGTGCTGGGGTGGCCGCTGTCCGACTGGGCGCCGCTGCATCCCACGGCGATGGTGAATGTCGTCGGCACGGTGGATGGGCGGGGACCCGACTGGACGGCCGTCGACGCGCTGCCCGGCGCCCGGCGGCACCTCTACCACAAGGCGCCCCGTCCCGGACGCAAGCTGGGGCACGTGAACCTGGTCGCGCCGGACGTGGGGACGTTGCGGGACCGGCTGGTACGGCTGGAGGCGCTGATTCCCTGATCCAAGGCGTCAGAGCCGCGTCAGAGCGCGCTCCCTAAGCTGGGAGCATGCGCCGCCTCCTGTCCGTCCTGACCCTCTCGCTCGTCACGGCGGTGGGAGCTGCCAAGGCCGAGCCGTTCCGGCTGACCCTGCACGCCACTGAGTACAGGATCGAAAAGGGCAAGGTGACCCCGCACGCTCTCGTCAAGAGCTGGGTCCTGCCAGCGGAAGGTGTGGCGCGCAGCCGCAAGTACGGCAAGGTCAGCACCAACCTGAGCGGCACGCTCGACCACATCTTCGAGCAAATTGGCGCGCGCAAGCCTCAGCCCGCCGTGTTCCGCAACGTCCGGGGACGCTGGATCGCCACGGACCAGACGGGCTGGCTGGCCGACCGCGAGCGGACCAAGGCGCGGCTCCTGTGGGCGATCCGGGCGGGCAGGCCCTCCGCGGAGGTCGCCTACCAGCCCCTGGTGCCCCGGCGCAGCGTGAGGGAACTCGCCCGGCGGGGCGTGCTGTGGCATGTCTCGACCGGTGAGAGCAGCTACGCGGGCAGCCCCGCCTTCCGCGAGAAGAACGTCCTGGTGGGCGCGAGCAAGCTCGACAACTTCTTCATCGCGCCCGGGCACGAGTTCGACTTCAACGCCGAGGTCGGGCAGATCAACGCCTCGACCGGCTTCGTCAAGGGCTTCGTGATCTCGAACGGCACCCTGGCGAAGGAGGACGGCGGCGGCATCTGCCAGGTCAGCACGACCATCTTCCGCGCCCTCTACCGGGCGGGCCTCCCCGTGACCGAGCGCCACGAGCACAGCCACCGCGTCGGCTACTACGACCCGGTAGGTTTCGAGGCGACCGTGTACGCGCCGAGCAAGAACTTGCGGATGAAGAACGACACGGGCAAATACCTGTTCGTCCAGGCAAGTTGGAACCGGGCGGCCCAGACCCTGCGCTTCGACGTGTTCGGCGCGAACACCGGACGCAGGGTCCAGCTCAGCCTGCCCGTCGTCACCAACTTCCAGCCGTCCGCGGCGCCCAGTTACACGCCGGACCCCGGGGTCGTTCTCGGCCAGAGCCGCCTGCTCGACGTGCCCGCCCAGGGCATGACGGTCGTCATGAGGCGGGTCGTCACGTATCCCGGCGGCGAGAGCGGCCAGGACATCCTGAGGAGCGTGTACAAGCCCTGGGGCGCGGTGTACGGGGTCAACCCGGGGGACAGGCGGCTGAAGAAATCGTAGGGTGCCCGGGGTAGCCTCCCCACCATGCCCGTCCCGCCCAACGTGCCCTCTGAACTCCGCACGCCCCGCCTGCTCCTCCGCGCGCCACGCCCCGAGGACGCTTCCGCCCTGCACGCCGCCGTCCACGCCTCGCTCCCCGAGTTGCGGCGCTGGATGGTGTGGGCGCAGGACCCACTCGACCTGCCCGGCACGGTGCGGAACCTGACGGAGGCCGCGCATAGGTTTGAGCGGCGGGAGACCCTGCGCTACCACGTCTGGAACCCAGACGGTACGGAACTGATCGGCAGCAGCGGTTACCACGCCCTGGACTGGCGGGTGCCGAAGGGGGAGATCGGGTACTGGGTCGCCACGCCTCACACCGGGCAGGGGTACGCGACCGAGGTGGCGCGGGCCTTGACGGAACTGGGCCAGGGGACGCTGGGCTTTCACCGCATCGAGATTCGCTGCGACCGCCGCAACGAGCGCAGCGCCCGGATTCCCCATGCCCTGGGCTACACCCTGGACGCGGTGCTGAGCAACGACGATGTGGCGGCGGACGATCCTGCGCAGCTCCGCGACACGCTTCTGTTCAGCGTGACCCGGTAGGGCTCAGGGCGTGACCCGCGTGCCCGCCTCCCCCCGCGCGGCGGCGGCCAGCACCCCCGCCTTCATCCCGCTGGCGATCACGGCGAAGAGGGCTCCGGCGTCCAGAGCCTCCAGTGCCGCGCGGACCTTCGGGATCATTCCCCCCGCGATCCAGCCGTCCCGAATCCCCGCCTCGACCTCCGCGCGGGTGAGGTGGGCGGCCAGGCTGTCCGGGTCGGGGTAGGCACGGTACACGCCGTCCACATCCGTCAGGAACACGATGGGCTCGCCCAGCGCCCCGGCGACGGCCCCCGCCGCCGTATCGGCGTTCACGTTGAGCGCCTCGCCGTCCGGGGCCAGCGCCACACAGCCCACGACGGGTGTGAGGCCCGCCCCCAGCAAGGTGCGAAGGAGCCCCACGTTCACGCCCGTCACCCGGCCCACGCGGCCCAGCGCGGGGTCGAGGACTTCGGCCACCAGCAGCTCGCTGTCGCGGCCCATCAGACCCACCGCGTGCCCCACGTCCTGGCTGAGCCGCTTGTTCAGCGCGGCGAGGGCCATCTCGACGACGTCCATCGCCTCCGGCGGGGTCACGCGCAGGCCGCCCCGGAACTCGCTCTCGATGCCCCGCGCCACCAGTTCGCGCTCGATGACCGGCCCGCCTCCGTGAACGACCACAACCGGGACTTCGGCCCGCAAGACCGCGATCTCCCCGGCAACCGCCCGCCGCAACTCCGCGCTCTTCATGGCGTTCCCGCCGTATTTCACGATCACGGGGGAAGTCTAAAGGGCGGAGCGTCCGGGGGGCCAAAAGCCGGGCTTCCCCGGACAGCCCCCTCAGTCGCTGGCGAGGCTGAGCGCCGGAAGGCCCACCTGCGCGGCGGAGGTGCCGACCGGCTTGGCGTACCACGTCATCGCGGGGCGGGCGTCGAGGGCGAAGGTGTACCCCCGGCGTTCCCAGAAGCGGGCGCCGCGTGGGTTGTCACCCAGTACGCTCGCCAGGATGCGGGTGGTGCCGGGGGGCAAGCGGGCCTCCAGGTCGCGTACGGCCTGCTCGCCCAGACCCCGCGACTGGCGGTCCTCGCGGATCAGCAGCAGGTTGATGGTGAGGTCGCCGGGCCCGGGGTAGCCGAGCTTACAGTCCAGGCTGCCCACAAGTTCGCCGCCGTCATGCAGCAACTCCAGGCGGCGGCGGGGGTCGAGGAGCGCGATTTCGACGTCGCGCTCGACCTCGCGCGGGGTGGGCACACGGGTGCCGAGCAGGGCGAAGTACCCGGGGGCAGCGGCGTACAGCGTGTGGAGCAGCGGCGCATGATGAAGCGCCAGCGGCGTGACGTTCAAGTCAGGGCCTCCCGTCCGGCGGGCGGGTTGGAAAACTGGAGGTGAGCCGGACTGGGTACAGCATACGTCTTCCGCACCCCCCCGGGGATAAATAAGCCCCTTACCCCCATTTGAGAGGAAGTTCACGCGCGGGGTGTACACCTGCGCTACCCTGCCGGGGTGACCAGCGGTCCCGGCTTCTACGCGCGCCGCCTCGCCCGGCCCGGCGCCATCCTGGCCCCCATGGCGGGCTACAGCGACGCCCCCATGCGCCAGCTCGCTGCCGAGGAGGGGGCGCTGTGGACCGTCAGCGAGATGATCAGCGCCCGCGGCCTGGTGCTGGGCGGCGACTCCGAAAAGCTCACGCTGGGTCGGCCTTACCCCGGAGAGACGAACCGGGTGGTGCAGCTCTTCGGCGCCGAGCCCGACATCCTGGCGGAGGCCGTGCGGCGCGCAGAGACGTGGTTCACCCCCGCCGCCGTCGACCTGAACATGGGCTGCCCGGTTCCCAAGGTGAGGGGCCGGGGCGGGGCCTGCCTCCTCCAGACGCCCGAGGTGGCCTACGACCTCGTGCGGGCGATGCGGGGGGCCACCGGGCTCGACGTGAGCGCCAAGATCCGCCTGGGCTGGGATTCCAACCGCAGCGTCGAGGTCGCGCAGGGTCTGGCGGCGGCGGGAGCCAGCCTGATCACCGTCCACGGCCGCACCAGCGCCCAGCGGTACACGGGTGAGGCCGACTGGGACGCCATCGCCCGGGTGGCGGCGAGCGTGGACGTGCCGGTGGTGGGCAGCGGGGACGTGCGGAGCGCGGGGGGGGCCCGCGCTCGGCTGGGCTCGGGGGTGGCCGCGGTGATGATCGGACGCGGCGCGGTCGGGAACCCCTGGGTGTTCCGCACACTGGCGACGGGGGAGGATGCGGCGCCGGGCGCGGAGGAGCGAGCGTGCGCCGCCCTGCGGCATGCTCGGCTCCACGTGGCCTTTTACGGCGCCGACCGCTTCGGGCTGCTCAGCGTGCGGCCCCTCCGCAAGGTGCTGCCGCAGTACCTGCCTGACCACCCGGAACTGCGTGAGGCCCTGGTCCAGGTGAACACGGTGGAGGACGTGGAGTGTGTCCTCGCCCCGCTGTTGGGGGGACCGGGTTCGGGTGAGAACAGGATGAAGGTGTACGAAATCTCCGGGCGTCCGGGGGGGCCAAGGGGTATGCTGTGAGGCAATCATGAACGTCCGCGAGTACTACACTTACCTTTCGGGTGCGCGTGAGCAGCTCTGGAACTTCTTGCGGGCGCTTCCTGCCGCCGATCTGGACCGGTCCCTGATTGACGGGGACCGCTTCCACAACATCAAGGACCTGCTGCTGCATGTCGTGGACGTGGAGGACCACTGGGTCCACGGCATCGCGCGGCAGGACGGGGTGGCCTCCCGCTACCCCCATGACTGGGTGCAGCCCCATGCTGAGCAGTACGAGCTGTCCTGGATTCTGGAATACGGCCAGGAGGTGGGGGACAAGACGCGCACCTTCCTGGAAAGTGGCCCCGACCTCTCGCGCCCGGTGAAGCTCATCCAGGACGATCCCGCCAGCGATACCGTCACGCTCGATCAGCTTATGTGGCACGTCATGACGCATGAGGTCCGGCACACCGCGCAGATTGCGCTTCTGATACGGCAACTCGGGCACACGCCCCCGTGGCTGGACTACCTGCGCTTCATGCGGCCCCAGCACACACTCGTCCTCGCGGGCGACGTGCCCGACGACCTCGACGACGACCGCTGAGCGACGGGGGAAGCCTTTCCCGGGGAGGCGCTATATCTCCCCCCAAAGTTGGGTTGTGGCAGGGCTGGCCTTGGTCAACCCCTCAGTCCGCTTCGCTGGGAGGGGAGCCAGGAACGCCAGTTGCCCTCCATAAACTCGATGCTGTTGCCTCCTCCCCAGGGAAGGTGGCCCGCAGGGCCGGACTCGCAGAGCTGTACCGCAGAGGGGTGGCTGTGCCAACCTTGCGACTTCGGGTTTGCCCTGCTCTCTGTAACCCGGCCTGCCCGTGATTCGGAAACTGCCTGTATACTGCCCCGGTTATGCGTACGGTGACGGTTGGAACGCGCGGCAGCACACTCGCGCTCGCGCAGACCCGGTGGGTGGTGGCCCGCCTGAAGGAGGAGTGGCCGGACACGGACTTCCGCATCCAGACCATCAGCACGAAGGGCGACCGCAACCGCGCGAGTCTGGAGTCGATGGCCCAGAAGGGCGACAAGGGGTTCTGGGTCAAGGAGATCGAGGACGCCTTGCTGGAGAAGCGGATCGACATCGCGGTGCATTCCCTCAAGGACCTGCCCACCGAGCAGCCCGCGGGCCTGGAAATCTCGTCCATCCCCAAGCGGGTGGATGCCCGCGACGTGCTGATCGGCAAGGAGGGCATGAAGCGTCTGGCCGACCTGCCCCCCGGCGCCCGGGTGGGCACGAGCAGCGTGCGGCGCAAGGCGTTCCTGCGCGCCTACCGCCCGGACCTGGAGATTATTGACCTGCGGGGCAACATCGACACGCGCCTAGCGGCCATCGGCACGCCCGATTACGACGCGATCATCCTGGCGGCGGCGGGCCTGATCCGCACCGAGATGCGCCACCGCATTGACGAGTTTATCGAGCCGGACATCCTACTCCCCGCACCCGGCCAGGGAGCGCTGGCCCTGGAGACCCGCGCCGACGACGACCTGAACATTGAGGTCACCTACGCGATCCACGACCACGGCACCGACGACCGCATCACCGCCGAGCGCGAGTTCCTGGCGGGGCTGGGGGCGGGCTGCATGGCCCCGGTGGGGGCCCACGCGAGCGTGAAGGGTGGCATCCTCACCCTGGAGGGCTGGGTGGGAGCCCTTGACGGCAGCCAGGTCATCCGCGGCACGACCTCCGGTGACCCCGCCGAGTGCGCCGATCTGGGGGCCGAGCTGGCGGGCGACATGCTGGGGCAGGGCGCGCAGGCCCTGATCGAGGCGGCGCACGCTTGAACCCCGCCCTGTGAAGCGCCTCGCGGTCATCCACACGGGTGGCACCATCGCCAGCCGCCCCGACCCGCACGGGCAGGGCGTGACCCCGCAGTCGCCGCCCAGCGTTCCAGGCCTGCCGGGGGTGAAGGTCAGCGACCACCAGCCCTTCCGCCTGCCCAGCCCGCATGTCACCCCGGCGCACATGCTGGCGCTCGCGCACCTGATCGAGCGCCTGGCCCCCGAACACGACGGGGTGGTCGTTACCCACGGGACCGACACGCTGGAGGAGACGGCCTTCTTCCTCCACCTCACCCTCGCCACCCGCACGCCCGTCGTCCTGACGGGCAGCATGCGGCACGCCGAGGAGGTGTCGTGGGACGGGCCGGGCAACCTGCTCGACGCGGCGTACGTGGCCCTGGACCTTCAGTCGCGGGGGCGCGGGCCGCTCGTCGTCTTCGGCGGCGACATCTTCGACGCGCGCACCGTGACGAAGGTCCACACGACGGCGGTGGACGCCTTCGGCGGCTACCCGGGTCCCATCGGCCGGATCGACCGCACGGGGGAGGGGGCACAGGTCCGGTACTTCGCCATGCCCGAGACACGGCCCGTGTACCGGCCCTCCCACGTGGGAGCCCATGTCGAAATCCTCTACGCCTACGCAGGCTGGCAGGGCGAGGGCTACGCCGAGGCGGACGCCCGGTCGGACGGGCTGGTGATTGCTGCGCTGGGCACGGGTAACCTCCCCGCCGAGCTGCTGCCCCTGGTCGCCCGCAGCGCCGGGAAGGGCAGGCCCGTCGTGATCGCCACCCGCACCCACGCAGGGCCAGTCCTCCCCGTCTACGGCTACCCGGGTGGGGGCGCGACGTTGGTGGCGGTCGGGGCGATTCCCGCCAGCTTCCTCAACGCGCACAAGGCGCGGGTGCTGCTCCTCGTGCTGCTCAGCCTGGGGCGGAGCGTGGCGGAGATTCGGCGGGTGTTCGAGGAAGGGGCGTTTTAGGGCGTGATGGGGCAAGGGTTAAGGCTGTGGTCCTCCTCTGGCCTGTCCCGGGACCACGCATCCTCCCCTACAGTGGGCGCAGTATGGACGAAGTCGTGTTGATCCTTGAGGGCGGCTTGCAGGTGACGGGCACCCCCACTCAGGTGGCGGCGGACGAAGTCTCCCTGCTGGCCCAGACCTCCGATGTGGATGGCGTCATGCTCCAGAACGCGCGGTTCGGGGAGGGCAGCACCTTGCCCTGGCTGTACGTGCCGTACTCGCGTGTCGTGGCCTGCGGCGTTTCGGCCAGCCTGCCCGAGGACGAGGCCCGCACCCGGCTCTCTCCGGTCGTGCAGGGCGTCCGCAAGGCCTTTTACAGCTCGCGCGGCGCCCACGAGAGCGTGCGCTCGGTCGAGAACGAATAGGGGCGCCGAACCCCACACGCTCCGGGTGAAGCTCATCTGTTGAAAAAGGGAGACCACCTGGCCTCCCCGCTGTCCTGCCCGTTTACGCCTTCGCCCCCTGCTCCCGCTTGCGCTTCAGGAACCACAGCACCGCCGCGACGACGACCACCCCCAGGATGATTTTGGAGGCGGGGCCGACGTACTGCTCGACCTGATCGTAGTTCTCGCCCAGCAGGTAGCCCGCCCCGGCCAGGGCGCTCGCCCACAAACCCGAGCCGATGGCGCTGTACAGCAGGAACTTGGGCATGGGCATCTCGCTCATGCCCGCCGGGAGGCTGAGCAGGCTGCGGATGCCGGGCACCATGCGGCCGAACAGCACCGCCTTGGTGCCGTGGCGGTCGAACCAGTCGTCAGCCTTGCGGATGTCCTTGCCGCTGAGGGTGAGCCATTTGCCGTGCCGGTCGGCCCACTTCACCAGCCGCTCCTCGCCGAACGCCCGCCCGATGTAGTACAGGGGCAGCGTGCCCACAACACTCCCCAGTGTGCCCACGGCGATCACGATGAGGATGTTCATGTCCCCCCGCGCCGCCGCAAAGCCCGCCGAGGGCATGATCAGCTCGCTGGGAATCGGGGGAAAGAGGTTTTCCACGATCATCAGCAGCAGGATGCCCAGGTAGCCCAGGCTGTCCATCAAGTTCTGTACCCAGTCGACCATTCGGTCCAGAGTAATGGCTGGGCTGCGGGCAAACGTCCACCTAAAGTGAGGATGAGGCCGGGGGCACCCTACACTGCCCCCATGACTCCTCCCGTCCCCCTGCGCGCCCTGATCTTCGATTTCGACGGCACCATCCTCGACACCGAGACCCGCGAGTTCTGGCACTGGCAGGAGCTGTACCGCACCCACGGGCGCGAACTCGCGCTCAGTGACTGGCAGCGGGGCGTGGGGACCTGGGACGCCTTCGACCCCTGGGCGGGGTTGCCGGATCACGTCCGGGCCGACCGTGAGCAGGTGCATGCCGGGCTGCACGAGCGCATCATGGCCGACATTGCCGAGCAGGACCTGCGGCCCGGCGTCCGCGCGGTGCTGGAGGGGGTGCGCCGTGCTGGGCTGCGCCTCGCCCTCGCCACGAGCAGCGACCGCACCTGGGTCACGCGCTGGATGGAGCAGCACCGTCTCCTCGACTTGTTCGAGGTCCTCGCCACCCGGGATGACGTGCGGCGGGTCAAACCGGACCCCGAACTCTACGCCCTGGCCGCCGAGCGCCTGGAACTGCGCGCGGAGGAATGCCTGGCCGTCGAGGACAGCCTCAACGGGGCCACTGCCGCCGTCGCCGCGGGCTGCCGGGTGGTCGTGGTGCCGAACGACGTGACCCGCACCCAGCCCTTCCCCCCCGAATGGCCCCGGCTGGAGGACGGCTTCGCGGGGGGGCTGGAGGAGTTGCTGCGGGTGGCGGGGGGATAGGACGGCACAGAACACGCGCCGGAGCCAATATCCGGCGCGTGTTTGCGGTGAGGAGAAATTAGAGGGCGAGCAGCTTGCCCAGATTACCGTCGTCGCTCAGGCCGTTCGGGAAGAAACCGCCCTTGGTCGCCCCAGCCGCGAGGAACACGATATTGCCCACCTGGCGGGGGGTGCGGCTGAACGCGATGGCGTTCACATCGGCCGCGATGATATTCGAGGCGCTGGCCCGGATGTAGGGAGCGCCTGTCTGCAAAGTGGACACAATGCCCTGATCGTCGTCGGTGTTGCCGTCCACCGAGTCGCGCAGGTTGCTGATCTTCTGCACAACCTCGCCGACATTCAGGCCTGCCGCTGCCGGATCGTTCCGTCGACGGTACAGCTCGTGGCGAATCGCCCCGGCGTGGTACGCCTCGACCGCTAGGATGCCCGCCGCGTTCTCCAGGTTGCCGCCCGGGTTCTGGTCATCAATGAAACGCGCAGCGCCCTTGTAGGCCGTGACGCCCACGTCCTCGAAGACGAACGCGCCATGCAGGAAGAACAGCTCGTTGGCGAAGGGGTTGAAGTTGGTGATTGCGTTATCCGAGGCGGCTTTGCCCGCCGCGACGAACGAGTTGCTGAGGTCCAGGGTGGGCTGGGGCACAGCGGCACTCTTCAATACGGCACGGATCACCTTGACGTGCGCCAACTCGTCGTCGGCGATCTCCTGGGCCAGGTCCCGCACATCGCGCGACATGTTGGGCACGCCCACGTTGTCCATGCCGCTAAAGCCCGCCGGAAGGATGACTTTGCTCGCGTCGCCGCCCGCAGCCGTCAGTTCGCCTAGGCGCCCGACCGCGGCCAGGTAGAAGGCGGCCTCTAGGTATTCCAGGTTCAGCGCGAAGTTGAAGATGGCGGCGTCGAGGCCGTTGTCCTGGCTGGACGGTGCGGCGATCACGTTCGTGCAGCCGGACAGGACGGCGCCTGCTCCCATCATGCCAGCCATGCCCAGGAACTTGCGGCGGGTGCTCATGCCCTGCGTGTCGTTGCTCATGCGTGGAACCTCCGAAAACGAGAAGGAAGGGGCGGAGCGGACAGGTGAAAGCTTCAGGGCCGCACGTACGGTCCTGTCACGCGGGGGCGCCGTGGCCTCCTCAGCGTCGCTTCACCCCGCCTCTATGCGGCGTCCTCTGGATCGGATCAGTGGAGGATCAGGTTGGGGGCAACGATTAAACCAGCATGAAGGAGCGCCCTCCTGGGATTGACAATCCGGGAGGGCGCGGGCCAAGAAAGGTCAGGCGTCCGGGTAAATCTTCAGCTCCGTCACGTGCGCCCGGTCAGGACGAGTCAGGGCGTGTGCGACACTCTTGGCAAGGCCGCGCGGGTCGATCAGGTCATCCCAGTCCATGCCTGCCTCGCGGTTTTTCGGCGTGTCGATGGCGCCCATCGGGTACAGTACGCAGCCGCGCACGCCCCGGCTCTTGAGTTCGTCGTGCAGGCTCAGGACGTAGGCGGCGACGGCGGCCTTGCTGGCGGTGTAGAGCGCGGCCTTGGGGCCACTCATCCGGGCGGCCTGCCCGGCGCTCACGCCCATGACCAGCCCGTCTTTCTGCCGCAGCATGTGCGGCAGTACGCCCTGCACGGCATGGAAGAGGGTCAGCATGTTCGTGTCGAACATCGCGCGCAGGTCCTCCTCCGTCGCCTTCTGCACGTCCTGCATCGTGAAGGCCCCAACCGCGTGCACGAGGGCGTCCACCTTCACCCGGCGCAGGGCTTCCACGCTGGCCGGGTCCCGCAGGTCGAGGTCGAGCACCTCGGTCGCGGGAAAGCGGTCGGCAGCGCGCTCCAGGGCCTCGCCGCGCCCCACGAGCACGAGCTGCGCGCCCGCGTCCTCCAATTCCTGAGCGACGGCGGTCGCCAGCGCGCCGCCCGCCCCCGTAAGCATGATCGTCGAGGAGCTGAGGTTCGCCATGCCCCCAGACTACCGGGCGACGGGGTTGAGGCAGGCTTGAGGAAGGAGAGGTGGGTGGGGCTCCCGCCTGCCTACTCCCCGTACCCGGCCGCCCGCACCGCCTCCCACTCGCCGGTTCCCAGCACGAAGGGGTGGCGCTGGAGGTCGGTGGTGACCTCCGGTCCTGCCGGTGCCAGGAAGACATTGACCTCGCTGCGGATGCCAAAGCCCTGCTGCCGGGGATAGGTGCCGGGTTCCACCGTCACCGCCAGCCCGGGCGTGAGGGTCCGGGTGTCGTGCGTCTCGTAATCGTCGAGGTTGGCGCCCGAGCCGTGAATCTGCACCCCCAGGTCGTGCCCGGTGCGGTGCAGGAAAAAGGGTTCCCACTCCGGCCCCATCGCGTCTCGCGCAGCCCGGTCGAGTTCCCACCCTTGCAACCGGCCCCAGCCTTCCGCCGCCTGCCGCTCGCGCAGCAGGGCCAGCGCCACGTCCCGCGCCCCGCGCACCGCCTCCCAGGCATCCAGGTACTCGGCGCCGGGCTCGCCCGCGTGTCCCACCCAGGTCACGTCCGCGAAGGGGCAGCCCGGCTCCTGTGCCCACAGGTCGATCAGGACGCACTCGCCCGGCTTCAAGGCGGCGTTCTTCTCGCCCCCCGGCTCGTAGTGGGGGTCGGCGGCGTTGGCCCCGAAACTCACGTTGACCGGGTGGCCGCTCGCCATACCCGCCTCCCGGATGGCCCGTTCGATCACGTCTTGGACTTCCAGTTCGGTGACGCTCTCGCTCGCCTGCAGCCGCTCGTGCATTAGGCGGAAGGCGTCGTCCTTCGCGCGCATCAGGACGGCGGCGGCCCGGCGGTGGGCGGCCAGGTCGTCGGGCGACCACACCAGGAACGACTGGAGGAGGTCGGCGCTGCTCACCACCTCGGCGCCCGCCGCGCGCACCCGTTCCAGCGTCCCGGCATCCACCCGGCTCACGTAGGGCACCGCCCCGTGGGGGCTGTATTCCATTGCCACCGTCTTCCCGGCGACCACCTCTCGCAGCGCTGCGTCCAGCTCGGCGTGCGACCCGAAGGCGCGGCGGGTTACGTCCCACCCCGCCGACAGCGTTCGCCACGTTCCGCCCTCGATATGATTGTGCAGCAGCGTGGCCTGACCCTCGCGCGGCACCCACACGAAAAAGCGGCGGGTGAGGTGGGCGCCCGCGGGGAGCCCCAGCACCGTACGGGCATGCGGGTTGAGGCCCTGGAAGTCGTAGAGCAGCCAGCCGTCCAGGGAAGTGCTGCCCAGCGCGCCGCGCATCCGTTCTATTGGCGTGGAGGTCATGGGGGCAGGGTAACAGGCCGGGAAGTGACCCGCCGCTCCGGGTACGGTTGCCCCGCCCTCCGGCCCCTAGACTCGCCGCATGGCTTCCCTCCCCCGCCCGGCCCGGCGCACGCCTGACCTCCAGAGCTTCATCCGGCTGCTGGAGGAACGCGGCGAACTCGTGCGCGTCTCCGTCCCCGTGGACCGCGAGCTGGAGATTACCGAGATCGCTGACCGCCTGGTGAAAAAGGGCGGCCCGGCGGTGCTCTTCGAGAATGTGAAGGGCAGCGATTTCCCGCTCGCCATCGGGCTGATGGGTACCCGCGAGCGGACGGCCCTCGCCCTGGGTGTGACTGACCTCGACGATCTGGCGAAGAAGGTGCGCCACCTGATTGACCTGAAGGGCAGTGGCGGGCTGGGGGGCCTGCTGAGCAACTTCGGCAAGCTGAGGGACGCGATGCACCTCCCGCCCCGCCGGGTCCGCTCCGCCCCTGTGCAGGAGGTGGTGTGGCGTGGGGACGAGGTGGACCTCTCCCGCCTCCCCATCCTGAAGTGCTGGCCGCTGGACGGTGGCCCGTTCGTGACCCTGCCCCTCGTGATCACCCGCGACCCCGAGACGGGTGAGCGAAACATGGGCATGTACCGGATGCAGGTCATGGGGAAGAACGTGACCGGAATGCACTGGCAGCGGCACAAGACGGGGACGAAGCATCTGGAGAAGGCGCGAAAGCTCGGTCAGCGCCTCCCCGTCGCCGTCGCGCTGGGCGGGGACCCGGCCCTGATCTACGCCGCGACAGCGCCTCTCCCGCCCATCCCCGGCCTGGACGAGTTCGCGGTCGCTGGCTACCTGCGCGGCGAGCGCTACCCGGTGACGAAGGGCGTCACGGTGGATCTCGATGTGCCCGCCAATGCCGAGTTCGTCCTCGAAGGCTACGTGGACCCGGCGGAGGATTGGGAGGTGGAGGGACCCTTCGGCGACCACACCGGCTTCTATACCCTGCCCGACCTCTACCCGCGCTTCCACGTCACGGTGGTCACGATGCGCCCCCACCCCGTCTACCCCGCGACCATCGTGGGCCGTCCCCTGATGGAGGACGCCTACCTGATCGAGGCCTCCGAGCGCCTCTTCCTGCCCGCCGCGCAGACCATCCTCCCGGAGATCGTCGATTACCACATGCCCCCTGCCGGGGTGGCTCATAACCTCGTCGTGGTGAGCATTAAGAAGAGTTACCCCGGTCAGGCGTACAAGGTCGCCAACGGTCTCTTCGGCCTGGGTCAGATGATGTTCGCCAAAGTTATCATCGTGGTGGACGAGGGGGTGCGGGTGAACGACTTTGGGGCTGTGTGGCGCGAGGTGGCGGCGAGGGCGGTGCCGGGGCGGGACACCCTCACGACCCGCGGCCCCATTGACGTGCTTGACCACTCCAGCCGGGGCTGGGGCTATGGCGGCAAGCTCATCATCGACGCGACGGGCAAACTCCCCGAGGAGATCGGCAGCGCGGCCAGCAGCCGGGAGGAGCAGGGGAGGGAGCGGGAGGAGGTCACCTTTACCCCCCGTGCGGCCACTGACCTCCCCACCTTCGAGGGCGTGCTCGCCCAGCGCCAGACCCCCGATGGCTACTGGTACGTCGCCCTGGACAAGACCCGACCGGGCCAAGCCCAGGCCCTTGCCGGAGCCTTTGCTGCCCACCCGGCCGCATCGGGCATCCGCCACCTCCTGATCGCCGACGAGCAGACCGACGTCGGCAATGTCCAGGACATCTGGTGGACGATTCTGAACAACATCGACCCCGAGCGCGACGTGTGGGCTCTTTCTACAGGTTCGGGGGAGCTGCTTGCCTGGGACGGCAGCCGCAAGTTGCCCGAAGAGGGCTTCGTCCGCGAGTGGCCCCCCAAGATCGAGATGACCCCTGGGATGCGGCGCCAGGTCGAGGCGCGTTGGCACCTGTACGGCCTGCCCGAAAAATGGCGTTAGGCCGCTCTTTTCCCCGATGTCTCCTCGGCAGTCTCACCAGCGCGGGGGGGTGTTGACAGATTCGGGAAGGGGCCGTATATTTCTCTTCGCCCGATGAAAAGGGCGAGGCGGAAAAGCCCGTGAGGGTCCCGCCGGGACGCATGACAAGCTGGTGCAAGTGACGATGACAGGGCCACCTGACAGGGTGGTACGAGCGGACTTCCCCCCGGGGGTCTCCAGACTCGTGAAGAGCCGAGAGGCTCGAAGCCAAGCGCAAGCGAGGCATCAAACACATCAACAATCCTCGGAAGAGGTTGCTGAACCATTTTATGGAGAGTTTGATCCTGGCTCAGGGTGAACGCTGGCGGCGTGCTTAAGACATGCAAGTCGAACGGGTATCTTCGGATACCAGTGGCGCACGGGTGAGTAACGCGTAACTGACCTGCCCAGAAGTCCTGAATAACTCC
>NZ_KB906404.1 GCF_000381345.1 Deinococcus apachensis DSM 19763 | reverse complement strand
TGGTACCGGCACATCACGTTAGCCATGCTCGCCCACGCCTTTCTGACCGTGGTCACGGCCCGCGAGAAAAAGGGGGGGAGGCGAGTGACGAAGACCTCATCCCGTTGACCGTCCCCGAGGTGCGACGTCTCCTGCTCCTGGTCTTGCCTCAGATCACGTCAAAGGCCAGGGTGTGGAGCTGGTCGTGGTGGCGACGCCACCACCAGGCACAAGCCAAACGCAGTCACATCCGCCGTCAGCAACGCTGGCTCTCCTCCCACTAACTGCGGCTGTAGTACTAGGAGACCCTATGAAGAACGGAACCCAAGGCTTTACCCTGATCGAACTGCTGATCGTCATCGCCATCATTGGTATTCTCGCGGCAGTGCTAATCCCCAGCCTGCTGGGCGCACGGACCAAGGCTAACGACACGGCCGCCGCGAGTGTTGGCCGTCAGGTCCTGAACGCGATGGCTGCAACGGAAGTTGGCAACACCAGTGGTACCGCGCCCACCTGCGCTTATGCGAGCGGCATAGTTACTGTGACGGCGGATACCGAAACTGCACGTGTCAATGCTCCCGCCCCCATCAGTAACGTTACGTGCTCGAACACGGCGGCAGCGGCAGCCTCCGGGACTACCGCAGCTACTCCCGCTCAGTACTCGGTGGTTGTAACCTATGCGGGCGGCAGTGCTGGCAAGAGCCCCATGACCATGACCGCCGCCAAATAACAGTCGTATCCAAATCCGAGCCGCCCTCCGGGGCGGTTTTTCATTCTCCTCCCCCACGCTACCCTCTCCCCATGATTCCCTCCACTGCTCTCAAGGAATGGGACGCCCAGTGTCAGACACTCACGTCCGGTCAGACCGCCCTCCTGATCCGCAAGGGCGGCATCATGGAGACGCACGCGGGGTTCGAGGTTGAGCACCGCTCCTTCCTCCTCTACCCCACCTTCCTGCACCAAAACCCGGCGGAGCTGAAGCCGGAATTTGCGGGACTGCTGCGAGACGACCCCCAGCCGGGCCGCATCGTACTTCCAGCGCTGGCGGAGGTGGTGGCGGTTCACAAGGTGGAGTCGCTGGAGCAGGCCCTGGCGCTGGAACCGTACCAGGCGCTGACGGTGGGCGCGATTGAGCGCCGCTTCCACTACCGGGGCCGCCCCTGGGTCCACGCCCTGCTGCTGCGGGTGCGTCCGCTACGGGAGCCCCTCGTGCTAGAGGAGACGCCCGAGATGCTGGGCTGCGTGAGCTGGGTGCCACTGCCGGACGTGTCCGCCGAGGCGAGGCCGCCCGTGCTGGAGGAGGGCGAGCTGGAGCGGCTGTGGGGAGAAGTGGAAGGAGTGATCAGCGGGCAGGTCCCACGGAGTTGAACGGGTGAAGGTAATTCACCTCAGTTCATCGCAGAAAGCAGGAGGGGCGGGGACCCTATCAAAGTACTCCGCCCCTCCTGCCTTCCCTTTTATCCGCGCGCCGCCGGGGGCTGCGTCCCGCTGTCGGCGAGTTGGATGAGCCACGCCATCAGTTGCACCAGGGCGAGCCCCGTCGCCGGGAGGCCCGCCAGCATCATGATCCAGCCGCTGATCTGCTGGTTCTCCAGCGGCGAGAGGTTCCACAGGCACAGCGCGCCCACATAGGGGCTGTACAGCACCTGCCGCGAGTACAGCCACACGGCGGCAACAGCCATCATGGGAAGCCCGGCGATCAGGCCGAACCACCCGCGCGAGCCAATGTGGGCGGGCTGCACGCTCGGCAGGGGCCGCAACACGACGCCCCACACGAGCAGGCTGCTCAGCAGGTACAGCACGGGCAGGAGCGCGGCGGCCGTGTTGGTGACCACCGAGGCGTTGAAGCCCGCGGGAATGTTCCAGAAGATGATGACGGCGGCCCACACGGCGAGCGCCACCCAGGGGTCGAGCAGCACGCCGAGCACCCGGCCCAGGGGACGGCGCGGGTCAAGGGCAATTCCGCGCGGCAGGCCCAGGATCAGCAGCGGGGGCACGACCTCCGCGAGGACCATCAGGCGGCCCATGTACAGCGCCATGCTGTTCAGGGTGAGGGTGACAGCGGCGGTCTGCGTGGCGAGGAGGAGCAGCACGATGCCCAGCCCGAACAGCATGGCCTTCCAGATCGGCCAGCGGGCCTGTCCGGCGGGGGTGCGGCGAGCCTGAACGAAGCGCCACACGTAAAAGCCGGAGACCGCCAGCACGGGCAGCCACACCAGGGGGTCGAAGCGCAGGGCGAGGAGGTCCGCCAGGCCGGGGTTCAGGTCGGGGGCACTCATGAGGGAGAGTTCTCCAACACGTGGCGCAGGTCGCGCACCACCCGGTCCACCTGGGTGAGCTGGGTGTAGTCCCACAGCACCCGCAGGCGGCCGGAGGCGTCGATCAGGTACGTGGCGGTCGTGTGGTTGATCTGATAATTGGTCGGGCTCTTCACGTCCGCCTTCTGGTAGGCAACGCCGTAGTTCCGGGCGACCTGCGAGAGGGCGGATTCAGGCACCTGCACCCCCGTCGCCTTGCCGAAAAACTCCACGTACTCCTTTAAACGGGCGGGAGTGTCGCGGGCCGGGTCCACGCTGACGAGGACGATGTCGAAGCGATCCCGTTCCTGGGGTGGCAGGGCCTCGCGGGCCTTTTCCAGGTACGCCAGGGTGAGGGGGCAGATGTTCGGGCAGTGGGTGAAGCCGAAGAAGAGGGCGGTGGTGCGGCCCGTGCCCCCCGGCCGGAAGGTCCAGGGCTGGCCGTTCTGGTCGGTGCCGCTGAAGGTCTGGGCGGCTGGGGGTGGGGTGTACGCCGTGCCGTAGAAGGGGAAGGGGCTCCTGAGCCGCGCGAACACCCACGCGCCGCCCAGCACGAGCACGACCGAGGCGGCGGCCAGCAGGGCGGACACGTACCAGGGCCGCGCGGCGGGGGCGGGAGCAGGGGCGGGCAGGTCGGTCACGGGAGTCCTTTCCGGGGATCAGGGCTTGCGGACGACGGCGCTCACAGTGAGGCTGCGGCCGTCCCGGGTGGTCAGCGTCAGGGGCACCTTCTCCCCTACTTTAGGAACGCGCGTCAGGTCCATCAGCATGAGGTGGTCGCCGTCCGGCCCCATCCGCAGGGTGCTGCCCGCTGCGACGGTGAGGGTGTTGACCCCGCTCATGCCCGTCAAACCCTGGAGGTCCCGCCGGGTGATCATCAGCATCGCGTGGCGGGCGAGCGGGGTGCGGACACCCGTAAGGACGATGGGCGCCTGGCCCGTATTTCTCAGCGTCAGGAAGGCGCTCGTCTCGGTCGCGCCGGGTGGCACGGCCACAACGGTCGCGCCCTGTGCGGTGAGGGCCAGCGGGCGGGCGGAGATCCGGGGCTGGGGGGCCGGAGCCGAGACCGCCGCGCCGTGGTCGGCGTGCCCCGCCGCCGCGGGCAGCAGGATCGCCGCGAGCGCGAGGGCCGCGAGCAGGGGGGTGGGTCTGGACATGCGGGAAAGCCTCCTGGGAATGAACAGGGAAGCGAGGGGGGTGGGAAGACCCGTTCCCCCGGAGTCTAGCGGCGCCGCCCGGGCCGGATTGTCCCCCCCGACCCGCGCCCAGGCCAAAATGGTGGAACAGGTTCCACGGGCCGGGGTATGGTGGGCACACAGTGATGCGGAAACCCACGATTCAGGATGTGGCCCGGCGGGCGGGCGTGGGGGTCGGCACGGTCTCCCGGGTGCTGAACAACCACACCGCCGTGAAGGGCGCGACCCGCGAGACGGTGCTCAAGGCCATCGCCGACCTCGACTACACCCCCAATCCCCACGCGCGGCGCATCGCGGGCGGCAAGAGCTACACCATCAGCGTGTTGCTGCCCGTCGTGACGACCGAGTTCTATGTGCGGCTGCTCGACGGGCTGGAGACCGCCTTTCAGGAGGCGCGCTACGACGTGGCGATCTTTCCGCTGCTCGACCGCTCGCGGCTGGAGCGTTACCTGGGCTCGCACACCCTGGCCTACCAGGCCGACGGGCTGGTGATGGCGACCTACAACCTCACCGCGCTGCTCAGCGAGCGCAGGGTACGCGCCCAGCAGCCCACCGTGCTGGTGGACGCCCACGCGGACAACGTGGACTGCGCCTATATGGACAACGCGACGGGCGGGCGGCTCGCGGGTGAGTACGCCGCCACGTTGCCGGGCGAACTGTACGCGATCTGGGTGGAGACCGAACTCGACCAGCTCTTCACCACCCGCGTGTTCGAGGAGCGCCGCGCGGGCTTCCTGGGGGCACTGGAGGCGGGGGGGCGCACCGTTCGTGCGGAGTTCACCGCGAGCTTCGACGCGCTGGCCGCCCGCAACGCCGCCGTGACGCTGCTCGACGGGGCGCAGCTTCCCTGCACGGTCTTCGCCTCGGCGGACCTGCTCGCGGGCGCGCTGCTCGACGAGGCGCGGCTGCGCGGCCTGACGCCCGGGCAGGACGTGCGCGTGATCGGCTTCGACGACCAGCCCTGGGCGGCGTCGCGGGGCCTGACCACCCTGCACCAGCCCGTCGAGCAGATGGGCTACGAGGCCGCGCACCTGCTGCTGACCCGGCTGGGCGGGTTCCGGGGCCCGCCGCGGGCCCGCCGCTTCGAGCCGCGCCTGATCGTGCGCGACACGGCCTGAAGGGGAGTCTTAGCCCGGCCCGTGGTCCTCGGGGAAAGGCTCCAGCAGGCCGCCGTGGTGGGTGCGCTGGAGGTCCGCGTGCTGCACGTCGTTGCGGCCCCGGTGCTTGGCGGCGTACATGGCCGCGTCGGCCCGGGCGAGCACGACGTCAGGGTGTTCGCCCTCCCGCGCGGTGGCGACGCCGAAACTGGCGGTGATGCCGGTGACCTCGCCGTGGCGCTGCCCTCCCAGTTGGGCCCGCAGCGTGTCCAGCATCTCGCGCACCTGCCGGGTGCTGAGAACGGGCAGGATCAGGAGGAATTCCTCGCCGCCCCAGCGGGCCGCGACGCCGCCACGGGGCAGCGTGCCTTGCGCCGCCTGCGCGACTCCCCGCAGCACGAGGTCGCCCGTCGCGTGCCCGTGCTGGTCGTTCACGGCCTTGAAATGGTCGAGGTCGAACAGCACCAGGGTGAAGCGTTCCCCGTCCTGGGCCAGGGCCGAGAGGCGTTCCTCGGCGGCGCGGCGGTTGGCGAGCCCGGTCAGGGTGTCGCGGTAGGCCGCCGCGCGCTCGGCGAGCAGTTGCACCCGCTGCGCCCCGAAGGTCGCCTGCACGATGATCATGACCGCCCCCACCAGCAGGAATTGCGCGACCGCCCCCACCAGCCGCGGGTCCCCCGCCGAGGGGCCGGTGAGCAGGTGATACACGCACACCGCGAACGCGAGCAGGTACGTGATTCCGGCCAGCCACGCCGCCCGCCGGGGGGAGTACAGCAGGAAGGCCCCGGCGTAGAGCACTGGAAACCAGTACGTACTCTCGCTGAGCATTCGAACCTGCGGTGCGAACACTCGGAACTGCTGCTCCAACGCGAGCAGGAAATACACGCTGGTCATCCCGTAGGCGATGGTGGCCGCCACCCCGACCGTCAGCCACCGCAGCAGCAGCGCGAGTTGCAGCCCCAGCAGGATCAGCGCCAGCGCGGGCAGCGCCACCCGGTCCAGCGGGTCGAACCTGGGGGCCTGGGCCCATAGGGCGCCCACGCAGGCCAGGGTCCCGAACGCCACCAGCAGGGCGAACATGCGCCGTTGCGATGTCTGCCAGAAAGCGGCCTCGTACTGCGGTGGGGGATGCTGGGGGGGGTTGGTCAAGGGCCCTCCGTGTGCTGTTCAGGCCCCCATAGTTTAAGACATTGATGAAAAGTTTGACGTGAAAACTGGGGGGTGGTCTGGACGGGAGGTGGGGCGGCCGGAGCCCTCAGCGCAGCACCGTGTGGTGAACGCGGCAGCGGGCCTCGTAGGTCTCCTGCGCGCCCACCAGCACCACCGGGTCGTCGAAGCGGGCGGGGCGGCCCCCGATCAGGCGCTGCGAGCGGGTGGCGGGGGCGCCGCACACCGTGCAGATCGCGGTGAGTTTCTCGACGCTCTCGGCGCGGGCCAGCAGGTCGGGAATGCAGCCAAAAGGCTCGGCCCGGAAGTCCAGGTCCAGACCCGCCAGGATCACCCGCACGCCCGCCCCCGCCAGGTCGAGCACCAGAGGCCCGAGGTCCGGCCCGAAAAACTGAGCCTCGTCAATGCCGACGACCTCGGGCAGCGCGTGTTCGGGCGCCGAGAGCAGCGGCCCCTCGCCCAGCAGGTGCCCCCGGATCTCCGCCGCCTCGCGCACGGCGACCGCCGGGGTCGAGCGGCCCGCGTGGCTGGCAACCTGCGAGACGTGGTAACGGTCGTCAATGGCGGGCTTGAACACCGCGACCCGCTGCCGGGCGATCACGGCGCGGGTGACGCGGCGAATCAGCTCCTCGCTCTTGCCGCTGAACATCGGCCCGACGATCACTTCCAGGTGCCCGCCGTGGTAGGGAGACTTCAGCACGGGGGGGATTATGGCAGAGGGACGGGAGGAACGGGGACCGGGGACGGGGAGCCTCCCCGGACGGCGGAACGAGGGGGCGAGGGCTTTTGCTGAGGCGTTCGTCAGGACGAGCTGAGGAGGCCCTGTCACCCTGAGCCCTTCGCTGCGCTGGGGGGCAAACTCCACGAAGGGTCCAACCGGATGCCGGAATGTTCCGCTCAGCACGACATCTCCCCGGCCCCTGCCACAAAAAATCGCCCCACCATGACGGCAGGGCGACCAGAGGCTTGGCGCCTTACTTCTTGTTCCGGTTGCGGTAGCTGTCGCCGAAACGCTTGTTGAACTTGTCCACGCGGCCCTCGGTGTCGACGAAGCGCTCCTCGCCGGTCCAGAAGGGGTGCGCGCCGCTCCACACGTCCACGTGAATCTCGGGGCGGGTCGAGAGGGTTTCCATGACGACCTTGCCCTGGTAGATGATCTTGGTGGGCACAGCCTTGGGGTGGGCATCTTTCTTCATGTCTTTTCCTCCTCCGTCACGTCAGGTGTGCGTGACGGGCAACCCTGGGAGGATAGCACATCACCAGACATAGTGCGCGTGCCAGCTCTCCCCCCGGCGGAGTTGCGGGGTCGGCGTCCCGGTCACCCGGTGTCCCCCCTTGACCGCCGCCCGCACGAGCAGCCGGGGGTCGAGGTCGGGGTAGAGATGGCGGGCGAAGGCCACGTCCTCACGCACGTCAAGGCTGCCCCCGCTGGCGACGGAATCCGTTCCCAGCGCGACCTCCACCCCCGCCGCCGCGAACGCCGCCCAGGGAAAGGTGCCGCACTCCAGGTGAGCGTTGGAGCGCGGACAGGTCACGACCGGGCACCCGGCACGGGCGACCCGCGCAATATCGTCCGCCGTCACGTTCACCATATGGACCAGGGTGGGCCGGGCCGCCAGAACGCCCAGTTCGTCAAGGTAGCGGACGGGGGTGAGGTCGGGCTGCGGCTCCCGCCCGATCACCTCAGCCAGCGTCTCCGGGTAGAGGGCAGGCATCCGGTTCTCCCAGATGGGGCCGCCGCCCCGCTGAAACAGGTCCAGTTCGGCCGGATGCTCGGCCACGTGAATCTGCATAGGCAGGCCCTCCCCCGCCGCGTACTCGGTCACAAGGCGCATCAGGCGGTGGCTGACGTTGAAGGGCGTGTGCGGCGAGAGGCCGACCCGGGGCCCGCCGGGCCGCTCCCGCCTCCGCCACGCCTCCACCCGTTCGCGGACGCCGCGGAAAATCTCGTCGGCGCGCCCGGGAAAGGGGCCGATCACCTCGAAATAGAGGACACCGCCGAGGTCGGTCCTCGCCTGCAACCCGTCCATGACCTCCGGCGACCACACGATGTCCCCCACCGCGCCCACCCCCAGCCGCGCGAGTTCCTCCGCTCCGGCCAGGGCACCCGCCACCCCCCGCTTCTCCCGCTGGGCGATGACAACCCCGGGAATCCAGCGGAAGTAGGGCATGGCCTGGAACTCGTAGGCGCTCATATCGAGGTGCGTGTGCGCGTTGACGGGGGGTGGGGCGATGATCTCGCCTGCTCTTCGCTCCCGCGCGTGGGGATAGCTCGCCCGCAGGGTCGCCGGGTCGCCCGCCGCCGCGATCACGCCGTTCGCCACCACCACCCCGCCCGGTGCGTGCCCGCCCCCGATCCCGGTGTACAGCACGTCGCAGGAAAGGAGTTCGGGGGCGTGGGCGTCGGGAGTTGGGGGCACAGTCATGGCCCGCATTCTGCCGCGCCGTCCTCAAGAGGCGAGGGAACCGACGTATCGCTCGCCGGTTCCCCCCTCCCGACCGCCTAGCTCAGCCGCTGCACCCGCGCCTGCAACTCGCGGGCGACGGCGTCCGGCCCCCCCGCGAGCAGCCCGGCGGGCACGTGCCAGCGGCCCTTCTGCTCGAATTCCGAGGTGAACAGGCTGGCGAGGCCGGTCGCGCGGCGGTCCACCTCCAGGATCACGTCGAGGCCGCCGGATGCGGGGAACATCATCATCTCCAGCTCGCTGATCCGGTACTGGCCGTAGGGGGGCCGGAAGCTGAGTTCCTGCACGATGCGCCCGTGGTGGTACTCCACCTCGCTGGCACTCAGCCGGAAGCCCAGGAGGTCCGCCGCCGCAATCACGACCTCCATCTCGCGGCTGGGGAGAATCTGGAGCGGGTCGTTGTCCCCGGGGTCCATCGCCCCCGCGATGTCGGCGTCGGTGACCAGCCACACCGCGGTGCCCGGCAGCGTGAGGGGCGTGCCCGCCGGGATGGTCAGGCGGAAGGGGACCTCCCGCGTCTCGCCGGGCCTGATGTCAAAACCGCCCACCACGGGCTGCGAGAACAGCGTGTGCGTCACGTACGAGTCGTCGGATTTGTAGCGTGTCGCCAGGCCGAGGTTGAGGCGCTCAATGCGCTGCTCTATGGCCCCGCCCCGCACGATCACCACGCCCGTCAATTCCTCGCCGACCCGCACCGCCGGGTTCTGCACCCGCGCGTCCACCGCTGCTCCACCCACACCTACCGCCGCCATCATCTTCTTGAGAAATCCCATACAGATGACATTACGGAGGTGGGGACGGGCGGGTTCCCTCTCTCAGCGCCCCTGTGCCCGGCGGCCCGCCATCATTGCCGCGCCGACGATTCCAGCCTCGTTCTGGAGGGCGGCGGGCACCAGTTTGGTCCGCTCGGTCTTGACATGCTCCTGCCACTTCTCGGCCTTCTTGCTGATGCCACCGCCGATGATGAAGAGGTCGGGGGAAAAGAGGCCCTCGACGTGCTGGAGGTAGGTGCTGGCACGCTTGGCCCACTGCTTCCAGTTCAGGTCGTCGCGCTCGCGGGCGCGGTCCGAAGCCCACGCCTCGGCCTCACGGTCGCCCTTGAGCCACAGGTGCCCGAGTTCGGTGTTTGGCACGAGGATGCCGTCGTGGATGAGCGCGCTGCCAATCCCGGTGCCGAAGGTCAGCAGCATGACCACGCCGGACACGCCCGCCCCGGCCCCGAACTGCGCCTCGGCGAGGCCCGCCGCGTCGGCGTCGTTGATCAGGGTCACGTCGCGCCCAGTCGCCTGGGTGAAGAGGGCGTCGGCGTCCAGCCCGATCCAGCCCTTGTCCACGTTGGCCGCGCTTAGCGTCTTGCCGTGTTGCACGATGCCGGGGAACGTCACGCCGACCGGTCCCTGGTGCCCGAAATGCCGCACGAGTTCGGCCACCACGTCCTTGACCGCGTCGGGCCGCGCGCCCTCGGGGGTGGGAATACGGTGCCGTTCGGCGGTCAACTTGCCACTCGAAGTGTCCACCGGCGCTCCCTTGATGCCGCTCCCGCCAATGTCGATGCCCAGGATCACGCTCATGGGGTACAGCGTAAGCGACGGAGACAACTCATCGGTAGCGGGAAAACGCTCAGCCGCCCGCAATTTCCTTTCCTCCCTCCTCGCCCACGGTCACAAAAAACCGCCCCCACGGTGGGGGGCGGTTTTTCTTCATCCTTCGCTTACTGGTTGCGGGCACCCTTGGCGGTGTTCACCAGCACCTGGAAAGCCTCGGGCTCGCGGGCGGCGATGTCGGCGAGCACCTTGCGGTTGAGGTCCACCCCGGCGCGCTTGAGGCCGTTGATGAAGGTGGAGTAGTTCATCCCATGCAGGCGGGCGCCCGCGTTGATGCGCTGAATCCACAGGCGGCGGAAGTCGCGCTTCTTGTTGCGGCGGTCGCGGTACTCGTAGGTCGCGGCGTTGAGCAGCGTCTGGAAGGCGTTGCGGTACTGCTTGGAGCGGCTGCCCCAGAAGCCCTTGGCGCGCTTGAGCACCTTCTTGTGGCGGCGGCGGCGGACGGTCCCGGTCTTGACGCGCGGCATCTAGATCACTTTCCCTTCGCCAGCAGCCCGAGCTTCATGCGGGCCCACTCGCTCTTGGCGAGCACAAAGCCCTTGCCCTTGCCGCGAATCTCGTCGCCGCTCTTGCCAGTGTTCTGGTGGCGCTTGCCACTCTTGAACGCCATGACCTTGCCGGTGCCCGTGACCTTCACCCGGCGGGTCATGCTCTTCTTCGTCTTCATCTTCGGCATGTCTGCTCCTTGGCCCAGTCGCACTTCCTGAGAAGGCTCCTGTCCGGGGTGCGGGCCGCCCTCAAGAGGCTGTTGGTCGCCCTGCCCCACTTGACCAAGAGGAGACTATACAGGGGAGAGGCGGGGAGGGTCAATGCTCACCCAGAGCCGAACGGAACCAGGCTACCGGCAGCGCGAACAGCTCCCTTCGCGCCGGGGAACCGCCTTACTCCGGCGGCCTCTCCCGGCCCGCCCGGCGGATGGCGTTGAGTAACCGGGTGACAGCCCGGGCGACGTTCGCGGCCTCGCGGCGCACCTCGGGGTCGCGGCTGAGCTGGGTCAGGCGTTCGGCGGCGCGGCGGGCGGCGTTCAGGAGCGCCTCGGTCGAGATACGGGCACGGCGTGGGCGGGTCACACCGGCACCTCGGAGGTGGTCAGCCACAGCGCCCGGTAAGGGTCCAGCCGCACGGTAGGGCGGTCGAGGGAGAAGACGCTGCCGCTCAGGCGGTCCTGGGCGTGATCACCCAGCACTTCGCGCAGCACGTAGCTCGGCAGCATGACCGTGTCCTCGCTGAAGTTGTACGCCTGCACCAGCGTCCCCAGGGGATGCTCGCGGCGCAGCAGCAGCACGCGCCCGTCGGGGCTGGGCAGCACGTGGCTCTCGATGCTGGCGTGGAGGTGGGGGGCCTCCTGACGCACCCGCAGCAGGTGGCGCAGCCCGGCGTTCACCCGCGCGGCGGGGGTGTGGGGCGTTCCCCCCTCCTCCTCAGCCCGCACCGCCTGGGCCAGCGCCCAGTCCATGCGGGGGCGATGGACCCAGCGGTTGTCGGGGGCGTGTTCGGGCACATCCTCGAAGGCGTAGTCGTTGAGCAGCGCGAGTTCATCGCCCATGTACAGCAGCGGCATGCCCCCGAAACCCAGGATGACGGCGTGGAGGAGCAGCAGCCTTCGCACGGCGTCGTCGATGCGGCCCGGGTCGCCGGTCTCCAGCGCCTCCTCCAGCCCCGCCAGGCTCGCCGCAGAGCCGCTGATGCGCCGGTCACCCGTTTCCGGGTTGTACTGGAAGACCAGCCCGCGGGCGAAGGAGCCCGGGAACTCACCGCTGTAGAAGTCGCTCAGGAAGTGCCGGTGGCCGGGCCCACTCAGCCCCGCCCGGGCCGCATCCTCGTCGGAGATTGCCCAGCCGATGTCGTCGTGGCAGCGGACGTAGACGCCCCAGGTCGTGCTCGTGGGCTTGGGGGGAAAGGCACGCAGGGCCTCCTCGAACAGCCGGGTGTTGCGGCTCGCGAGGCTGGACCAGAGCTGCACCATCAGGCTGTTGTGGTAGGCCATATCGCTGACCTTGCCGTAGTGAACGCCTCGCCCCAGATAGTGGATCAGGTCGGCGGGCGCCACGATGGCCTCGGCCTTGAAGGCGACGGCGGGGGCCACGATCCGGGCGGCGGCCCTCAGCGCCCGGGTGAGCAGATGAACCTCCGGCTGGTTCTGGCTGGTCGTGCCCAGGCGCTTCCAGATAAAGGCGATGGCGTCCAGCCGGAACACCTCCACCCCCCGGTTGGCAAGGTGCAGGATGATGTCCACGAACTCCAGGAACACGTCCGGGTTCGCCCAGTTCAGGTCCCACTGGTAGGAGTTGAAGGTGGTCCAGACCCAGCCCCCCGCCTCGTCATCCCAGGTGAAGTTGCCGGGCGCGAAGTCGGGGAAGACCTCAGGGAGGGTCACTTCAAAGGCGTCGGGCGCCGCGCGGTCGGGGAAGATGTGGAAGTAGGCACGGTACTTGGCGTCACCGGCCCGCGCCTTCTGCCCCCACTCGTGTTCGCGCGCCACGTGGTTGAGGACGAGGTCGAGGACCAAGCTGATGCCCCGGCCCCGCAACCCCCGGGCGAGGGCCGAGAGGTCGTCCATCGTGCCCAGGTCCGGGCGCACGGAGCGGTAGTCGGCGACCGCGTAGCCGCCGTCGTTCTCGCCCTCGCGGGGCCTCAGGAGGGGCATCAGGTGGAGGTAGCCCACGCCCAGGCCCTCCAGGTAGTCCAGACGCTCCCCCACGCCCTTCAGCGTCCCGGCGAAGCGGTCCGTGTAGGCAACGTAGCCCACCATCTCGGGGGCCTGGAGCCAGTCGGGGCGCAGGAGCCGGGCCTCGTCCAGCCTGCGTAGGTCGGCCGGGCGGGCGTGGAAGGCGTGGAGCATCACCTCCAGCAGGCGCTCCAGCAGCGCGTCCGCCTCCTCACCGTACACGGCGCGCAGGCTCTGCAAGAGGTCGTCGCCGTAACGTTCCAGTCGCAGCAGGAAGGTGTCGGCGTCGCGGTCGTCGTCGAAGGCGCCCCGCAGCCGCGCCGCCAGATCGGTCTTCAGCACGGGCACAGCATACGATGACGGTGGGAACGGTTCCAAAATCGGCTTACCCGCGCAACTCCGCCCGCACCTCCATCAGGACGCGGCCCAGCAGGTTCTCGCCCCAGGCGTGGCGATGAGCCTCTGCCTCCTTCTCCGAAAAGCCAATGCCCCAGATGCGGTCGGTGGGCGACGCCTCGACGAGAGGCGCGTTCCCCGTGGCGACAGGGCCTCCCGCAACGCGGCGTTCTGCCCGAACTTGAGCCGTAGCAGGTCGAGCGCGGCGGCGTACCGTTCGCGGGTCCAGACAGCGTCGTCATAGGGGGTGACCTGGCGGCCCAGCGCCTTGCACTCGGCGGGGGTGCGGGCCGACAGGATGGCGGCGAACCTCTCCCGGTCCCCGAAGAGCCGGGCCTTGCGCGCCATCAGGTACTGCTCGACCCAGTGGTAGATCACCCCGTTCTCGGTGAACTCGCTGGGGTGAAAGTTCGAGAAGGGATGGGCGGTGCGGTAGAAGCACACGGTCGGCGACATGGGCAAAGCCTTCCAGACCCGGGCGGAAAGCACATCGGCCAGGGCAGTTAGGCCAAACGCCGAACAGGGCGGCGAGGTTTCCCCCACCGCCCCTTCCGCCCCGCCGCTTTACTGCACGTCGCTGTGCGGGATACTCAGGTACACCGCCACATCGTCCATGCCCCGCACCTGCGAGAGGGGGACGTAGTGGTGCTGGCCGTCGTGGCTGCCGCTGCGGGTCAGCTTGAGCTGATCGCCCTCAATATGGTCCACCGTGCCGACGTACTCGCCGTTCACGTCCTTGACCTGCATGTGATCGCCCTCGCTCTCCAGGCGCTGACGAAGGTCCTGCATGAGACGGTCGTCGATCTGGGCGGCGGCCTGGTCGTTCTGTCCGTCGTTCTGGGTCATGGAGGGAGCATAAGCCGCCCTACGGCTGAGTCAGATGACAGTCAGGTGGAGAAAAGGGTCACGGAACGTTTGGGGAATCTCCATACTGCTGTCCCGCCGCCTACCCCGGCAGACGCGCCAGCACATGCCGGGCGCGGGGCAATTTCAGCCGCTGCTGGCGGTCGAACTCATACGGCTCGTTCATCAGGAACCAGTACAGGTCGTGCAGGTAGGTATGGGCCAGGTAGGCGCGCAGCCGCGTCACCGTCTCCGGGCTTTGGTCGGGCAGGAAGGTCAGGGCGGCGTCCAGGCTGGCGTCCGGGTTGAGCAGATCGAGCGTACCGGTTTTCAAGAGCGCCACGTCTCGCAACGGGTCGTCCCAGCCCGCCTTCGTCCAGTCGATCACCAGTACGTCGCCGCCCGGCGCGATCAGGATGTTGTCGTGCCATAGGTCGAGGTGGCAGAAGGCGGCGGGCTGGTCGAGCAGGCCCCGTTCCAGCGGCAGCTCGACCGCGTCGAAGAGGTCGTCGAGCGGGTAGGCCGCAAGGGAACTGCGAAAACGCCGGAGTCTCTCTCTGAGCCTTCGCAGGTCCACCCGGCCCTGTTGCTCGCGGTGGAGGACCTCCAGGATTTCACGGAGGCGGGGCAGGGCCTCGGGCACGTCGGCGGCGCGCAGGGGGCGGCCCGGAAAGCGGCGCATGATCAGGGCCTCCACGCCGTCAGCCTCCACGGTGTCCACTACCCAGTCGCCGAGATCGGCGCGGCGCATGTTCCCCGCCTCCAGGCGGTGGTGCCCCTGGTGGTTGCGGTACACCTTCACGACCACGTCGCCGCCCGCCGCCGCGTAGACCCGGCTCTGCATCCCCGCGTCCATCGGCGTCAGCGGCCCGAAGCGGGCTTCCAGCACGGGAAAGCGGTGGGTTGGCAGGCCGCCCGGAATCACCCGCGCATCATAGCGGGAAGGATGAGGACTTCAGGGAAGGCCGGGGTCACTTGTCCTGCCCGAGCGCGAAGCCCTTGCTGAACTGCTCCTGCAACACCGTGAAGACCAGCAACGGCGGCAGCAGGGTCACGATGGCGCCCGCCATCACCGCGCCCCAGTCGGTCTGCCCGCCCACGTCGATCAGCTTCCGCAGGCCCACCTGCACGACCTGCCGCTCATCACTCTGCATGATCACGAGGGGCCAGAGGTACTGGTCCCACACGTACACGAACTGGATCACGGCGAGCGCCCCGATGGTGTTCAGGCTCAGCGGCAGCAGCACGTGGCGCAGGAAGAGCAGCGGCCCGCAGCCGTCAATCCGCGCCGCGTCTGCCAGAGAAGTTGGAATATTCATGAAGTGCTGCCGGAAGAGGAAGGTCCCCGTCGCCGAGGCCAGGAATGGCACGATGATCGCCAGGTACGAGTTCGCCCACCCCAGCCGCGTGGACACGAGATCGAACAGCGCCACGATGAGCAGTTCGGTCGGCAGCATCAGGGTGAACAGCACCAGGGCGAAGGAGAGCGAGCGCAGCGGGAAGCGGAAATAGACGAAGGCGAGCGCGGCGAGGACGGAGAGGATCGTCTTGCCCACGACCACCGCGACCGTCACGATGAGCGAGTTGAGCATGTACCGCCCCAGGTTCGCCTCGGTCCATACCCGCCCCAAGTTGCTGAAGAACGCCCCGCCGGGGAGCAGGTTGGGCGTGATGACCTGATCGCTGGGCTGCGTCGCCTTGACGAGCGCGAAGAGCAGCGGCACCGCGACGAGAAACACCGCCACGATGAGCGCGGCGTGCGTCAGGGCGTGCGAGAGGCGCCTGCGCCCGCTCACCGACGGGGCCGCGCGCCGGACCTCCAGCCGGTCAAGCGCCATAGTGGACCCTCCGGCTGCCGAAGCGGAACTGGAGCAGGGTGATCACGCCGACGAGCAGCAGCATCAGCACCGCCTCGGCCGCCGCGATGCCGGTGCGGAAGTTGCGGAAGGCGTCCTCGTAGAGCTGGTACACCAGAAAGGTCGTCACGCCCGCCTGCCCCTCGACCGGCCCGCCACGCGTCAGGATGTCCACCAGCCCGAAGGAGTCAAACAGCGCGTACACGACGTTGGTGAAGAGCAGGAAAAAGGTCATGGGCGAGAGCAGCGGCACGACCACCCGCCAGAAGCTCTGCCAGCCGTTCGCCCCGTCGATCTCGGCGGCTTCGAGCACTTCCTTGGGCAGGTTGGTCAGCGCGGCGAGGTAGAAGACCACGTTGTATCCCAGGCCCTTCCACACAGCGGCGGCGGTCACCAGCCCGAAGGCGAGGGTGGGGTCGTCCAGCCAGCGGGGCCGCACGCCGAAGAGCGAGCCGAGGAGCTGGTTCACGGCCCCAACCTCGGGGTTGAACAGGAAGAGCCACAACGTTCCCGCGACCGCCGGGGACAGCGCGTACGGGAAGATCAGCAGCAGCCGGTAGATGCGCCCCCCGCGAATAGGTCGGCTCGCCAGCCACGCGAGCCCCAACCCCAGACCCAACCCCAGCACGACGACGAGCGCCACGAAGGCCAGGGTCTGTCCGGCGACCTGGCGGTAGGCGGGGCTGCTCAACAGCTCGGCGAAGTTGGAGAGGCCCACGAACTGCCGGGTGCCCAGGACGATGTTGCTGCGGTAGGTGCTGAGCGAGAGGGTCTGCGCGGCGGGCAGGTACAGGAAGACGGCGAGGACAAGCAGGGTGGGCGCGAGAAAGAGCCACGGGAGCAGGCGGCCGCGGAAGGCGGGGGCCGCGGTGGTCTCCCGGGCGGCGGGGGCGGCCTCCGTGGGCGCGGTGGGAATGACGGTCATGGATCCTCCGGGCAGGAAAAGGAAAGCCGCGCGGCGCACACCCGGCCTTCCGGGGCGCGCGCCACGCGGGCGGGCTTCAGCGGAAGTTCTGGTTGTACTCGCGCAGAGCGGCGTCCACCTGCGCCTTGGTGTCCTTCAGCGCGGCGTCCACGCTCTGCCCGCCCAGCACCTTCTGGATGCCCTGTTCGATGATCTGGCGCGTCTGGATCGCCGTGCCGTTCAGCGCCCCCGCTGAGGCGACGTTGGGGGTGGTCGCCAGCAACTGGTTAAAGGCCACGAGTTGCAGCGGCGTCTGGGTGAACCAGCCCTGGCGGCGCAGCAGCGCGATGGAGGAGGTGCGGACCGGGTAGTAGCCCGTCAGCTTATGCCAGTCGGCCATGTTCTTCGTGTTCGTCATGTACAGCGCGAAGTCGAGGGCGGCCTCCGCCTGCGGCTTGCTGATGTTCTTGGCGATCCACAGGCTGGCCCCGCCAATCACCACGCCGTTGCGCTTGACCCCGTCCGGGATGGGCAGCACGCCGATCCCCAGCCCGAACCCCGCCTTCTTCGCCGCGTCATTCACGTTGCCGATATCGGCGGTCGAGTTGAGGTTAAACACCGCCTTCTGGTTGTTAAAGATCGCGTTGCTGCCGTCGGTGTCTGCCAGCTTGCCCGTGTACGTGTAGTAGCCCTTGTCATTCACGTCCTTGAAGAACTGGAAGATGCGGCGGGCGGCGGCGCTGTCCAGGTTGCTCGCGGTCGCGCGGCCCTGACGCCCGTTGCCGTTGTTCACCAGGAGGGCGCCCTGCTCGCTCATCCACTGCTCCACGAACCAGCCGTACACCGCCGCGGTCATGCACTTGGCGTCGAGGCCCGCCGCCTTGATCTTCTCGCAGGCCTTGAGCAGCGCGCCATACGTCGTGGGGGGCCGCTTGGGGTCCAGCCCCGCCTTCTGCATCAGGTTCTTGTTGAAGTACAGCACCGGGCTCGACGAGTTGAAGGGCAGCGAGTTCACCTTCCCGCCAATGGTGTAGTAGTTGATCACCGGTTTGATGTAGTCGCTGAAGTCCACCGCCTTGATCCCGCTCACCGGCTGGAAGGCTCCCGAGTCCAGCGCGAGCTGACTGCCGACCTCGAAGATCTGGACCAGGGCGGGCGGCTTGCCCTGACGCGCGGCCAGGATGGTCGCCTGGAGGGAATCATTGTAGCCCCCCTTGTACGCGGGCACGACCTTCACCCCGGGGTGGGCCTTGTTGTACTCGTCGGCGCGGGCCTGAATCCAGCCCGCGCGCTTGGCGTCGCCGAACGAGTGCCAGAAATCCACCGTGACGGTCTGGGCCGAGGCGGTGGCAGTCAGGGCGAGCGTGAGCATGAGTCGTTTCATGAGTCCTCCCAAGGTCCGAGCGTACGGGGGCGAGGTCAGGCGTTCGTCACGTGGCGCGGAGAGCTCCGGCGTCACGTCCCAAACGGTTCCAGATTGGTGTTCTTGCGCCAGCATAACACCGCTTCAGCGGGCTGCAAGCAGGACCTCCGGCACGTCCCCGATCAACCCGGCCTCGCCCAGCCTGATCAGGCGCCGCGCCAGGTCCACGTCGTTCACCGTCCAGACATTGACGCGCCAGCCCCGGCGCCGGGCCAGGTCCATCAGCCCCGGGGTCACGAGGGAGTGGTGCGGGTGGAGGGCCGCCACACCAAGCCCGGCGGCGAGGAACGGCATCACTCCCGGCCACCGGTCGAAGAGCAGCCCGCGCTCAATCTCGGGGGCCACGTTCCGCAGGGCAGCCAGAAAGAGTGGGTTGAAGCTCGACACGACGGTGGACCCCACCAGCCCGTGACGCCTCAATCCTTCGGCGGTGCGCGCCACCCGGTCGTCGGGCCGCACCGACTCGTACTTGAGTTCGACGTTGAGATACGCGCCCGTGTCCACCGCCCAGCCGAAAACCTCCTCCAGCGTCGGCACGGGGTGGGGGGCGAGTTGCCGGAGGGTAAGCTCGGCCAGGTGACGCCCGTCGAACAGCCGCTCGTCGTGATGGACAACCAGGGTGCCGTCCGCGAGGCGCCGCACGTCGAGCTCCACGCCGTCCAGGCCTGAATCCAGGGCCGCTTGAAAACTGGGCAGGGTGTTCTCGCGGTGCTGCCGAGGCGAGCCGCGGTGGCCGAGCAGGAGGGGGTGGGGCATGTCGGGCATCGTACTGGGTGCAGGGGGAGCAGAGCGGAGCGCACCCGGTGGCCCTGCCTTAGCCTCTTTCCCTGAAACGTCACAGGGACCGGCGCTACAACTCTGGAAGGAGGGCCTGATGACAGACGAAACGCGCCCAGCAAGAGTCACGCGGCCCGACGACGCCGACACCTGGCACGTCTACACTGACGGCAGCACCCGGCATGAGCGCCGTCAGACCTTTTCCGGCTGGGCGGCGCGGGCCGTGCAGCCCGAGACGCGGCAGGTGCGGCAATCGAGCGGCGCGCGTCCCGGCGGCACGTCGCTGGAGGCCGAGACCGAGGCGATCCTGGCGGGATTGCGGCTGGTGCCGGGGGGTGCGGCAGCGCGGCTGTACAGCGATCTGGAATTGGCGGCCCTGCTGGCGATCCTGGAAAGCCCTACAGGAGAGGCGGCCCGCCATCACCTGCGGGACCTGTGGGTGTATGCCGTCGCCCGCAACAGTGGCCGCCACTCCCAGGACGCGCACCACGTCGCCCGTTCCGCCGAGCAGGAGGCGCGGGAGGGAGCCGTCCCGGACGGCAGCGGCCTCGCCAACGCTGTCCTAGAGGCGCAGGGCCTCGCGCGGATGGGACAGGCGGACGTGCCGCTCGCCCTGCATCCGCCCCGACACCTCCCAGGCGAAATGGGACCCCTGCAGGTGCGGGCAAGTCAGCTCACCCCTCTCCCCGGGGGAGGGCCGGGGGGAAGGGTCCGGGTCACGCTCACGCTGGACCTGGCCGAGGTGCCGGGGGGCGGGCGCAACGAGGAGGAGGCGCTGCGGGACGCCCTCGCCCGGGGCCTGACGCCCCTGGTGCGCGGCGGCCTGGTGGAGCTGAGGGTGCCACAACGCTGGGCTGAGGCGGCGGGTGATGCCACGCGCGACCTCGGTGTGGTGCGGGTGATCGCGGAGCGGGACGAGTCTGCTTAAGGGCCGTCCCTCAATCCCCCTGCGTCCACTGGGAGAAAAAGCGCCACATCTGCCCCGAGGCGTCCGGCCCGGTGGGGTCCGTGTACGACCTGTCTTTGCTGCCGCCCGACCAGGCGTGACTCATGCCCGTCACCATCCACTTCTCGAAAACGGTCCGGCCCTTAGCGTCGGTGAAGGTCGTCCGCACGTAGCTCCGCCCACCCGGAACAGTTCCCGGCTGCTCGCGCACGAGGAGCCTGTTCAGCGAATCATTGTCCCTCCCGTCGTCCACAAGGTCGTTCGTCTGAATCCACTGCCGGATCACCTGACCCGCATTGACCGGGGCAACCGTCAGGTCGCTCGTGCCGTGGAAGACGATGACGGGGACGCGGCTCCGGTACGCCCCCATCGTCGAGTAGGCCGCCGCTCCCTGCCGGTCGGGGTCGGGGCCTCCCTGCGCCTGGGCGAGCAGGGCCGTGGGCAGGTCCGTCCCGGCCTGGTACTCCAGCCCGGCGTCCACACCCACCGCCGCGAACACGTCCGGGGACGTGGCACCTATCACGACCGCCATCGCCCCTCCCGCCGAGACGCCCGCCACGTACACGCGGTTCCCCTTCACGCTGTAGGCCGCCTTCACCGAGCGCACGACCTCGGCAAGCAGAGCCGGTTCCCCCGCGCCGCGCCGCTGGCTGCCCGGCTCGAACCAGTTCCAGCACTTATTGGCGTTGGCGCTGCTGGGCTGGTCGGGATAGATGACCAGAAACTTCTGTGCATTTGCCAGAGTGTTCATGCGCGTTCCGGCCGCAAAATCATCCGGGTTCTGGGTGCAGCCGTGCAGCATGAGCACGAGGGGGAGGGCCTGGGTCCGCGAGTACCCGTTGGGCACCCACAGCTTGTAGGTCCGCTGCCCGTCCCAGGTAGTGGCGGTGGCCGTGACCCAATACCCCAGCGTCGCGGCCTTGGCCGTCATGGGTTCAAGGGCGGCGGGCTGGACGGCACGCTGTCCACAGGCTGACAGGAGCGCGCCGAGCGTGAGCGTCAACGTCATGAGAGTTCGCATGGGGACCTCCTGCAGTGGGTGGGGACCTGAAACGTAGCATGGGGCCATCACAACCCCGTTGCGCGGGTCGGCACCCCCTATCCTGTCCCCATGTCAGCTGCCGAGAACGCCGTCATCGCCCACCTGCGCCACCTCGTCGGCCTCACCGGCCCCAGCGGCTCCGAGGAGGACATCGTGCGCGCCGTGTTCCGCGCCGCCTCCGGGCTGGCCGACCGGGTGGAGGTGGACGCTTTCGGCAACGTGATCGCCGTTCGTCAGGCGACAGAGGACGCCCGGCGCCTGATCCTCGCCGCCCACTTGGACGAGGTGGGGTTCCGGGTGCGGCAGATCGGGCCAGGCGGTTTCCTGCGGCTGGAAAAGGTCGGCGGGACGGACGACCGCATCCTGCCCGCCCAGCGCGTGTGGGTCCGCACGGAGAAGGACCGGCTGCTGGGTGTGATCGGCACGAAAAGCGCCCACCTCCTGACCGACGCCGACCGCGGGCGGGTCGTGCCGTACCCGGAGCTGTACGTGGACATTGGGGCGCGCAGCGCGGACGAGGCCGCGGGCATGGGCGTGCGCGTCGGGGACCCGGTGGGCTTCGTCGGCGACCTCGCGGAGCTGGGGCGGGACAGCGGGCGCTACACCGGGCACGCGCTGGACGACCGGGCCGGGTGCGCCGTTCTGCTCGCCCTGCTGGAGCGCTACCGCGACGAGCCGCCCCCTGTCACCCTGATCGTCGCCTTCACTGTGCAGGAGGAGGTAGGTCTGCGGGGCGCCACGGCCGTTGCCCGCGCCCATGAGGCGGACGTGGCCCTCGCGCTCGACATGACGGCCGCCGACGACACGCCGGAAGTGAATGGCGGGCATCTGCGGCTGGGACAGGGCCCCACGATCAAGGTGATGGACTTCTCGACGCTGTCGCACCCCGCCGTGCGCCGCGGTCTGCTCGCCGCCGCGCAGGAGGGAGGAATCGACGTTCAACACGAACTCCTGCGGGGCATCGGCACGGACGCCGGGGCGTTGCAGCACACGGGCAAGGGGATTCCGGCGGGCGCCGTGTCCGTTGCCAACCGCTACACCCATAGCCCGGTCGAGGTGCTGGACGAACGCGACCTGGAGGGGGCACTGGAGTTGCTGCATCAGTTCGTGCGGTTGCTGCCCGATCTCGACCTGCGATTTATGGTGTTGGAGGAGTAGATTTCGACTTTCGGCGGCGGAGTGACGCTCTGTTACTCCCTCTCCCCTCACAGGAGGAGGTTGGGGTGAGGGAGCGTGTGACCGGCCCGAACGGCTGTTGCCACAAGAGAGCATGGACATTCGGGCTGGCCCTGGGACGCCATACCCGCCCACCCCCCTGCAAGCAGCCCTACGAGTCCCAACCTCCCCCCTCAAGAGGGAGGAGTTTTTATCGCTCTACACGCTCTTCTCCTCTACCTTGACAAAGGCAAAACAGCAAGCGGGGCGCCAGGTCCTCCCCGGCGCCCCGCTCCCCAAACTGTTCTTCCTCAGAACCGGCCCGCCGCGAACTCCGTCATAACCTGCGGGGCCGCCGTGTCGAAGCCCACGAGGTCGAGCATGCCCGCGTCGGTGGGGTCGGCGATGGTGAAGCGCGTGGCGGTCATGCCGACCACGATCAGGCGCGCGGGAATGCCCATCTTCTCGCGGTACTCGCGCAGCGCGACGACCGGCTGGACTTGGCCCGCCCACGTTTCGTTGTCCGTGTAGACCACGAACACGTCGGCCTCGACCTTGTTGCGCGCCGCCCAGAGCATCGGCAGGGCGCAGTCGGTACCGCCCATCGGCACACGGCGCATGGTGTCCACCGCGTCGTCGAGCCGGGTGCGGGCCGAGAAGGTCAGGGGCGTCAGGCCGGGCTCGCCCCCGCCCCACTGCCCGCCGTAGCCCCCCGAGCCCGCCGAGAACGCCAGGGCCGTGTACCGCGGCTCGGTGCGCGCCGTCACCAGGCTCATCGCCGCCGTACCCAGGCGCGGGGTCAGACCGGGCACACCCGCCACCAGCCCCGCGTCCATCGAGCCCGACACGTCGAGGCCCAGCACGAAGCGCTTGTTCGCGGGCTCCACCGCCCCGAAGGCGAGCGCGAACGCCCGGTCGAGCGCGTCCACGACCTGCGGGACGACCTTCCACTCGCCGCTGCCCCGCACGCCGCGACCCGTGCGGTAGACCAGCAGGGCCTTGAGCACGTCGACGGGGTGGATGCGGCCCTTCCGCAGCCCCTCCCCATTCGTCACCCGCTCCACGACCCGCGAGATCACGTCCCACTGGCCGGGCACGAGCAGGCCGACCCGGGCGAGGTTGCCGAGGTTGCGCAGGGTCCAGGTCAGGCCGTTCGTCTCCAGCGCCGTGCGGTAGACCTCCGCGCCGCGCACATGGGTGGGCACGGCCTCGATGGGCAGGCGGTACTCGCGCATCAGGGCCGCGGCGTCCGTGTCGGTCGTCGCCCTCAGGGCCAGCAGGTGACCCCGGATCAGGCGCAGCGCCTCGTCGGTCGCCTCACCTTCGCCCATCACGCCGTCCACCATGAACTTGAAGACCGCGTTGCGGCGCACGTCCTCCGTCTTGGGGTGCGCGAGGCGCAGGGCGTCGGCGTGGGTCCAGCCGTCGCGGGCCTTGTATTTCACGGCCCACAGTGCCAGCCGCTCCACCGGGGCGTTCAGGTACAGGTTCGCCACACCCTCGCGGGTCAGGCGACCCCAGCCCCCGAACTCCTGCACGAAGGCGAGGAAGTGGAAGAGGTGCGTGCCCGTGCGCGCCACCCGGGGCAGTGCGTTCCAGGCGGCCTTGCGGGCCTCCAGATCGCCCAGCTTGGCAACCGCCGCGAGCGCGAGCAGCGAGGGGCCCGGCTTGGGGGCGCGGTTCCGCTCCGCCACGTCCACGATCAGCTCCACGGCGCGCAAGCCGTGCACGACGGCGAAAAGCTGAACGAATTCCGTCTCCAACTTCGTCTGCGCCCGCTCGTCCGCGTAGAACGTGCCGCCTTCGGTGCCGAGGATCAGGAAGCGCAGGAAACGGGTCTCCTCGCTCACCTCGAACACGAAGCCGCCCGCGTGGTTGCGGACCTGATCGCGCCGCCCGGGGAGGCGCTCGCGCTGGGTGGCGTGCTTCGTTGAAATCGCCTTGAGGTAGTTCTTCATGCGCCTTGCCCTCCTTTGCGGGGCGAGATTGCCGAGCGGTCTGAGCCGCGAACAGCCGGAAGTGGGGGGTGGCGAGGAGTCGAACCTGAGAACCTTCGCGTGTCGGCCCCGGGGGGCAAGGGTGCCGAAGGGTTGCTGCCCGCCAGGTGGGCAAACCACCCCCATAGGGAGGGGAACGGGTGGGATTCGAACCCACCAACTCTTGCGAGGAATGATCCGAGAACCCTCGAACAGTCGGCCCGGGAGGCGAGGTGGCGCCGAGGGATCGCCGACAAGCGGCGGCATTTGCGTTTGACCACTCCGCCACCGTTCCCAGGTCGCGTGCTGCCGCGAGAAGCGGCGGTGGTGGGGCGGGCCGGATTCGAACCGGCGACCTGGCGATGAGGAGTCGATAACCCTCTGGCTTCGGCCCGGCGGGCAAGGGTGCCGAGGATGTTTTTCCTGCTCTGCCGCTGAGCTACCGCCCCACGTGTTGAATGCGCCCGGCAAGACTCGAACTCGCACTGTCGCGGCTCTGAACCGCGTTCCTCTGCCAGATTGGGATACGGGCGCGTGATGCTCCGGGCGGGACTCGAACCCGCACTGCTCGCGCTCTCGACGCAATTCCTCTGCCGATTGGGATACCGAAGCGTTGGAGCAGGTTGAAGGACTCGCACCCTCATCTCCGGCGTGGCACACCGGCGTCTTGCTGTTGGACGAAACCTGCGTCGGTCCTGCCAGCCGGAATCGAACCGGCGTTTCCCAGTTGAAAGCCGGGGGTCCTGACCGCTGGACGATGGCAGGAGGGGATGGGTGGGCAAGGGGAGTTCACGGAGTGGCTTTGCGGCCGTGGGGAGTCGAACCCCCTGCCCCGAATGCGGGACAGTTCAACCAGGAAAAGAGAACCGTGAACGGTCGGTCCAACGTGGGAAAAGAGGGGACCTACGGGCAAGGGCTGCTCAGGATCGGCGCCACCTCGGGTGGAGGGAGTCGAACCCTCATCGTCCCCTTCGGGACGCTCCTGCGCCTTGGCTGGTGAGATAACCCTGGGCTTTCGGCCCGAAGGAGCTTGGCGAATCGGGCAGGAATCGAGGGAAGCGACCTCCAGCTTCGCGGACCGGCGCTCTCGCTACCGATTCAGAGGAGTGGGACAAGGGGGTGGCCCAGGGTGCGTTCCTCTCGTACAGGTAACCCTGAACCTCCAGCCCCCGCACCAACTGGCGACCCCGAAGGGAACCCTGCCCTCATCTTCCGGGAGACAACCGGGTGTCCTATGCCACTGAACGACGGAGCCGTGGAGCTCCGGGCAAGGGGTGACCGACGGGTGTTTAGCCTTGGGTAAAAGGGTAACCGTCGATCTTCGGCCCGAAGCAACTGCCCCCAGAATATTTGGGGTGACGGCCGGGACTCGAACCCTGGATTTCCGCGGCCACAGCGCGGCGTCCTACCTTTGGACGACCACCACCATAAAAAACCGGCCCGTGCTGAGGCAGGCCGGGTGGGGCTGGCTACGCCGTCAGCGACTTCGTGGATTCAGGGAATCGAGGGTTGGGAGGCATTCGCCCTGCTCGTGACGACCCCCGGCGTACAGGTTGGGCCGGAGCCACTTTCCTGCAAGTCGTTCGTTATGTCGTCTGAAGTTCGTCACAGACATCACCTCGGACCGGAGTGTAATGGGGGCTCCGGGCAGGGTACATGCGGGAAACGGCGTACTGCGGCCTCTGCCATCCAGCCCACACAATATTTCCTAGAACACCACCGTCTTGTTCCCGTGGACCAGAACGCGGTCCTCCACGTGGGCCTTCACGGCGCGGGCGAGCACCTGCCGCTCCACGTCGCGGCCCAGGCGCATCAGCGTTTCCGGTGTCTCGCGGTGCGTCACGGGAATCACGTCCTGCGCGATGATCGGCCCGGCGTCGAGTTCCTCGGTGACGTAGTGACTGGTGGCGCCGATCAGCTTCACGCCGCGCTGGAAGGCCGCCCGGTAGGGGTTGGCCCCCACGAAGGCGGGCAGGAACGAGTGGTGGATGTTGATGACGGGCCGCCCGAAACCCGTCAAGAAGTCCCCGCTGAGGATCTGCATGTACCGCGCGAGGACGGCGAAATCGGCCCCCGCCTCCCCCATCAGCCGGACCTGCTCGGCCTCGGCCTCCGCTTTGTTCTCCTTCGTGACGGGGACGACGTGGAAGGGGATACCGAACATCTCCGCGTCGCGCCGCAGGTCCTCGTGGTTGCTGAGGACCAGGGGAATCTCCACATTCAGCTCACCCCGCCGCTTGCGCCACAGCAGATCGAGGAAGCAGTGGTCGTACTTGCTGACCAGAATCGCCATCCGCTTGGGCTCGGTGGTGTAGTTCAGCCGCCAGTCCATGCCGAAGGGGGCGGCGACGACGTTGGCGAAGGCGCGCTCGAAGGGCTCGCGGGCAAGGTCCAACCCCTCCAGGTGAAACTCCATCCGCATGAAAAAGGTGCCGCCCGAGGGATCGGTGGAGTGCTGGTCGGAGTGGATGATGTTGGCCCCGTGGTTGTGCAGAAACTGCGACACGGCCGCCACGATGCCGCCCCGGTCCGGGCAGGTGATGGTCAGCACGGCGGTGTTCAGGGGGTCGAGTCTGGGGGAAAGGGACGGGGCCGTCATGTCGGGGCAGGATAACGGCTGGGCACCCTGTAGGCTCGGAGGCGTGCAGACCACTGACTCCGGCCTCCCCGTGATCTACGATCCCCTCCCCCACGCCGCCCTGCTCGCCGACTACTGCCTCAGTGCGGGGGAAGGCGAGCGGCTGCTCGTCGCGGGCGGCACGGCGGCCACCCCCCTGGTGCGCGAGGTGACCCGCGCCCTGCTGTCGCGCGGCGCCCGCCCGGTGGTGCGTCTGGAGTACCCCGGCCAGGATGACGACCTCGCCGACCTCGCCGCCGACGCGGTGCTCGACCAGGCCCACCCTGCCGACCTGGCGGACGCGGAAGCGCTTGACGGCAGCCTGCGGATTCTGACGCCGGAGCCGGGAGCCGAGGGGGACGCCTCGCGCCGCGCCCGCCTCACGGCCGCCCGTGCCCCGATCGCCGCGATTCGCAGCCGCAAGAAGTGGAGCCTGACCCTCTACCCGACCGCGCACGCCGCCGGGCAGGCCGGGATGACCGAGGCCGAATTCGGCACCTTCGTGATGCGGGCGATGTTCCTCGACCGCCCCGATCCAGTGGCCGCCTGGGGTGAGGTACGCGAGATGCAGGCCCGGCTGATCGAGCGGCTGACCCAGGCGAACAGGGTACGGATCGAGGCGCCCGGCACCGACCTTACCCTGCGTGTGGCTGGCAGAAGCTGGGCGAACAGCGACGGCAAGCGCAACATGCCCAGCGGAGAAGTGTTCACCGGACCGATTGAGGACAGCGCCGAGGGCGTGGTGACCTTTACCGTTCCGGCGGAATACGGCGGGCGGGTCGTGCGCGGCGCCCGCCTCGTCTTCCGTGCAGGCGAGGTCGTGGAGGCGAGCGCCGAGGAGGGCGAGGATGTGCTGCGCGCGGCTCTCGCTACCGACCCCGGCGCGCGGCGGCTGGGGGAACTCGGCATCGGCACGAACTACGGCATCCAGACACCGACCGGAAACATCCTCTTCGACGAGAAGATAGGCGGGACCGTTCACCTCGCCCTGGGCCGCTCCTACCCGGAGACGGGCGGGGTGAACACAAGTGCGATTCACTGGGACCTCATCACCGATCTTCGCGGGAACGGGCGCCTGAGCCTAGACGGGGAGGTGATGCAGGAGGGGGGGCAGTTCCTCGGCTGATGGGCGACTCCCACAGAACTGTCTGGGTGCTGTCGGGCCTGCCCGGGGCGGGCAAAAGCACGACCGCCCGCGCCCTGCTGCGCCGTTTTCCGCTGGGGCTGCATCTGCCGGTGGACGACCTGCGCGACTTCGTGGTGTCGGGGCACGCGCCGCCCCGGCTGGACCACCCACCCGAGGCCGTGCGGCAGTTCGCGCTGGCCCGCACCGCCGCCGCGCAGGTGGCCCGTCTGTACGCGGACGCGGGCTTCACGGTGGCGGTGGACGACGTGCTGTGGGCGACCGATCTGGAACTGTTCGCCCCCCATTGGGCCGGGTTGGACGTGCGCCCGGTGCTACTCGCGCCGGGGTTGGCCGTAGCGCAGGACCGCAACAGCGCGCGCACGAACAAGTCCTACGACACCCGCACGCTGGTTTCCCTCATCGACGGCCTGCACTCGCAGATGTCGCCGGAGGCCTACCGCGAGGCCGGGTGGGCGATAGTGGATAGCGCCGGGCAGAACGGCGGGGAGACGGTGGAGGCCCTGCTGGCGCTGAAGTGGCCCCGCTGAGGGCCGCCTACCCGATCACCTTCCGCACTGTTCCCCTCCACTCCGGCGGGTACATCACCGCGAACTCCCCCTGATGGTCGGCCCAGACGCGGGTGAAGTCGGCGTAGCTCATCAGGACGTAGCCCAGCAGGGGGTCCATCAGGTAGACCTGCTCCCGGGCGTCGTCGTACCCCGTCACGACCCGCCAGTGGGGAATAACCTTCGTCTCAGTGATGTGCGATTGCAGGGCGATCAGCGGCAACCGGGCGCGAATCGCCGCGCGTACGGTCTGGAGCGAGCCGCCGCGGAACAGCCGGGCCTCCATCCCGACCTTCGGGGCGAAGTCCACGATGGCCTGGGCCGTCATGTAGGACCGCTCGGTGGGGCGGGTCAGGCGGCTCACGTCGGCCAGGGGAACGTTGATCCCGAAATACCCCAGCACCTGCGTGAGGCTCGCCGGGCCGCAGGCGTTGTAGGTCTGGTGGACGAGGGGGACGCCGGAGAGGACGTAGCCCGCCGGAGCGGGGGCCGGGGCCGCCTGTGCACCGCCGAGCAGCGCAGCGAGGAGGAGAGGACGCAGAAAACGCACGCGGGCAGCATGCCCCAGCCCCTCTGACGGAAGGGTTACGGGGGTGCAAGGTCAGCCGGGCACGGGCTCCGGCTCGTCCTCCTCCAGCGGGGCGAACAGGCGTTCCAGGTCCCCCGTCGTCAGTTGCGTCGCGCTCGTCAGGCCGCCGTCCAGCACGCCCTTTGCCAGCGCCGCCTTCCGGTTCTGGAGGTCGAGAATCCGCTCCTCCACGCTGCCCGCCGCGATCAACCGGTAGACGAAGACGGGTTTGTCCTGCCCGATGCGGTAGGCGCGGTCGGTCGCCTGCGCCTCAGCGGCGGGGTTCCACCAGGGGTCGAGGTGGATCACCGTATCGGCGGCGGTGAGGTTCAGACCCACGCCCCCCGCCTTGAGGCTGACCAGGAAGACGGGCACCTCGCCCCCCTGGAACCGCTCGATCTGCGCCGCCCGGTTCTTCGTCTGCCCCGTCAGCTTGGCGTACCCGATCCCGAGGCCCACCAGCGTGTCCTCCAGAAATCCCAGCAGGGTGGCGAACTGGGAGAAGATCAGGACCCGGCGGCCCTCCTCGACCATCTGGGGGAGGTTCCCCGTCAGCCAGTCGAGCTTGGCATTGCCCTTCACCCCCCGGGCGGTGTCGAGTTTCACCAGCCGGGGATCGGTCACGGCCTGCCGCAGCTTGAGCAGCGCGTCGAGGATGGCGACGGTGGAGCGGGCCAGGCCCCGGGCGTCCAGCTCCTCGCGCACCCGCTCCAGCATGGTCACGCGCACCGTCTCGTAGAGGTCGCGCTGGTCGCCGTCTAGGGTCACGCGCACCGGGATCTCGGTCTTGGGCGGCAGCTCGTGCGCCACGTCACGCTTCTCGCGGCGCAGGATAAAGGGCTTGACCCGGGCAGCGAGGGCGGCCTGCCGGACGCGGTCCCCCTGTTTCTCGACGGGCACGCGGTACAGCTCCCGGAAGGTCTTCTCATCGTGTAGCAGCCCCGGCGTCAGGAAGTTGAACTGCGACCACAGCTCGCCGAGGTGGTTTTCCAGCGGCGTGCCCGTGAGGGTCAGGCGGTGCCGGGCCTTCAGTGCCCCGGCGGCCTTGGCAGCGGCACTCCTGGGGTTCTTGATGTTCTGCGCCTCGTCGAGCACGAGGAGGTGGAACTCGTGTTCACGCAGAAGGTCGATATCACGTGGCAGCAGCGGGTAGGTGGAGAGAACGAGGTCGTGGTCGGGGATGCGCCCGAAGTCGGCCTTGCGCCCCGGGCCGTGCAGAGTGAGCACCTTCAGGCCCGGCGTGAAGCGGCCCGCCTCCGCCCGCCAGTTGCCCAGCACGCTCGTCGGCGCGATGACGAGGCTGGGTCGGTCGGCGCGGCCCGCCTCCTTCTCGATCTGGAGGTGGGCGAGAGTTTGGAGCGTTTTCCCCAGCCCCATATCGTCCGCCAGAATCCCCCCGAGGTCGTACTCGCGCAGAAACTGCAGCCAGTTCAGGCCCTGTCGCTGGTAGGGGCGCAGGTCGGCGTTCAGCCCCGTGGGCGGCGGAACCTCCCTCACGCCCGCGAAGTTCCGCAAGCGGCGCCCGAGTTCAAGGAGTCGTTCGGCCCCCAGCCAGCGCGCGTGCAACGCCTCGTCGAGCATCGCCAGGCGGGCGGCGTCGAGGAGGGGCAGTTTCAATGGGCCTTCGGGCAGGTCGCGCAGATGCAGCTCGACGAGCACGCTGAGGATCGCCCGCACCCGTCCGGCGGGGAGCGGCAACCGGCGGCCATCGGGAAGCCGCGCGCTGATGATGTCCTCGTCCCCCAGCGCGGCCAGGGCCTCGGGCGTGAAGAGGTCCGGGTGCTCGGCGATCAGCGAGACGAGGATGGGGATCAGGCTGTGGCGCTCACCGTCCACGACCACCCCGAGTTCGAGGGTGAACCAGCCGCCCTCCTCCTCGGCCTCGCCGTACCAATCCTCGATGGAGGCAAAGCGGTAGGGGAAGGAGGGGTCCACCTCCACCCGGAATCCCCTGGCCTCCAGCCTCGGGATCTCCTCGGTCAGGAAGCGTTGCCAGTCGCCCTCCTGCGGAAAGGCGTACAGTGCGTTCGCCTCGGGGTGCCGGATGTGGTCGCCGCGGGGTTGCAGGGTCTGGAGACGCCTGAGGCCGGTGCGGGTGACCTGCCCACTGGCCCTTTTCTCGGCGGCCGGGTCGCGGGAGGCGAGGTGCAGGACGCCGTCCTCGTAGTGCTGGCGCCCTGTCTCCAGCGGCAGGCCGTCGTAGAGGTGGGTGAGGTGGGCGACGCCCAGCCGCTCCACCGCAGTCGTCCGCCGCCAGCCCTGGGCGCGGCTCACCTCCACGGCCTCCTCGCGCAGGGTCAGAACGGGCTGGTACTCCAGGGGCGTGCGGACCGTGCGGACGGGCCTGGGCGTGGGCAGCGCGTCCCCCAGGTCGGGGAAGGTCTGCCGCAGCGCCCGCGCGAAGCTGGCCGCCTGGGCGGGGGGCACCGGGGGCACCCCCAGAAAAGCGTGCTCCAGCGCCGGGGGCAGCGCCGAGGTGACGCGGCCCAGCACTCCCCCCTTCTCCTCCACGTACCAGCGGGGCGAGACCGGGAGGACCCGCACCCCTTCCGGCAGCGTGACGGCGGGCCGCTGTACCCCGCTCGCGTCCATCTCCCAGTCATAGCTGACCTGGCGCCCAGGGCCGGGCCGCAGCGGCTCGCGCCCACCCACCCAGTACAGCCGCCCAGTGTCCAGCAGACGGGCCAGTAGCGTGTCAGTGAGGGGGTGGGTGCCCAGGAACCACGTCTCCTCGCCCCCCTGCACGCCGCTCTCGGCCCCCAGCGCGAGGAGGTGGAGCAGGTCGCGGTCGGGGCGGGCATAGCGGGGCAGGACCTTGGGGTCGGCCAGCCCCCCCGCCCAGCGCAGGGTGTGCGGCAGGGGGAAGGTGGGGCCTCCCCGCAGTTCGCCCCGGCGCTCGGCGGCTCGGCGCACCCGCAAGGCGAGGACCTCGCGGCCCGAACGGGGTCTCACCGTCACGCTGAGGTCGAAGCGCAGCGTCTCCCGCTCCTCCTCCCGACGGGCCGCCGAGCCTCCCAGGTCAGCCGCCCCACTCAACCAGGCGCGCAGCGGGCTCGCCAGCGGGGGCAGGGGGGCGTCCTCCTCCGGGGAGGTTGGAACTTCTGCCGGAGCCGCCTCCACCGTCTCCCCCTCCGCCTGCTCCAGCGCCCTCTCCAGCGCCGGGCTCAGCAGCACCCGGGCGAGGTGCGGGCACCCCTTGCGCCCGCAACCACACTCGCCGCCGGTAAAGATGCCCGCCTCGTTCAGCAGGAAGTTCTGGCGGTAGATGCGCCCGTCCTCCTTGACCTGCGACTGCCCCTTGAACCCGAAGCGGGTGCGGGTGAGTTCCAGATCACCGACCGCCTTGGGGCTCAGGTTCAACGCCGCGCTGACGGCGGGCATGGAAAAGAAGGTGGGGGGGACGCGCTCCAGCCGCATCCGGTCACACCCGGGTGAGGTCACGCGGCAGCGGCAGGAACTCGATCTCGGGGTGCTGCTCGGCGGTGTAGTCGAGATCGTACCTGGAGCGGAAGAGCATGACCGGACGGCCCTGGTCGTCCTCCACGTGCCGCGCAAAACGGGCCACGCTGCCCGGGTCGCCCGCCAGCCAGCGGACGAGTTGGTAGGAGGTCACGTGCATCTCCACCTCCACCCCGTACTCCTCGGCGAGGCGGGCCTGGAACACCTCGAACTGGAGGGGACCGACCGCGCCCAGGTAGGGGTCACGCGCCCCATCCGTGGGATAGAAGACCTGCACCACGCCCTCCTCAGCGAGCTGCGTCAGGCCCTTCATGAACGCCTTGCGCTTGCCCACGTCCTTGAGGGAGAGGGTGGCGAAGGTTTCCGGGGTGAAGCGGGGGAAGCTCGGCAGCATTACCTTGGGGTCTACACTCACCACGTCGCCGATCTGGAAGACGCCGGGGTTGACGAGGCCGACGATGTCACCGGGGTACGCCTCCTCGACCTTCTCGCGGTCCTGGGCGAAGAGGGTGTGGGCCTGCGAGAGCCGCAGCTTGCGCCCGGTGCGCGTGTGCGTCACGTCCATACCCCGCTCGAAGTGCCCGCTCATCACCCGCATGAAGGCGGTCCGGTCGCGGTGCTGCTTGCTCATGTTGGCCTGGAGCTTGAAGACGAAGCCCGCGAACGGCGCATTCGGGTCACGCTCGCCCACGTTCGTCTCCACTGGGCCGGGCGGCGGCGCGAGGTCCACGAAGTGGCCCAGGAAGTGCTCGACCCCGAAATTGTTCATCGCCGAACCGAAGAAGACGGGCGTGAGTTCGCCGTTCAGGAAAGCCTCCGGCTCGAACTCCGGCATCGCGCCCTGGATGAGTTCCACGTCCTCCCGCAGCTTGGCGGCAAGGTCGGGGCCGACGAGGTCCACGAGCCGGGGATCGTCCAACCCCGCCGTCTGCACGGGCGCCCGGTGCTTGCCCCCCGAAGTGCGCTCAAAGGCGAGGACCTGCCCGGTCCCCAGGTCGTACACGCCCTTGAAATCCGGGCCGTCGCCGATGGGCCAGGTCAGCGGCACGGCAGTGATCTTGAGCGTGCCCTCGACCTGGGCGAGCAGCTCGAAGGGGTCCTGCGCCGGGCGGTCCATCTTGTTCACGAAGGTGAGGATCGGAATCCCCCGGTTGCGGCACACCGCGAACAGCTTCTCCGTCTGCGACTGGACGCCGCGCGCCGCGTCCAGAACCATCAGGGCGGAGTCGGCGGCGGTCAGCGTCCGGTAGGTGTCCTCCGAGAAGTCCTGGTGGCCCGGGGTGTCGAGCAGGTTGATGTGCCGCCCGGCGTACTCGAACGTGAGCGCCGAGGACGAGATGGAGATGCCGCGCTGCTGCTCGATGCTCATCCAGTCGGACTTGGTGTGCGAGCGGCCTTCTTTGGCAGTAACGGAGCCCGCCTCCTGAATGGCGCCTCCATACAGCAGCAGCTTCTCGGTAATGGTCGTTTTCCCGGCGTCCGGGTGGGAGATGATGGCGAAGGTCCGCCTGCGGGCGATCTCGTGTTCAAGTGAAGCGGTGGGGGTGGTCATGGGAACTCCTGCGCGGGCCGGAGCGGCGGCCCGATGGGTTGATGAAAGAGCAAAACGCGGCACCTGCGACTCGCGCTACGGGGGCGGGAGGAGGTGCGTCATCCGGTCATGATAGCGCAGAGGAGGGGGCGGGGCGTTCTGGGCGCGTGGGTGGAAAGAGAGATGAGCAAGCGCTGTTTACCAACCCCCTCTGCAAGCCGCTCTACAAGTCCCCACCTCCCCAAGGAGGGAGGTGGAAGAGCGCCAAAGCTCCTGCTTCCTAAAACCGTCAATGGTTGACGACCGATTCCCACACATGGCTCGGTCTCGCACCGCCTTGCTCACGCAGCGAGACGGTGGGCACGCGGCTGAGAACCCAGCAAGATCAAACATTGCGCGTGGAGGAAGGCGACCACAGGCGAGATGGGCCGAGCCCCTTGCCTAGCGCAGCGCCGCGCCCCTTGCCCTCTCTGGGGGGTGGGGGTAACCCGCAGCAAGACCTCCTGCCCCGGCCTCCTCCCACTCCTCACCCAAAAGCCGCCAGCGCCGCATCCAACGTCCCCAGCCGCGTCTCGATCAGCTTCTGCGGGTCCCGGTTGTATCCCCCAGCCATAACCGTCACGAGCGGCGTCCCCGCCCGGGCCGCCCAGCGAAACACCCGGTCGTCCCGCAACCGAACCCCTTCCGGCGTCAGCGCCAGCCGCCCGAGTTGATCCCCCTCCAGCACATCCGCCCCCGCCAGGTAAAAGGCGAAATCGGGCCGAAAGTCGGCAACAGCGGGAGCAATTACTTCATCCAACTCGGCGAGATACACCTCGTCCCCCGTGCCGTCGGGCAGGGCGAGGTCCAGACCGCTCCGTTCCTTCTGAAAGGGATAGTTGTTCGCGCCGTGGACGCTGACGGTGAAGACCCGTGCCTCGTCCTGAAGCAGGGCCGCGGTGCCGTTCCCCTGATGCACGTCGAGGTCGAGAATCAGGACGCGACGGGCGTGGCCCTGGTCGAGCAGCCAGCGCGTGCTGATGACCACGTCGTTCAGGAAGGAGAATCCTTCGGCCCGGTCGCGGTAGGCATGGTGGGTGCCGCCGCCCAGGTTGATGCCCAGGCCATGAGCGAGGGCGTCGCGGGTGGCCGCCAGCGTCGCCCCGCTGGAGAGCAGGCCCCGCTCCACCACGGCCGGATTCCAGGGAAAACCCAGGGCGCGTTCCTCCGCCCGCGTCACCTCCCCCCGGCGCCAGCGGGCGAGGTAGGCGGGGTCATGCACCCGCTCGGCGTCCACCCAGTCCAGCCGGGGAGCGTCGAGCAGCGGGAGCCGGGCGGCCGCCCCCACGAGCAGCGCCTCCAGGAACTCGCGGGGAAGGAACTGGCGCCGGGGTGGGGGTCCAGCCTGGTAAGCCGCGCGGCGAAAGGCCGTCCAAGCGCGGGGAAAGGTGGAAGTCACGAGAGAAAGGACACCGCCGATCGGCCGCCCTGAATCCTCTCACATGCGGCCAGTCCACACCCATCAACCCCACACAGATGCATCACAGCCCCAAAGTTACCCTGCGGTCAGCTCGCTGTGCACTTGCGCGGGTGGGAGAACCGGATGCTCAAAAAGTCGCTCGCCGTCATCATGATTTCGTCATCTCTTCTGGCCTGCGGCCAACTTTCAACGGGGGATCAACCTCCCGCCGCCTCCGGCCCCTCCGCCGACCTTCAGGCGCAGGCGGCCCGGCGCGAACGGTACATCGTGGTGTTCAAGACCGAGGGAGGACCCGCCGACGCGGCCGGGCGGGTGGCCCGGGCCGGGGGGCGGCTGGGCCGCAACCTGAGCGGGGTGGGCGTGCTGACCGCGACCGGGGACGCGGCCTTCGGGCGCCGCATGGCCGCCGACGCCGAGGTGCTGGCCGTCGGGCCGGAGGGCCACCTCAGCCTGCCCGCCGTGCAGGAGGTCACGTCCACCGGGACGAGGAGCAGCGACGACCTCTCGGGGCAGCAGTGGGACATGCGGCGCATCGGGGCCGGGGTGGGCGCGGCCCGGGCAGGCGCGCGGCAAAAGGATGTGCTTGTGGCCGTGCTCGATACCGGCGTGATGGACGACCACCCCGAGCTGCGCGGTCGCCTCGCCCTCAATGTGGGCACGAACTACTGCCGGGAGACGGGCGGGCCGAGTGGCGCGAGCGGCTACCCGGTCTACCGCACCTACCTCGACCCGGGCGCGCCCGGCGGTCCCTCCGCCGACGCCTGCACCAAGGGGGCGACCCCGACCTACGAGGGGCACGGGACCCACGTGGCGGGCATTCTCGGGGGCCGGGCGGACGGGGAGGGCATCACGGGAGTGGCGCCGGGGGTGAGGATCGCGGCCTATAAGGTCTTCGACCGCTACCGCTCGGCGGACGGACAGGACCAGCTCGGCGCGTTCGACGGGCCGGTCTTCGCGGCGATCCTGGACGCCGTGGACCGGGGCGCAGCGGTCATCAACATGAGCATGACGAGTACGCTCGACCGCTCGAACAAGGAGCACAACGCCATGTGGCACGCCTGGAGCCGGGTGACGAACTACGCGGCACGGAAAGGCGCGTTGATCGTGGCGGCGGCGGGCAACAGCGCCGAGAGTTCCAGGGGAAAGCTGGCGCACCTGCCCTCCGACCTCCCGGCCGTGATGTCGGTCTCGGCGACCGGCACCACCCACCTGGAGGGCGACGGGCAGGGCACCCTGTGGCCGAAGGGGCAGGACGTTCTCGCCTACTACTCCAACTGGGGTCCCAGCACCGACCTCGCCGCGCCGGGGGGCGACTGCGGCACCAACCCGGACAACAACCTGAGCTGGTGCGACGGGCCCAGCGGCAACGCCTACCAACTTCCCGACGACCACTACCGTTACATGATCCTCTCCAGCATGATCCACGAGGACGGCAGCGCCGGCTACGTCTACCTGTCGGGCACGAGCATGGCCGCCCCGCACGTGGCGGGGGTCGCGGCCCTGGTCAAGGCGCTGCACCCGAACTGGAACGCCGCACGGCTGCGCGCCCACCTGAAGGCGACGGCCGAGAAGATCGGGCAGAAGCAGGCTTTCGGCGGTGGCCTGGTGAGCGCCGACCGCGCCACGCGCTGAGGTCGGGGCCGGGGGGTCTACTCCCGTACACTTCCGGGATGAACGCGCTGATGGAGCGGCTCGGCCTGCGGGCACCGGTGGTTCAGGCCCCGATGGCGGGGGGACCTTCGACGCCGGAACTCGCGGCGGCTGTGAGCGAGGCGCGCGGCCTGGGCAGCCTGGGCGCGGCGTACCTGACACCCGGTCAGATTACGGAGGCGGGGGCGGCGGTGCGGGCGCTCACGACCCGGCCCTTCGGGGTCAACCTGTTCATCCCCGAACCGTTGCCAGAGGTCACGAACGCGGAGGTGGAGGCGGCAATGGCCGAACTCGCGCCGCTCCACTCGGAGCTGGGACTGCCCCCGCCCACACTGCCCGGGCAAGTGCGCGAGGACTTCGGCGCGCAGTTCCGGGCAGTGCTGGAGCTCAGGCCCGCCGTGTTCTCCTTTGCCTTCGGACGGCTAGGGATCAGGGAAATCGGCGTCCTGCGGAGCCTGGGAACACTGGTGATCGGCACCGCGACGGGTGTGGAGGAGGCCCGGCTCCTCGCGCTGGACGGGGTGGACGCCGTGGTCGTCCAAGGGGGCGCGGCGGGCGGGCACCGGGGCGGCTGGCTACACGACGAACTGGCCGACACGCTGGCGCTCATCCGGGCGGTTGCGTCGGCGGTGGACCTCCCGGTGATCGCGGCGGGCGGCCTGATGGACGCGGCGGATGTCCGTGCCGCGCTGGAGGCCGGGGCCAGCCTCGCCCAGTGCGGCACGGCCTTTCTGCGGGCAGCCGAGGCGGGCACCTCCGCACCCTACCGTGGGGCGCTCGCCTCGGCGGGGCCGGGGCAAACGACGCTCACCTGGGCCTTCAGTGGCCGGATGGCCCGCGGCCTGGCCAACCGGGTGACGGCACAGGTGCAGCGGCCCCTCCCCTACCCGTTGCAAAACGCGCTGACCCGCGAGTTGCGGTCAGCCGCCGTCAGAGCGCACCGCCCCGAGTTCCTGAGCCTCTGGGCGGGCGAGGGGGTCTGGCGCGGGCGGGCGGGCACGGCGGCGGAGCTTCTGGCGGGGTTATGGGACGGGTAACCCTGCGCCCGCTGCGCCGGGGCGACGAGGAGGCGGCCGTGCGCTGGGCCGCCGACCCCGAGTTCTGCCTCGCGGCAGGGTGGACGGTGGGGCTCGCCCCGCGCAAGGTGCGCGAACACTGGCAGCGCGTCGCGGCAAGTTTGGGACCGAACTTCCTGCGGCTGGGCGTCGAGTGGGAGGGGCGGCTGGTGGGCTATGTGGACCTGGCGGGCCTGACCCGGACCTGCGGCGAGTTCGGCATCGAGATCGGGGAGCGGACGCTGTGGGGCCGGGGAATCGGCACGGCGGCGGGAGGGCTGCTGCTGGCCCACGCCTTCGGCCCCCTCGGACTGGGCACCCTGACCGCCGAGGTCCACGCGCCCAACCTCCGCTCTCACGCCCTGATGCGCCGCCTGGGGTTCCGCGAGGTCGGGCGCGGCGAGCCGGAAGTGTACCGGGGCAGGGTGGTGGAGGTGGTGCGGTACGGGCTGGACCGACCCGGCTAACCCCTTTCCCCCCCGTTCGGTCAGGGGGACGTCCCCCTCCGTTCGCCTGGCGTCTTTTCGGTGCCCGCGGCGCACCCTGGGGCCATGACAACCTTTCAAGACCTTTCGGCAGGAATGGCGGACGCCGTGCGAACGGCAGGACAGAGCGTGGTGACGGTGCAGGCGGGCCGTCCGGTGAGCGGCACGGTGGTCGCCGACGGACAGGTGCTGACGGCCGCCCACGTCCTGCACGGAGACGAGGTGACGGTGCGGACCCCCGACGGCCGCGAATTGCCCGGCACGGTGGCGGGCCGCGACCCGGTGACGGACCTCGCGCTTGTGCGGGTGAAGGGCCTGAGCGTGCCGCCGCTGAGCCCCAGCGTGGGGGCACGGGTGGGCGAACTGCTCCTCGCGGTGGGGCGCCCGAACCACGGCGTGCGGGTGGGCCTGGGCCTGATGGAGCGCGAGGGTGTGCCGGAGCGGGGGCCGCTGCGCGGGTGGATGGAGGCGGGGGCGGCGCCCTTCCGGGGCGTGTCGGGCGGGGCGCTGGTGGACGCCCGGGGCGGTCTGGTCGGCGTGCTGAACGCAGGGGTCAGCCGGGGCACCCTGCTCGCCGTGCCCGCCTCACGTGCCCTGAAGGTGGCGGAGACGCTGGCCGCCCAGGGCCGCGTGCCGCGCGGTTTCCTGGGCGTGGCGACGCAGCCCGTGCGCTTCCCCAATCCGGCGAACGAGGGCACCGAGCCGGAGCGTGGGTCACGCCGGGGCCGTTACGGACGATGGGCGCGGGACGGTGGCCGCGTCGGCCTGGCCGTCGTGCAGGTCGAGGAGGGCAGTCCCGCCGCACAGGCCGGAATGCTCGTCGGGGACGTGCTGCTCGCGCTCGACGGCGAGAGCATCCGCCACCCGGGCGAGCTGCTGGAGCGCGTGCGCGAACGGGCCGGGGAGATGCTGAGCCTGCGCGTGCTGCGCGGCGGGCAGGAACTCGACCTCACCGTGACGGTGGGGACCCGCTGAACACCACCGGGAGGCCGGAGCGGGGCGGTGGGCAGGACTCACCCGCCCCAGTTCCGGCTGCAAGGCGGGTAGCATCGGGCATGACGGCCTCCTCGCTCCCCAGCGTGCAGGTCAGCGCCCGGTCACCGCTGCTGGGAGCGGGCCTGGGCGCCCTGCTCCTCGCGTCGGGTTTGCCCGTGGTGGCCGAGGGGGGCGAGGTTCTTGTCCTCGACGATGGCTGGCTGGACGACCCGGACGCCCTGGCGGACATGTGGCCGGAGGGGATGGGGGTGGTCGCGGTCGGCTCGCCCACCTGGGCCGGGGTGCTGGCCGAACTCGCGCCGGGCGGCTGGGCGTCCCTCCCGCTCGACGCCACGCCCGCCGAACTCCTCGCCGGGGTGCTGGGTGCGGCGGCGGGCCTGGCGGTGCTACCTCCCGCGCTCATCCCGGTTCCGGTAAGTCAGGCCGGGGAGGACACGGAGAACGCCCTTCCCACCGGCGACGTAACCCTCACCCCCCGCGAGCGCGACGTGCTGGCCCTGCTCGCCGAGGGGTTGAGCAACAAGCGGGCCGCCCGGGAACTCGGCGTGACCGAGAGCACCATCAAGTTCCACGTGCAGGCCGTGTATTCCAAGCTCGGGGTGCAGAGCCGGGCAGGGGCGGTGGCACGGGGGATTCAGCTCGGGTTGGTGAGCGTGTAGGGAGGGGCTCAGCGGTTCACGCTGCTCATATCCGGGTAGCGCTCCCCGCTCGCCGCACCCACCGGGAAGGCGGCGTCAATCCGCGCGAGGTCTTCCGGCGTCAGGGTCACGTCCAGCGCTCCCAGGTTCTCCTCCAGGTACTTCACCCGCTTGGTGCCGGGGATGGGCACGAGGTCCTCTCCCTGCGCCAGCACCCAGGCGAGCGCGAGTTGCGAGGGCGTGCAGCCCTTCTCGGCGGCCAGGCGCTCCACCTCGCGCACGAGATCGAGGTTTTTCTGGAAGTTCTCGCCCTGAAAGCGCGGGCTGTGGCGGCGGAAGTCGTCCGGGGCGAAGTCCTCAGGGCTCTTGATCTGCCCGGTCAGGAAACCGCGACCCAGGGGGCTGTACGGTACGAAGCCCACGCCGAGTTCCCGGCAGACTTGCAGGATGCCCTGTTCGGGATCGCGCGTCCAGAGGCTGTATTCCGTTTGCAGGGCGGTGATGGGATGCATGGTGTTCGCGCGGCGCAGCGTCTCGGCGGAGGCTTCCGACAGCCCCAGGAAGCGGACTTTCCCCTCCTGCACGAGTTCGCTCATGGCGCCGACCGTCTCCTCGATGGGCGTGTTGAGGTCCACCCGGTGCTGGTAGTACAGGTCGATGTGGTCCACCCCGAGCCGCCGCAGGCTGGCCTCGCACGCCGACCTCACGTACTCGGGGCGGCCATTAATCCCCAGCCGCTCGCCGTTCGGGCCGCGCACGTTCCCGAACTTCGTGGCGAGGACCACCCGGTCCCGCTTGCCCACCAGCCAGCGGCCCAGCAGTTCCTCGTTGCGCCCGACGCCGTACATGTCGGCGGTGTCGTAGAAGGTGACTCCAAGTTCGAGGGCGCGGTCGAGCGTTCGCAAATTCTCGGCGTCGTCCGCCCCGCCGTAGAACTCGCTCATGCCCATGCAGCCCAGGCCGAGGGCGGAGACGGCGAGGTCGCGCAGGTGCCGGGTGGGGAGGGAAGTGGTGGTCATGCGGTCTCCTTGTGCAGCACGGGGGAATGCTGCCGGTCGTACTTCTCGATCTTGTGGCGAATGGCGTTCAGGTCCGCCCGAAGGGCCTCCAGCCGGGCAACGACGGCCTGTTCATGCCGGACGAGCAGTTCCCGGCGCGCGGCGACGGTGCCGTCCCCCTGCCGGACGAGGGCCACGTACTCGCGCAGTCCCGCCATGCCCATGCCGGTGCCGCGCAGGCGCAGCAGGAAACGCAGCATCTCCAGTTCCCGCTCGGTGTACCGCCGCTCTCCGCCCGCCGCGCGGGGCACTGTCAGCAGGCCCTCGCGCTCGTAGTAGCGGAGGGTGTGGGTGCTGACGCCCAGGAGCGCGGCGGCCTCTTGAATCGGCAGAGGGAAGGCATCGGGCACAGGGGCACCGTACGCCTTCGAGTACACTCGAAGTCAACCCCGGCCGGGCTTAACGGTCTGCGCCCGGCGCCCCGCCTCCACCAGGAGCAGGACGACAAGCAGCGCGACGCACCCGCCCAGTTGCACCAGGCCCCCGGCGACAAGGGCGACGGGCACCGTCAGCAGCGCCCCCACCGCCGCGAGAAGGCGCAGGCGCCCCGGACCCAGCCCCATCAACCGCCGGAACAGCACATCCCCGGCCAGGTACAGGGCGAGGCCGCCTCCCAGGCACCAGGCATCGTGTGGAGTCGCGTGTCCCACCGGGTGCGCGACCACGCCCTTGATGCCCGCCGCGAGCACGATGATGCCCGCGAGCATCAGGTAGTGCCCGTAGCCGAACCCGGCGAGCGCGAGCCTCGCCCGGTCTCTGTCCGGCAGCGCGTCTATCCGGCGCTCGGCCCGCTGGTCGTCGCGGTCGAAGTAGGTCCACCACAGCGCCCCGGCGAGGGCCAGCCCGAGTGCCGCCGCCGTGACCAGCGTGGCATTCGGCGGCAATCCACGTGCCCCCGTGCCGATGGCGACGATGCTCTCCCCCAGCGCGATCAGGACCACCAGCCCGTGCCGCTCCACGAAATGCGCCGGGCTGAGCGTGAAGCCCCGCTCGCGCCCGAAAAAGGAGCTGGACACGACCACCCCGACCGCCGCCACCCACAAGGGCCAGTCCCACGGCGGGTTCACGAACCCGGCGAGCAGCACTAGCCCGGCCGAGACCAGGTTGAAGGGGGCGATGCCGAGGATGGCCCGCGCGCTCCCCGTCCGCGCCTGGGTGAAGAGCCCAGCGTGAACCAGCGTCACGACGAGTAACCCCACCCCATAGGCCACGCCACCCGCACCAAACACGGTCGGAATGGCGAGCGCCATCACCAGAAAGCCCGCCATCCCCGCGAACATCAGCAGGCGGTGCTTCGTGCGCTCGGTGCCCACGTTGCTCGTGAGCCACACGTACCCGCTGTAGATCCACCAGATCGTCATGAACACGAGGGCGGCCTTCAGGTAATCCGCCCCGTTCCGCGCCCCCACGATCAGGCTGGTGAGCTGCGTGACCGTGAAGACGAACACGAGGTCGAGAAACAGTTCCAGCGTGCTGACCCGCGTGATGACGGGCTCCGTCCGGGCCGTCTCACGGGTCGTCGGGAAGGCCGAGCCGGGCAGGTCCGTCATGCCCCATCCTGCCTGATACCCGGGCCCACCTCTACAGTGAGGCATGCGAATCGCGGTGTTCGGCGATATCCACGGCAACCTTCCGGCGCTGCGGGCGGCCCTCGTGGACATGCGGGCTCAGGGGGCGGAGGCGTTCGTGTGCCTGGGCGACGTGGCGATGGACGGCGTCTGGCCGCGCGAGTGCGTGGCGGAGGTGGCGGCGCTGGGCTGTCCGGTCGTGCGGGGCAATGCGGACTGGGAGATGCTGGAAGCGCCCGGCCCCTTCACCCCACGCGGCCTTCCCGACGAGCGGGAGTTGTGGGAGATCGGCAACTGGAGCCGCACGCAACTGACGAACGTGGACCGGGACGTGCTGCGAACCTACGCGCCGACCGTCAGCCTCCCCGACCTCCTGTGCTTCCACGGCAGCCCGGCGCGGGATGACGAGGAACTGGGAGCGCGAACACCAGAGGACCGACTGGAGGACTTACGGGCCGCGCACGGACAGCAGGGGGCCTGGGTGGGCGGTCATACCCACAAGCCGCTGCTCCGAACGCTGGACGGCTGGACCCTCCTCAATCCCGGCAGCGTGGGCCTGCCCTTCGAACGCCGGAACGGAAAGTACGTCAACCTCGCCCGCGCCGAGTACCTGCTCCTCGATCAGACGAGCGGAGGCTGGCAGGTAATCTTCCGCGCCGTCCCCTACAGCGTGGGGGAGGTGCAGCGGGGAATCCTCGCCTCGGGGATGCCGCACGCGGCGTGGGTGGCGGGGGACTGGGTGGCCGGATGACTGCCGGACCCTACCTATCCCGGCGCTCCGCCCGTGTGGCCTCACGACGGGTCGCCCGCGTATAGGCCTCGTTCAGCAGGGGCTGGAGCGCCTGAAACGTCGCCTCACTGGGGTTGAGCACACACACCCAGGCCATCGGCGCGTACAGGGGGTGCGGCATGAGCCGGTCCAGCGCCGTGTAGTCGTGCCCGGTGTCTATGACGGACGCCCCGTTGCCGCGGGGCACTGCCCCGAACAGCGAGCGGTAGGTTTCCGGACTCACCCCGACGTTGAGCCGAAAGACCGAGGGCCGGTCAAGCCGGGAGGCCTGGTCATACAGGTCGTTCGTGACCAGGGTGGCGAAGGGCAGCCAGCGGTCAGGGCCAGCCTCCTGTCCAGACCGGACCTGGAAAAAGAAGTTGCCCGACGACTCGATCACCTCCAGGTCGGCGTACCCGCGGGTGATGGCCTCTCTAACAGCGTCCTCATTCATGGTGAGACCTCCTGCCCCACCCTTACTGAGAAGCGTGAGCAAAAATCGGGGCTGGCCGTTGAATTCGCCTTCATCTCGGCGTATCCCTATGGCGGGACAGCGTTCGCGCCCGCCTGCTAGCCTGTCCCGCGTGAGTGTCCACCTGAATGCCGAACCCGGCCAGATCGCCGAGACTGTCCTGCTGCCCGGCGACCCCCTGCGCGCCCGGCACATCGCCGAGACCTTTTTCGAGCATCCCGTGCAGCACAATTCTGTGCGCGGGATGCTGGGCTACACCGGCACCTACAAGGGGCAGCGCGTCAGCGTGCAGGGCACCGGCATGGGCATCGCCTCCTCAATGATCTATGTGTCCGAACTGATCCAGGACTACGGCTGCCAGAACCTGATTCGGGTGGGCACCTGCGGCTCGTACCAGCCGGACGTGCATGTGCGCGACCTCGTACTGGCCCAGGCCGCCTGCACCGACTCCAACATCAACAACATCCGCTTCGGGGCCAAAAACTTCGCCCCCATTGCCGACTTCGGCCTGCTGCTGCGCGCCCACCAGATCGCGCAGGAACGCGGCTTTACCACCCACGTCGGCAACATCATGTCGAGCGACACCTTCTACCACGACGATTTCGACCAGTACAAACTCTGGGCAGCCTACGGCGTCCTCGCCGTCGAGATGGAGGCTGCCGGGCTCTACACCCTCGCCGCCAAGCACGGCGTCAAGGCCCTGACCATCCTTACCGTCTCCGACCACCTCGTCACCCGCGAGGAAACGACCGCCGAGGAACGCCAGACCACCTTCAACGGGATGATCGAGGTCGCGCTGGATGCGGCCCTGGGGCTGTAGGGGGGTAGGGACTGGGGTTGAAGGCGACACCGGGTCATACCCCGTTGCTGTGAAGTGTGGCTGTCCCAGCCTGTGGAAGCCAGGCCAGTGGCGGCCACCTCCTCCCAACCTTCCCCACAAGGGGGAGGAGGAAGAGCGCCAAAGCTTTAGCTCATTAAAACCGTCCTTGGTGAACGGCCCATTTCTACCCCTCAGCTCGCACTCGCACGGCCTTCACGCCGCCTTGCTCGCGCAGCGAGACGGTGGGCGGGTGACTGAGAGAACAGCAAGATCAAACCTTGCGCGTTAAAAAGAGCGGCCACGGGCGCGACGGGTAGGGACCTCGCCTAGCGCAGCGCCGCTCCCCCCTGCCCCCTCGGCTTCGTAGCTTTGCGAGTCTGGGAGGAAGGGGGCTGAGGGGGTGGGGGCCAACCGCAGCAAGACCCCCTGCCCCATAAACACTCGCGTTCACTCCCCCTTCGCCGGGAACACCTGATCGACCAAGATGCTGTACCCCAACGCCGTCGCCGCATCCCCCCGCGACCCCAGCGTGAGCATGACCGCCTTGCTCAGCGTCTCGTACCGGTTCACCATCCGGGCCCATTCCTTGGGATCGTACAGGCCGTACGTCTCGTCCGCCCCCGGCTTGTAGGCCCGCAAGGTTTTGATGTACTCGGCATTGTTCTGCCGGGCCTCTTGGACGGTGCGGGCGTACTGCTGCCCCGTCTGAGCGCCCAGGCGGCCGCTGGCGAGCGCGGCCAGACTGGCAAGCTGATCTTCCAGGGGCGCGAAGCTACGGGGAACGGCGTGGCTGTACATCGTGCCGCCCCCCGCCCGGATGCCCGCCAGCTCACTCTCCAGGTCCCGCAACTCGCGAAACTGCCCCCGCAACGTGGCGATCCGCGCCCGCAGCTGTGGCATCCCGGCCAGGCTCGCGCTCAACTTCGCCGCTCGACACTCGGCCCAGTTGTAGCTCGCGTTATCCTGGTCGGCCTCACTCCACAGATCGATGGTCAGGCGGTCGTAGCTGGTCGCGTCCACCGCGTTGGCGAGGGGGCAATTGGCGGGTGTCTGCGCCCGCGCCGCACTGAGAACGAGCAGAGCGGCCAGGGGAAGCAGCGAGCGGAGCGGGACGGACGTCATGCCCCAGCCTACTCCCCCCGCTCCCTCCTGAGGCGCACGATGAAAAAGCCGTCCAGGCCACCTTCCGGCACCGTCAGCACGCCCTCTCCGGCGGGTACGGTGGGCAGGTCCAAGTCGGGGAGCGGTTCAGGGGTGAACTCCGGGTGTGCGGTCAGGAAATCCCGCACAGTCTCCGGCCCCTCCTGCGGAGTAACACTGCACACGCTGTAGACGAGCAGACCGCCGGGCTCGACGAGTGCGGCGGCATTCGGCAGCATCCGGGCCTGGAGGGCCGCCATTTCTCCCACCGTCTCCTTTGTCAACCTCAACTTGATCTCGGGGTGGGCGCGCAGGGTGCCCGTGCCGGTGCAGGGCGCGTCCAGCAGGACAAACGGTGCGGGAGGCAGGTGCAGCGGCGTGGTCAGGTCATGGGTCAGGAAATCGGCGTGCAATCCCAGCCTTCTCAGGTTCGCTCGCGCCGCGTCGTGTTTGCGGGCGACGACATCCACACTTGTCACTCGCGCTCCCCGTGCCGCCAGCATGGCAGCCTTCACGCCCGCCCCCCCGGCGAGGTCCAGGACCCGCGCCTCCTCCACGTCGCCCAGCGCGTCCACGGCGGCGAGGCTGGCGGGGTTGATGGGCTGGGCCTGCCCCTGGCGGTATGCGGCGGAGTCACGCAAGGGGCGGGCGAGGGCTACCCGGTCCACCCCGTTCGGACCGGGCTCGACGGCGCTGCCCTCAGCCTCCAGGCTCCTGATCCCGGCGTCCGACAGGCTCAGCCAGAGGGGTTGCGGCTGGAGCTGGTCGGCCAGCACGGCGTCCGCCCGCTCGCCGTAGGCCGTGCGGAACACCTCGATCAGCCAGCCGGGAAGGGCGGAGCGGGTCTCGTCCGTCTCGGCGGGCGGCTCCACCCGGCGCAGGACCGCGTTCACCAGGCCGGGCGGGGCCAGCCGAGCCAGACGTGCCAGGTTCACGTACTCGCTGACCACCGCGTGGGGCGGAGTACCCAGAACCAATTTCTCGAAGGTCCCGGCGAGCAGCAGCGCGCGCGCCTTGGGATGCGTCTCGCCGCGCAGCAGGGGCGTGAGGGCCGCCTCCAACCGGAGGGCGTGGCGCAGGGTGCCGTACACGAGGTGGGTCGCTAGGCCCGCGTCCCGGGCGGCGAGACGCGCCTCCGTCAGCGCCGCGTCGAGTGCGGGGGCGGCAAAGGTTTCACCGGCCAGCACGCGCGTCAGGACACGTGCGGCCAGCACGCGGGCCGGGTTGGCGGTGGGGCGGGGGGCAGTCACCGGGGCAGGATAAGGCCGGAGGCGGGGACAGAAGCGGCCCGGGCTCGCCGTCTGGGGAAAACGGCAGGACCCGGGCCGATGGAAAAAGGTTCCGTCAGCTCCTGACCGCTCCCCCGTCCCTCCCCGCGGGCCGCACCTGGGGCCGCGCGATCAGGGTCCACACCAGGAGCGCGCTCAGGACGCCCCCGCTGAGCAGGTAGGGGGCCGCGTGCCCGGCGGTCTGGTACAGGCCGGTGCCCAGCAGCGGGCCGGTCATGCGCCCCAGCGCGAGGGCGCTGCTATTCAGGCCCGCAACGGCCCCCTGCCCACCCGCCCCCGCGCTCAGCGAGAGCGCGGCGCTCAGGCTGGGGCCGAGAATGGCGCTCCCCACGCCGATCACGGCGAGCGCGGCGGTGATCGCCCAGAAGGTGTGTGTCTGGGGCAGCAGGAACATCCCCGCGCCCATCACGAGCAGGCCCAGGCTAATCAGCGGGCCGGGCGCCACCTTCTTGCTCAGGGGCCGCATTGCCCCTCCCTGCACCGCAGCAGCGAGGAAGCCGAACACGGCGAGCATTCCACCGACCGCCTTGGCCGTCTCGGCGGCCCCCAGGCGCAGGGTATCCTGCACGTAGAACGCGATGGTCTGCTCCATCCCGACCGAGGCGAGCGTGTACAGGGCGCTGACCGCCAGGAAGAGCAGGATGGTGGGCTGCCGCAGCAGGGCGCGGCGTTCGCCCCGGGGGACCGCTCCGGCGCCCGCCCGGCGCGTCTCGGGCAGGGTGAGGAAAGCCGCAAGCGCGGTCAGCAGGCCCAGCCCCGCGCTGAAGAACACGGGTACCGTCAGCCCGAAGCCCGAGAGCAGGGCCCCCAGAGCCGGGCCGAACACCACGCCCAAGCCGAAGGCCGCGCCAATCAAGCCCATTGCGGCAGCGCGGTCCTTCTCGGCGGTCAGGTCGGCCATCATCGCCTGGGCCGTGGGCAGGGTGGCGCTGGAGAGCATCCCGCCGATCAGCCGGGCGGCGACGAGCAGCACGAACAGCGCGGTCCCGCCCAGCACGCCCTTGACCCCCAGGGCGGCGAGCACCCCGAACAGCCCGAAGCTCAGGGAGAAGCCGACCAGGCCGAGAATCAGGATGGGCTTGCGGCCGGTGCGCTCGCTGCGGCTGCCCCAGATCGGGGCGAACACGAATTGCGCGAGGCTGTAGGCGGTGGAGAACCAGCCGATCTGCGTCTCGCTGAGGCCCAGTTGCCGCCCCAGCGGCGCGATGATCGGGAACAGCACGCTCAGTCCCAGCATGGCGACGAAAATGGTCAGGAACAGGATCAGTTTGGGACTCCCGCGGCGGGGAGGGGTTGCGGCGCTCATGCCCCCAGTCTACCCCCCGCCCGACCGATCGGTCAGGGACGGATGTAGGTGGGGAGGGACACGAGGCCATTGCCGCTGCCACGGCAACTGGGGCCGCCGGATAGGGGTCACCTGATCCGGGGATGAAAAAGAGCTTTGTAGCAGGGGATTGTCAAGGTTTTTGCGGCCTCCTATACTTGCAGGCGAGCCAACGAGAAGATGCCGTCTGCCGGGTCCCTCCCCACCGTGGAAGCCCTGCCTGACGACCCCGCTGAGGCGGTGCGGCTCGTCCTGCCCGATGGGTATCGAATCTCTGGAAGCGGTTCAACAGCCGCGCCCCAAGGAGTAAGCATGAAAAAAGCTCTCACCGTTCTGTCCCTCGCCCTGCTGGGAAGCGCCAGCGCCGCCAACCTGACGGTCTGGACCCACTTCGGCACGGGCGAACTCGCGTGGCTCAAGAGCCAGGCGCAGGCCTACGAGCAGAAGACCGGGAACAAGGTCACGGTCGTCAGCGTGCCCTTCGACCAGATTCCCGACAAGTTCATCCAGAGCGCCCCCAAGGGTCAGGGTCCCGACGTGATCGTCACGCTGCCCCAGGATCGCCTGGGCCAGATGGCCGCCGCGGGCGTGGTCGAGCCGCTGAACAAGTACGTCACCACCACCACCGACTTCGACCGGACGGCCGTGAGCGCCTTTACCTACCAGGGCAAGTTGCTGGGCCTCCCCATGTTCGCCGAGTCCGTGGCGCTGGTGTACAACAAGAAGCTGGTGTCCAAGGCGCCCACCACCTGGGCCGAGTTCCTGAAGACCGCGCAGGCGAACACCGGCAACGGCAAGTTCGGCTTCCTGTACGACCTGAGTAACGCCTACATGGGCTACGGGTTCATCAACGCCTACGGCGGGTACGTGTTCAAGAACAACGGCGGTACCCTGAACACGAAGGACATCGGCCTGGCGAACACCGGCGCGGACAAGGCGAGTGCGTTCCTGAACGACCTGCGCTACAAGTACAACCTCGTGCCCGAGGGCGTGAGCGGTGACGCGGCGCGCAGCGCCTTCCTGCAAGGGCGCCTCGCGATGTTCCTGACGGGTCCCTGGGACATGTCCGACATCAAGAAGGCGGGCCTCGACGTGGGCATCGTCCCCTTCCCCACGCCTCCCGGCGCGACCAGCAAGTGGAGCCCCTTCGTCGGCGTGCAGGGCACCCTGATCAACGCCTACAGCAAGAACAAGGCGGCGGCGGCGGCCTTCGCCAAGCAGATCACCTCCTCGGACGCGCAGGTCGCCTTTAACAAGGCGGGCGGGCGCATCCCGGTCAGCCTCTCGGCGCGCACCAAGCTCAAGGCGGACCCGGTGGTCGCGGGCTTCGGCCGGACGATCAGCGTGGGCACCCCCATGCCCAACGTGCCCCAGATGGGCGCCGTGTGGGGCCCCTGGAGCAACGCCATCGCCCAGAGCGTACAGAAGCCCAACCAGAACTACACGCAGATCCTCGACAAGGCCGTGCAGGAAATCAACAGCAACATCAAGTAAAAGCCGTGCGGGGCGTGGCCTGAACGGTGGAGACGGACGGGGCGGCGTTCCCGTCCGTCTCCCCTTTCCTTCCGCTCCCGTCTGGCCCGGGTCACCCGGCACTCCCGCACCGCACCGGTCCCCACCTGTTCAAACACTCAAGGGTTCCCGTTGACAGAACGGCGTAGCATGATGTAATTGCCAGCGGACAACCCAGCCCGAAAGGAGCCCCACCCATGACTGTGACCGCCTCCCCGCGTCTTTCTGCTCCGCGCTCGGCCAGTCCACCGGAGGGGGCGGGTGGGGTCATGCTGGCGGTGCTGGTCCTCCTGCTGCTGATGGGGGTCTCGGTGCTGATCGGCTGGCTCCTGAGCGGCGTGACCGCCCGCCTCCTGCCGTCGGCGCCGCCCTACCTGATCCTGGTCTACACGCTGGGCGCCCTGCTGGTGCTGATGCCGCTCACCGCCCGGCTGGTTCCCTGGATCACGAACTGGTACTACCTCTTTCCCGCCATCGTATTTCTGGCGGCCTTCACGGTGCTGCCCGTCGTGCTGACGGTGAACTACGCCTTCACCAACTACAGCGCGGTGAACAGCGGCAGCCCGGATTCGGCGGTGCGGACGGCAGCCACCCTCAGCCCCGACCGCCGGGTCGTCACCCTGGCCGAGATCCCACAGGCGAACACCGTTCAGGAGTACCTGAAGTGCCGCACGGCCACCTGCGCCGGGGACACCCTCGTCCTGTTCGACGAGGAGGCCGCCGTCCCCGTGCGGGCGAGGATCGCCAGCGTGAGCGGCAATCAGGTGACGCTGGCCGCCCCCGCTCCCGCCGGGCTCGCCGTGGCGAACGCCACCCGGCTCAACCGCTACGAGTACGTGGGCCTGGCGAACTTCCGCGAGATCTTCGCCAAGGCGAGCCGGGCGCTGTGGCCGGTCTTTCTTTGGACCGTGATCTTCGCCTTCTCGACTGTGGTGATCAACGCTGTCGCGGGGCTGATCCTGGGCATCCTGCTGTACAACAAGCGCCTCAAGGGCCGCAACATCTACCGCACCCTGCTGTTCCTGCCCTGGGCGATTCCCGCCGTCATCAGCGTGCAGATGTGGGTGGCGCTCTTCAACCAGCAGTTCGGCATCGTGAACAAGACGCTGGGGCTGCTGGGCATCACGGCCATTCCGTGGCTGGGTGACCCCCTCTGGGCCAAGATCAGCATCCTGCTCGTGAACCTGTGGCTGGGCTTTCCCTACATGATGACGGCCACCATCAGCGCGCTCTCGACCATCAACGAGGACCTGTACGAGGCCGCCAGCATCGACGGGGCCAGCCGCTGGCAGCAGATTCAGAACATCACCCTGCCACTGCTGCGGACCTCCTTCACGCCGATCCTGCTCTCGGGCTTCGCCTTCAACTTCAACAACTTCGGCATCATCTACCTGCTCACCAAGGGCGGCCCCACCCAGGAGGGCCGCGAGGCGACCGCACAGAGCACCGACATCCTGCTGTCGTGGGGGTACAACACGGCCTTCGCCAGCAGCGGTGGGCAGAACTTCGCGCTCGCCAGCGCCATCGCGCTGATCATCTTCTTCCTGACGCTCGCCATTAGCCTGGTGAACTTCAAGGCCGCAGGCGTGTTCGAGGAGGCCCGCAGATGACCGTCGCTCCCCAGAATCCACAGACGCCGCGCGGCGTTCCGCGCTCGCAACCCCTGCCGCCGGGGGGGTACGTCCACCGGGAACCCGGGCCGCTGCGCCGGGCGCTCCCCTGGCTGGTCCTGGCAGCCCTGGTGGTCGGCCTGGTTGTCCTGGGTTACTTCCTGGTTCGCAGCCTGGCGAACAGCCAGAAGAGCTTCACGATCTACTTCGTGGAGGGGGGCTGGAAGCGCTTCTTGCTGTTCCTGCTTGCGGCGAGCGGCCTGCTGGCCCTCACCAGCCTGGTGGGGCAGCGGATCGGTCAGGTCCGCACCGGACGGCGCATCAGCTACCTGGCCGTGCTGGGCGACCAGCTCACGCACCTGTTCCTGATTCTGGTGGTGCTCATCGCCATCTATCCGCTCTTCTACGTGCTGCTGGCGGCCTTCGACCCCAACAACAGCCTGTTCGCGTTCCCCGACTTCGGGAATCCCAACATCTTTTACAAGACGGGGCTGCTGCCCCAGCTCAGCGGCCTGAGCTACGACAACTTCCGCCAACTGTTCGAGGGCTTCTCCATGCCCGGCTGGCAGGTACTGCTCGCGGGCATCGTGGGGGCGGGCCTGGCGGCGATGCTGATCCTGCTGCTGCTGCAACGCTTCGGGCGCGAGAGCGCGGGGCTGGACCGCACCCGCACCTGGATCACCCGCATCCTGCTGGCCGCGCTGGCGATCCTGATCATCTTCATGACCCCGGCGCAGTTCACGGGCGGCACGAACGAGAGCAAATTCCTGCTGTCGGTCCGCAACACGCTGTTCGTCTCCGGCCTGACAGGCGCCCTGGCGATCCTGCTCTCCACAACCGCCGGGTACGCGATGGCGCGGCTGCGCTTCCCCGGGCGCTTCCAGACCCTGCTGTTTTTCATCTTCATCCAGATGTTCCCGGTCTTTCTCGCGCTCGTCGCCGTGTACACGCTGATGGTGCTGCTGGGCCTGAGCAACACCTTCACCGGCCTGATCCTGGCGTACTCGGGCGGGGCCATCGCGTTCAACACCTGGATCTTCAAGGGGTACGTCGAGAGTCTGCCCGAGTCGCTGGAGGAGGCCGCGATGGTGGACGGCGCGACCCGCTGGCAGGCGTTCCAGCGGGTGGTGCTGCCGCTGTCGGGCGGCATCCTGGTGTTCATCTTCCTGAACCAGTTCATCGGCACCTACGCCGAGTTCATCCTGGCGAACGTGCTGCTGACCGGCGTGGAGAAGTGGACAGTGGGCATCATGCTGCTGAGCTTCACCAGCGGCCAGTTCTCGACGAAGTGGGGCGTCTTCGCCGCCGCCGCGACGCTGGGCGCAATCCCCATCGTGGCGCTGTTCTACGGCTTCCAGCGCTACTTCGTGGGCGGGGCCGTGGCAGGTGGCGTGAAGGAATAGACCGCGTTCCACCCCAAAGAGGAGGCCCCGGGGGCGTACCCGGGGCCTCCTCCTTTTTGCCGGACCTAGACTTTGACGGTTTCCGCGACCAGTCGGTCCACGACCGCGTGCAGGCTGAACGACAGTTCCTTCTCGAAGGAGGGAAACATGAAGGCGAGTTCGGGCTGACGGCGCAGGTGACCGGTAGAGGGCAACTCCTCGGTGACGTGCTGCCAGCCCACCGACAGGGCGTACAGGTGCATCAGGAGCCGCAGCATGATGCCCTGCGGCAGGGGCACCCGGTCGAGCACCGGTTGAAGCAGGGTGCGGACCTCCCGCTTGAAGCTCAGCGTCAGTTCCAAGCCGACGTTGTGTTCGAGCACGGTGCCCAGCAGAATCAGAAGTCGGCGCAACGCCTCGTGCCCGCGGCTGGAGGCGACGAGGACGTCGGCGACCTCGCCCGGCGTCTTCGGCTGACGGTCGTCGAGCAGGGCCGTCACCTCGTCCAGCCAGCGCCCCAGGTGTTCGGTGAGCAGGGCCAGGTACAGCTCCTCCTTGGTGTCGAAATACAGGTAGAGGGTGCCCTTGGCGAGTTTGGTCTCGCGCGCCACCTGGTTCATGCTCAGGTCGGCGTAGGGGGTATGGGCCCAGAGCCGTTCCGCGGCGCGGAGGATGTCGTCGCGCCGCTGGCCCTTTTCCTCGGGGCTGCGGGCACGGGCGGGACGGGGGGGATCACTGACCACGAGTCAGATCATACGCCCGCCCCTTTAGCGCCCGCTGTGAAGCCTTTTACGGCGGGGGGCTTCCAAGGATGCGGGAATACCCCCGCCCGGGCCTGCTCCAATCAGGGCTGAGCCCGGCTCAGAGCCTGCGGGTGAAGATCAGTCATCCCGCCTGCGTGTCCCCTGTCCCCAGCGCTGACCCTCTCCCGCCAGGGGCGAGGGTGGGCCCGTCCTCAGAGATGCCCTCCTCTGCTCCCGCTCGCTCCTTAACACCCGCCACCCGAATCCCGCGCCGGGGAGTCCAGCCCGGACAGGACCCGCAGGCGATCCGCCAACGCCTCCTGAAGCGCGGCCCGCTCCTCCAGGCGCAGGGCCATGCCCAGTCGGCGGGAGAGGGTGAGCGCCTGCCCGTAGGCGAGGGCCGCCCCGCCCGAGACCGTTCCCCGCAGGGCGACCCGCCATCCCTCCGGCACCTCGCGTTCCGCCCGGCGGGTGGGAGCGGGAGGTTGCGGCAGACCCTCCAGCACGCGGATTAGACGCAGCAGGCCGCCGCGCACCGGGGTCAGCAGCTCCCAGGCCCGCAGCTCCTCGCCCCGGGCGAGAACCGCCGAGCCGAAGACCAGGTCGTTCAGCACCCCATCGTAGAGAGCCTGGGCGCCGGGCAGGGTCGCCGCGAAGGGGGGGTGGGCGGCGACCTCCTCCAACCGGGCTCGCAACCGCCCATCCGCGTCCTTGATCAGCATCCGGTCGGGTGAAGTTCCGACGTTGGGCCAGGTCGAGACCTGGGCGAGTTGATCCTCGGGAACCATGTGTAGTTCGACCCGGATCAGGTCGGGGGTAACCACGTTCGGCGTGCCGTAGGGATTGACCACCGCCAGGGCGATGGGCATCAGGGGCCGCAGGAAGGCGAGGGCGTCCAGCGTCGCCCCCGGCTCCAGAAAGGCCCAGTATTCCAGGTCGCTCCACCCGTCCGACGTGGGCATGCCGTCCGGCCCCACCTGGGTCCGGCTGCCGTAGGCGAGGGCATGACGCACCCCCAGCTCAACCACAAGGGCAGCGCGGATGCGGGCGTCTAGGGCGTCGAGAGCAGCCACGGAGGTCACGACCCGAGCGTAGCGGCCCCACCTCACCCCATGCCTCCGCCGGATGACGGAGCACGCCCCCACATCGGGTGTCTTAAGGGGTGGGCAAGCCGGGCTCACTGAGGAGGGGGCAGCACTGCCTAGGGTGGACAGGAAGCACAGCAAGGAGCGGGTATGGATTCACAGATCAATGACCTTATCGAGGACGCGCTGAGTGATCACCCCTCGCTGGAGGTTCTGTCCGGGCAGTTGCAAGGCTGGCTGAAGGACGCGGAGGAGGCCCTGCCGGACGGGCTGATCAGCCTGCTGCACGGCGAGCCCATCGGCCATCCCCTGCACCCCATCCTGATTCACCTCCCGCTGGGGGGCTGGATCGTCGGGGGCATCCTCGACTTCTGGCCGGGCAGAGGCAGCCCGGAGAGGGAACATGCCGCCGATTCGGCCCTCCTGATCGGCACCCTGGGGGCCATCCCCACGATTGCGGCGGGCTGGACCGACTGGTCAAACTCGCGCGGGCAGGCGCGCCGCACCGGGCTGATCCACGGTGCCCTGAACGAAACCGCCTTCCTGCTCAACGCGGCTTCCCTGCTGGCGCGCAGGCGGGGGCGGCGCGGGCTGGGCAAAGCGCTGTCAGGCACGGCCCTGGCCCTGGGTGGCGTGGGCGCTTTCCTGGGCGGGCAGCTCGTCTACCGGCACGGTCTGGGGGTCGGGCACACGATGACGGTGCCGCAGGGCTAAAGCGAACTCCCACGCAGCAGGCCCGGGGCGTGATGTCCGGGCCTGTGCCATTGCTGCTCTAAGCGGAGGCTGGAGGATTCAGCCCGGCTTCTTGTAGTCCTTCGTCGTCGGGTCAAGCAGGGTCGGTCCCTGCTCGTCCGGACCCTCGATGTGGTCCTGAACGTACTCGTCCGACGGCGCGGCGCCGGGAACCTGACGGGCGCCGCGCCCCTCGCGGGCGTGAAGGTCCACGATCTCCTTGTCGGTCAGGTCCGTCCCCTCGGCGTCGGCGGGGAAGTCGCCCTCCGCGTGCTGCTTCTGACCCCTCTGATCATCGCGTGTCATACCAAACCTCCTGAAGGTGCGGCTCCGGGAAATGGAGAAGGGCAGCATACGCTGGGTGGAGCGCTGCGCCGATGACCATGACGAATCGCTCAAGCGCGTACCGGTGTCCGTCTAAAGCAGACAGGAGGTTTGGGGGAGAACACGAGCTTCAGTAGGACCAAACGCTGTAAGACACCAGTTATTCAGAGGTGGGAGCGCCTGACCCTAGCTAGGCGGGGGCACTTTTATGAGCGCCCGCCGCAACAACTCAGGCCCAGTTCATCCCTCTATCTGACTGAATTCTTAGTCTACGTTACGTGAAATCACAGTCACTTCTTATCCTCCTCGGCTCGGCCACGCTGCTCCTGGCAGCCTGCGGACAGACGCCGGGAACCACCAACACCACGGCGGCGACCCCCACGGCGGAACAGCGTCTCTCCACCTCCCCCGAGGCGGCGGGGGTTACCCCACTCGCCGTCACGCCCATCGCCCTTACCGTGGGGCAGACGTACCAGGTCAACGTGTACTACGGGGGGCAGCCCGTCACGCCCGCCCTCGTCAACTGGACGAGCAGCAACGCGGGGGTGGCGACGGTGGACCAGTATGGCCTGGTCACCGCCAGGGGGGCAGGAACGGTGACAGTGCGGGTGGCGCTGCGGAGCAACCCAGCCACCTTCCTGGATTTCCCGGTCAACGTCACGAAGACGGCGACCGCCCCAGCGCCCACTCCGGCGACGGGCACGACCAGCCCCAGCGCCTTCGAGCAGCGGGTCCTGGAGCTCACCAACCAGGCCCGAGCGCAGGGCCGCACCTGTGGCAGTCAGTTCTTCCCCGCCGCCGCTCCCCTGAGCTACAACGCTGCCCTCCGCACCGCCGCCTACAACCACTCGAAGGATATGGCGGTCCGCAACTTCTTCAGCCACACCAATCCCGATGGGCTGGACCCCTTTGCCCGGATGCGTGCGGCCGGGTACACGAACTTCACCTCCGCAGGCGAGAACATCGCCGCCGGACAGTCCACGCCCGAGCAGGTCGTGGCGGGCTGGCTCCAGAGCCCCGGCCACTGCGCCAACATCATGAACGCCGGGTACCGCGACCTCGGCGTCGGCTACTACGCCGGGGGCAGTTACCGCTACTACTGGACGCAGGACTTCGGTCGGCGCTGAACTTTGAACGGGACGAGGGGGCTTTCACCGGCCCCCTTTCCTTAGTTCTTCAGGTCAACATCCTGACTGGGCAAGAGAAACCCCCGCACCTCGGCGGGGGCTTCTTCTAGGTGTGAGGGCTCAGGGGATGCTGGGGGCGTCGGTGATGTAGGTGTGCTCGTTGTCCACCACAGTGCGGCCGTTGCCCTGATCCCACACCATGGAGGTGGTGAAGAAGTCGTCGCCCTTCTGGCTCGCCACCACGCCGAACACGGTGCCGAAACGCTCGCCGGGCTCCAGGTTGTCGATGTGGAACCGGAAGCTGCGGTGATCGTCGGCCGGGATCAGTGTCACGGTCGAGTCGCCGACAGTGAAGGTCCAGGTCGCGGGGTTGCGCAGATCGAACTGGTGGAGCACCGCGCCGTTCGGGTAGTTGCTCCAGAAGATCCCGTAGATGCTCGAATCGTTGATCAGGTTCGCCATCCGGGGCAGCCCGGCGTCGATCAGCACGTTGGTCGCGCTGTTCGTGCCCTCGTTCTGGTAGTACATGTCGTACGAGTACTGCGAACCGACCGGGAAGGCGTCGGTGCCCTGATCCTGCTGGAGCTCCGTGAAGACGAGGCCCGGAACGTCCCACAGGTCGTGGCCCCAGGCGGGCTTGCCCACGATGTCGACGTAGGCGCAGTCTTCCAGGAAGTTGCGACCGTTGTCGAGGGTGTACGGGTTGGTCATCGTGCCCGCCGGGCCCTCGAACTGGAGGTACTCGTTCGGGTTGCCGCGGTAAATCTGGTTGAGGTTCCAGGCGAACAGCCGCACGCAGTTCTGGTTGCGGTTGCCCACGACCTCACCGCGCAGGGACATCGTGATCGTGCGTGAGGTGCCGTTGAGCAGCGTGCCGAGGTTCAGGCCGACGCGGCGGTCGCCGTTCGTCTGGTCGGAGCGCTCCAGCGTGATGAGGTTGCCGTTCTCGTCGCGCGCCGTCGGGCCGCTGAAGGCCGGGCCGTAGGTGTCCTCGATCCGGGCGTTGTACAGGAAGCCTTCCTGCGGGTACTCGTTCGGGAAGAGGGTCTTGAGGCGGCCGTAGGCCTGGCGGATGCGCGCGTCGGTTTCGCCGAGCCCCGAGCGGTCGAAGTTGTCGACCCGGATGCGGAACCGAGCCTGCTGGTTCGTGACGACCTCGTTGTCGAGCGCCGTCTTGGTGATGCGGGCGACCGGACGCACGATGTTGATGTACTTGTACGCATCGACTTCGGCAGCGTTGCTGGCCGTGGCCTTGGCGCGGTTCTTGATGTCGTACGGGTCCTGGTACTCGTCGTTGAGGTTGGCGACGGTCTCAGGAGGCGTGATGCCGTACACACCGCGGAGGTCCGTGGCAGGATCAGCGTTGCCGTCGCGGTTGTTGTCGTTCCAGGCGTAGCCGGGCTTGTGGCGCGGGTAGACGTCGATGGCAATCCGCAGCTCGGCGCCGGGGGCGAGGTCACCCACCGTGTTGAAGTCGATGGTGTGGGTGTTGAGGTCGTAGTCGGCATCCAGCGTGCCGCCCGTGGGGGTGCCGCCCGCGTTCACGATGCGGGCGCTGCCGAGCACGTAGCCCAGTTCGGCGGGCAGCTCGTCGCGCACCGTCACGTCGCGCGCCGTCGTCGTGGTCGAGCTGTTGCGGACGCGGATCGTGTAGGTGTAGGTCTTGCCGACCGTGAAGTTGTCCTCGGTCGTCGCGGTGCTGGTGCCGCGGTCGAGGCGCGGGGGCAGGTTCACGTCGTCGGGTGCGTAGGGGTTGTGCGTGGGGGTGTTCGGGCTGACTCGCTGGAACCCGGTCCACGTCAGAATGTTTGGACCCGTCTTCTCAATCTGGAGGATCGCGCCGCTGAAGGTCTTCGTGAAGTTGTAGCTCTTCAGCAGGAAGTCGTAGACCGTGTTGCCGTAGCGGACCTGGTAGTAGTAGTCGGCGTGGACGTTGGCCGTCAGGGGCAGATCCTCCGCCCTCACGTCCAGGTTGGGCCGCAGGTAGACCGACGAGCCGTCATTGACCGTCACGCTGCCCGAGCCGCTGATGGCGCCCGAATTCGTGGTGAGGAACAGCTTGCCCGTACCGCCCGTGATGCTGTACGTCACGTACCCGGGGAACGCGGAGGTCTGGCCGCCGCCGACAGGGGCGGGCCCAGTCTGGGGCTGCTTGGTAAAGGCGACCGTGTTGAAGGTGTGGATGCGCTGGTTCATATCGAACCAGTTGTTCTCGAACGAGCCCACATTGCCGTTCAGGCGCTGGCCGCTGCCGATCAAGCCGCTGTCCCCGAAGTTCGTGTTGCCACTGTAGTACAGGTGGCTCATGTTGGTGAAGAACACCTTGAACTCGGCGAGGGCGGAGCTGGTGGGGGCATCGGACGCATCGGACGCACTGACCACGAACTTCACGGGAGTGCCCTGAGACGGGGCGCTGGTGGCGTACACCGTAAAGCGGACGATGCCGTTCGCGTCCGAGAAGGCGGTGGCGGTAGCCGCAACAGCCTGGGCGCGGATGCCAAGAGGCGACGCCGAGGTGCCGGACTGCACATGGCCCGCAATGATGCTCACGTCGTCGCTGTCGGCCGAGACATTCACGCGCGCCCCGGCGACGGGCGCCCCGGCCGCGTCCCGCACGACCATCTGCACCAGGACGGGCTCCTCCGTCTGGGAGGCGTACAACCGCACATCCTTGTTGATGTTCGCTTCGGGGCTGAAGGGCAGGGCCTGGCCCACGCTGTCGGTGACGGCAGGATCGGTGGTGAACCCGATACTCCTCACCTGCTGTTGCTGTTGGGCCTGCTGCGTGCGGTAAGACAGCGTGACCAGACCGTTGGTCTTCGCCGAGCAGTCCAGCGTCACAGACTGCGGGGTGTTGGATTCGGCCTTGTACCCCTGCATCTCCTGCGCAGTGACGGTGTAGCTGCCCGCTTCGAACAGGGTCGAGAGCTTCTGCCCGCTAATCGCCGTGCCCGTGAAGACGACCTTGCCCGCAGAGTTCTTGACGCTGACGGGCGCCATGACCACGCCTTGCACGGGTGCGACGTTTTGCAGGTTGACGGTGATGCTGGCGCAGGTAGCGGGCTGTGGGTTCGGCTGTCCGCCGCCTCCACCGCCACCGCCTCCACCGCCGCCGCCACCGGCAACGGGACCTGGCTTGTTGGTGTCAGGCGCTGGTGCGTTGGTACCACCGCAGGCGGCGAGAGTGAGGGCACCGGTCAAAGCCAATCCGACGTATCTGAGTCCCTTCATGCTCTATCTCCCTAAAGGTTCTAAGTATCTCGTGACGCGAAGATGAACCTCCGCAAACGCCGATGAAGCAGCGATTACGTCCTTCACGTGCTCGTATGCGACGAACCGATGAAATGGTGGGAAAGCGGCTGCCTATGCATCCGAATCACGGGATTCGGTCTTGTCGCCCTCGATCCGTACGGGAACTCCCCCTCCGAGGGCTGTCCACGCAAATTTTCTCCAACGCCTGATCCCAGCCAAGACAGGCGACATAACCAGCGCTACGTCAATAATGTTCAGTCAGGGCTTGTCGAACAACGAACCTCCACCACCTCCGGAAGAAAGACCTCAAACAGCCGCAGACACGTCATACGGGGGTAAACCTCACATTCACCTCCCTCTGCATAATGTGGAATTTCCGACAGTATATGGACCAATCTATCTCTCATGTTGAGAAAAATGAGAACCAGCTAAAAATAAGCTTCCTAAGAGGGTGGTTTAGGCGTCTAGCAGTCGTTTGGCAAGCATAAACTCCGGCTCTCTGCTTGAGGAAAGCGGAAATGACCTGCACTGTATTTGATTCAATTTAACCGGTTCTTACCGTCCCAGTGGTCCTTTTCTGACTTCATAGATTGATACCCGCACCAATGCTCCCGGCGAGACGTCTGCCACGCATCTGTACTCAGCGCCTGATCCACAACAGCCCCAACCACAAAGGCCCATCTTCCTCAGCCAAATCGCATGAACAGGCAGGTACAGGAGGACGTACTTTTCAAAACACAATAGAAAAGCCCCCGTCAAGCGGGGGCTTTTTGGTAGAACCGAGGGGATTTGAACCCCTGACCCCTACCGTGTCAAGGTAGTGCTCTACCCCTGAGCTACGGTTCTGAACCTAGATGGGGTATTGGAGGCGCTGACCGGACTCGAACCGGTGGTGGAGGTTTTGCAGACCTCTGCCTTACCACTTGGCTACAGCGCCGCTGTATTCGCCTTGGGGCGGCTGGGGGGCTCAACCTCTGCCAGCGGAGGGAATGTTAGCACGCCCCCCCGGGGCTGTAAAGCAGGCGAAAAGCCCGCCGGGAGCCGTAGAGTTGAGGCGTCATGAACAGAATGCTGCCCGCCGGTCTGGCGCTGCTGCTGGGGGCATGTGCGCCCGCCGCACAGCCCGCCAATCCATTTATCCAGGAGCGAACCCTGAACATCGCGCACCAGGGGGGCGAGGGGCTGGCACCTAGCAACACCATGCTCGCGTACCGGGGCGCCGCCAAACTCGGCGTGGACATGCTGGAGATGGACATGCACGCTACCCGCGACGGTGTCCTCGTGCTTTCGCATGACGAGACGTTGGATCGGCTGACGGATACCAAGGGACGCATAGCCGACCTCACGCTGGCAGAGGTGCTGGCGGCGGATGCCGGGTATGCGTTCACCCCGGACGGCGGCGTCACCTTTCCCTTCCGGGGGCGAGGCGTGCGGGTGGCGCAACTCTCGGAGGTGCTGGCCGCCTTCCCCACCATGCCGATGACCATCGAGATCAAGCAGGCGTCCCCCAGCATCGCCGCGCCGTTTTGCAAGACGTTGCGGGACGCCAGAATGACGGGGCGCGTCATCGTCGCCAGCTTCAGTGACGCGGCCCTGAATGGGTTCCGCGAGGCCTGTCCGGAAGTGGTGACAAGCATGACGGAGAAGGAGTTGCGGCCCCTCGTGCTGCTGAGCAAGGTGGGGCTCGCCCGGCTGGCCCCCCTTCCCGGCCAGGTGGCGCAGGTGCCGGTGCGCTCGGGGAGTATCGAGATTGTGACGCCCAGCTTTGTCCGGGCGATGCATGCACGTGGCGTGGCCGTTCAGGTCTGGACCATTGACGACCCCGCCGAGATGCGCCGCCTGATCGGGATGGGAGTGGACGGGATCATCACCAACCGGCCCGACCTGCTGAAAGCTGTGCTTGCGGAGGGGACGGGAAGTTGAAAGGAGGGCCAGCCGACGTGACTGGCCCCTCTCCCCTCCCCCGCCGTTTACGCCCGGGTGCGGTAGCGTTCCTGCAATTCCCTCAACAGCTCCGCGAAGTCCACACCCTTGCGCTCCTTGTGCCCCTCGGGAGTGCGCTCGCGGACGCTGACCTCGCGCCGCGCTTCTTCTTGGTCGCCGACGATCAGCATGACGGGGATTTTGGACAGCTCGGCGTTGCGGACCTTGGCGTTCATGCGGTTGGTCGAGTCGTCCACCTCGGCGCGCAGGCCCGCGGCCTTGAACTCGTTCGCCAGGGTCTCGGCGAAGGCGTTGTGGCGGTCAGCGATGGGGATGATCACGATCTGCCGGGGCGCCAGCCACAGCGGGAAGTCGCCGCCGTAGTGCTCGATTAGAATGCCGACGAAGCGTTCCAGGCTGCCGAAGGGCGCGCGGTGGATCATCACGGGGCGGTGGTCCTGGCCGTCCTCGCCGACGTAGGTGATGTCGAAGCGTTCGGGCAGGTTGTAGTCCACCTGGATGGTGCCAAGCTGCCACTCGCGGCCCAGCACGTCCTTCACCACGAAGTCGAGCTTGGGGCCGTAAAAGGCCGCGTCACCAGGTTCAACCGTGTACGGCAGGCCCACCTCGTCGGCGGCCTCGATGATCTCGCGCTCGGCCTGTTCCCAGTGCGCCGCGTCGCCCACGTACTTGTCGGAGCCAGGCTCACGCACGCCGACCCGGAAACGCACCTCGTTCATGCCGAAGGTCTTCAGCACGAGCACCGTCAGGTCGAGCACATCCAGGAATTCCTTCTTGAGCTGGTCGGGCCGCACGAAGAGGTGGGCATCGTCCTGGGTGAAGCCGCGTACGCGGGTCAGGCCGTTGAGCTCACCCGACTGTTCATAGCGGTACACCGTACCGAACTCCGCCAGGCGCACGGGCAGGTCCCGGTAGCTTCTGGGCTTGCTCGCGTAGATCCGCACGTGGAAGGGGCAGTTCATGGGCTTGAGCATGTACTGCTCGTCGTCCACGGTGATCGGGTCGAACTGGCTGTCCGCGTAGTAGGGATAGTGCCCGCTCGTGCGCCACAGGTCCAGGTTGCCGATGTTCGGCGTCACCACGCCCTGATAGTCGCGCTGGAACTGCTGTTCACGCAGGAAGCGGGTCAACTCCTCGCGCAGAATCGTGCCGTTGGGCAGCCACAGCGGGAGCCCCTTGCCGACGAGGGGGTCGATGGTGAACAGTTCGAGTTCCTTGCCCAGCCTGCGGTGGTCGCGCCGCTTGGCCTCCTCCAGGCGCGCCAGGTACTCGTCGAGTTCCTTCTGGGTGGCGAAGGCCACGCCGTAGATGCGCTGGAGAATCGGATTCTTCTCGTTCCCACGCCAGTACGCGCCGCTGGTACTCATCAGCTTGAAGGCGGGCGGCAGCTTGCCCGTGTTCGGAAAGTGCGGCCCCCGGCAGAGGTCCACGTAGTCGCCTTGCTGGTAGAGCGTGATGGGCTCATTGTCCGGCAGCTCGCGGATGAGTTCCTCCTTGTAGGGGTCGTAGGCGAACTGCGCCAGCGCCTCCTCCTTGCTCACCTCCCGCCGGGAGAAGTCGAGGCCCTGGCCGATGATCTCGCGCATGATCCGCTCGATTTCCGGCAGGTCCTCCTCGCGCAGCGGCTCGGGCAGGTCGAAGTCCTGATACCAGCCGTTCTCGATGGCCGGGCCGACACCGCGCTTGATGTCCTGCGGGCCGTAGCCCTTGGCCTTGTAGAACTCGCCCACCGCCTGGCTCATCACGTGGCCGAGCGAGTGTCGAAAGACGGCGGCGGCGTCCGCGGGGTTCTTCTTCGTGACGAGCGTGATGTTCGCGCCCTCGGGGAGCGGCGACATCAGATCCACCAGGTCGCCGTTCGCGGTGGCGGCCAGGGCGTCCTGGGCGAGGCGGGGGCCGATGGCCCGGGCGGCGTCGAGGGCCGTGGCGCCCTGGGGCAGGTCGAGTTGTTTACCGTCGGGCAAGGTGACGTGCATGGGATAACTCCTTGAGGGCAAAATTGACCCGGTCTGGCCGCAAATCCAGCAAAACGCCTGAGAGCCGCGTGGGGACTTCTCAGGCGCTGAGAGTTCGCGTGACCTGGCCGGGAAGGGGCATTTGCCTCGGCAGCCCGCCACACATCACCAGACCGGAGTGATGGGCGAGCGGCTTCATGAATCCAGGATAGCGGGCAGGGTGGACGTGGGGCAACCCGCCGAAAGGCTCAGGACCCGCGCAGGGGGTGGGTGGTGCGGGCGCCGGGATACGCCGGAACGCCGTGAAAGGGCTCACCGTTTCCCCGGCGGAAAGCGGCGGTGGATGCGCCGGACGGCCCAGGAATGAAAAAAGACCCAGCCGAGACCGGGTCTGAGCATCGAATTCCGTCTTACCAGGCGGGGGCGCCCGCGCTCTGCATCCCCTTGGGGTTCGGCCCCCACTTGTTCGCGCCTGGCTGGCTGTCCATCACCAGAAAGATGAAGAGCACCAGCCCGCCGACGAACGGCACGAAGTTGATCAGATACCACCATCCGCTGCGGCCCGTGTCATGCAGGCGACGAATGGTGGCGGCGAGGCTGGGCACGAAGACGAACAAGGCATAGAGAATTGTCAGGACCAGGCTAAGCATGACCAAGCCGCCGGGATTCCAGTCCTCCTGTCCAGCCACCGCCGCACCCATGGAACTGAACAACAGGGGAAGCTCCAGCAAGATCACGACGACCGCGTTGATCAGCGAGAACATCCAGTATTCCCGGCGGCGGGCTCGCCCCGAAAAGTCGGCGTAGTGGTTACGAATGACGTTCAAGTATTCGTTCATAGGCCCTCCCCCGCCCAGCTCGGCTCCTGAGCGCGTGAGACCAGCCTAATGAATCTGTGAGAGAGATGCGGCGCGGATTCGCTTCCCCCGATGGGGGTAGCATCCCCCCGTGCGTCCCCTCCTGCCCCCTGGCCTCGCCGTGCTCCTGGCTGCCTGCGCGCCCATTTCAACCGGACCCTTCCCGACACTGCCAGATGTGGTGGCCCCCCTCCCCCTCCCGGCAAATGCAGCCCGTGTGCGAGTCATCGTCATGGGCGACCAAGGCACCGGGACGGAGGTGCAGTGGCGGGTGGCGGCGGCTATGCACGCCGTGTGCGAGCGCGAGGGCTGCGACCTGGGCGTGGGGCTGGGAGACAACTTCTACCCGGCGGGGCCACGTGACCCGGCGTCCAGCCTCTTCCGGGAACGCTTTGCCGAGCCCTACGGCCCGCTGGGCGTGCCCTTTCTAATGGTACCCGGCAACCACGATGAATCGTGGCTCCTGGGCGGGGACGGGGCGGACGCGCGGGGAGCGGAGGCGGAGGTGGCCTACGCCCGCCTGAACCCGCAGTGGGTGATGCCCGCCCGCAGCTACCGCGCCGCCGTGGGCGATCTGGTGGAGTTCTTCGCGGTGGACACCTCTCCCCTGGCCGCCTATCTGCCTCCGCTTCAGGCGAACGAGAGGCCGGGCGGCCCCCGGGACCGGGCGCAGCGGGCATGGCTGGCCGGTGCCCTAGCGAGCAGTCAGACCCACTGGCGGCTGGTGCTGGGCCACCATCCCCTCTTCAGCAATGGCAAGCACGGGGACGCGGGACAGTACGACGGCCTGCCCCTCCCCGGGCAACGGGGGGACAGGGTGCGCGCCCTGTACAGCGTGGTCTGCGGAAAGGCGGACGCGATCCTGAGCGGGCACGATCACGTCCTGATGGGCTTCGCGCCGCAGCCGGAGTGCCCCGGCACCCGGCAGTGGGTGAGCGGGGCCGCGGGGAAGGTGGAGCCGGGCCGCAGCGGCTCCCGCCCGACGACGTTCGAGATTCTTGACCAGCCCGGCTTTCTGTGGCTGGAGGTCAGCCGCGACGCGCTGACGGTCCGCGCCTTTGCCGTCTCGCAGGACAGCACGGCGCACGAGGTTCACACCGAGACGGTCCGCAAGTCATAAGAAGGGCGGCCCCACGCGGAGGCCGCCTCTTCAAGAAGACCTTTACAGCCCAGCCTGGGCCAGGAAGGCGTCGAGTTTCTGGGGGCGGAAGCCGCTGAGGCTCTGGGCCACGTCGCCGCTCACCAGGGTGGGGACGCTGCGCCTGCCACCATTCACGCTCATCACGTACTCGGCGGCCTGCTCGTCCTGCTCGATGTTGATCTCCTGGAAGGCGATCCCCTTGCTGCTCAGGGCGCGCTTGGCGGCGTGACAGTCGGGGCACCAGCTCGTCGTGTACATCTTGATCATGGGTGGACCTCCTACACACAGTTTACAAAATAAAGCAAAGGAAGAGGTGAAGTGGCTCACACCGTCCTCGAAAGGGCAAGGCGAACGGCCCACCGGGGGGCGGGCCGTCTGGCTTTAGGGGACGATCAGGCGTTGGCCGCAGCTTCGGGCCGGGGCGCCTCGGCCTGCGGAGCGGCCTCGCGCCGGGGAGCAGCGCCCGCCTTGGGGGCCATAATCATGTTCATGTCCATGCCCATCATGCTGGGCATTCCCTCGGGCGTGCCGATGTCGGACAGCGTGTCGGCGACGCGGTGCAGGATGCGCTCGCCGAGTTCCGGGTGGGTACGCTCGCGGCCGCGGAACATGATGGTGACCTTGACCTTGTGGCCTTCCTCCAGGAAGCGGCGCACGTGCCCGGTCTTGGTGTTGAAGTCGTGGTCGTCGATCTTGACGCGGAACTTGATCGCCTTGACTTCCTGAGCGCGGGCCCGCTTGCGGTTTTCCTTCTCGTTCTGCTGCTGCTCGTAGCGGAACCGGCCATAGTCCAGCAGGCGGCAGACGGGCGGCACGGCCTGGGGGCTCACCATCACGAGGTCCAGGTTCTTCTCGCGTGCCATCGCCAGCGCGTCGCGCGTGTCGATAATGCCGATCTGCTCACCCTCCGCGCCGATCAGGCGAATCTGGCGGACGCGAATCTGGTCGTTGACCTTGTGTTCTTTCGCTATGTCTATCACCTCCGCACGCCGCCCACACGCTGGCGGGTCGGCGGCTCGTACACCCCTTGGGGCATGACAAGTTATTTTACCACGCGGGGCACACCTCCCGGGAGATGGCTTTCTTCATCGCGGCGCTGGGGCATCCTGGGTCCCATGACATTCCCCTCACACACCGGCCTAGTAGTCTCCCGCGCGTTCGGGCCGCTCGCCGCCCGTGATCCCGACCTGGAGGTGCTGCTCACCGACGGGCTGGGCGGCTTCGCCCTGACCAGCCTCGCGGGGGTGCCCACCCGCTGCTACTCAGGCCTGGCGGTGAGCCACGAACCCCCGGTGCGCCGCTGGCAGCATCTCGTCTCGCCGCTGGAGGCGCTGGAGGTGGGCGACGAGCGTGTGCCTCTCCACGCGCTGGAGATAGCCCCCGGCGTGTTCGAGGGCGAAGGCCTGACGCATCTGGCGGGCGCGGCCCTGCACGACCTCCTGCCCGAACGGGAGCAGTGGGTGCGCGGGGTGCGGGTCAGGCGGCGCTCCTTCACCCCCCGGCACATGGGCACGGTGGTCTTCCTATACGACGTGGACGCCCGGGATTCGGTCACCCTGACGCTGGGGGGCTTCTTCGCCGACCGCGACATGCACGCCGTCCACCGGGAGGCGCCGGAGTTGCGCTTCGAGGCTGGGGGAAGGCAGGTCAGGATACGTGGCGAGCGGGAGACGTGGGTGACCCTGCACACCCCGGATGGCGGGGTGGAAGTCCTCACCCCTCAGCCCTTCGCCCAGCGGGTCTATTACCGACACGACGAGGCTCGCGGGGAGCCGAACCACGAGCGGGTGACGGGGGCGGCGCTGTGGCGCGTGACCCTGCCGCCCGGGGGTGGACGGGTGGCCCTCGTGGTCTCGGGGCTGCCGGGCGTGAGGATGGACGATCCCTGGGCAGCTTACGCGGAGGAGGCCACCCGGCGCCGCGACCTGATCCGGCGGGCCGTGGGGGCGACGGGGCTGGACGACGAGCTGACCGCCACTCTGGCCCTCGCCGCCGACGCCTACCTCGTGCGGCGGGCGAGGCCGGAGGGGGTGAGCGTGATCGCGGGCTACCCCTGGTTCGCCGACTGGGGCCGCGACTCCATGATCGCGCTGACGGGCCTGACGCTCACGACGGGGCGGTATGAAGACGCCCGCAGCCTGCTGGGCACCTTCCTGCGCTCGCTACGGCGAGGCCTGACGCCGAACAACTTTCATGACGACGGCTCGGGGGCTGGATACAACACGGTGGACGGGGCGCTGTGGCTCGCGGTGGCGCTCGAGCGGTACGTGGCGGCGAGCGGGGACCTTACCTTCGCACGGGAGGCGCTGCCCCGGCTGCGCGAGTTGCTGGGCTGGCACGTGCGCGGCACTGACCACGGGATTCGGGTGGACCCGGCAGACGGCCTGCTCCTGGCCGGGGAACCGGGCGTGCAGCTCACCTGGATGGACGTGAAGGTGGAGGGCTGGGTGGTCACGCCCCGCCACGGCAGGCCGGTGGAGGTGCAGGCGCTGTGGCTGGGGGCACTGGGCGCGGAGACCCGGCTCTCGGAACGTCTGGGCGAGCCGCCCGAGTTCGGGGAGGCGTACACGCGGGCGCGGGCGAGCTTCGCGGCCTTCTGGCAGGAGGAGAGCGGGGCCTTCGCGGACGCGCTGGGTGGGGACGGCTCCCCCGACCCCAGCGTGCGGCCCAACGCGGCCATCGCGCTGGCGCTGCTGGATACGCCGCGCACCCCGGCCCAGGTGGAGGCCCTGGTGCGGCAGGTTGAGGCGCAGCTCCTCACCCCGCTGGGCCTGCACACCCTCAGCCCGCGGGACCCGCGCTACCGCGGCAACTACGGCGGCCCGCAACTGCTCCGCGACGCCGCGTACCACCAGGGCACGGTCTGGCCCTGGCCGCTGGGCTCCTTTGTCGACCTGCTGCTGGAACGGGGCGAGGTGGGCCGGGCGCGGGCCGCCCTGACCGGCCTGTCCGGGCACGTCTGGGAGGCGGGGCTGGGCCACGTCAGCGAGGTCTTCGCGGGGGACAGCCTGAAGCCAGGCGGCTGCCCCTTTCAAGCCTGGAGCGTGGCCGAACTCCTGCGTGCCCACGTGCGGGTCAGCCGGGCGGAAAGGGATGTGGAAAAGACCACAAAAGCGACAGAAGAGTCCGTGTAGCAGCCACTTCTTCCACCAGCCTGCCTACACTTACTCCTTGACGTTCCGGGAACACAAAGTCTACAGTTTGTGTCATGGGGACACTCTCGCTTCCGCCGCAGGCCACCCAGGTCGGCCTGGCCGTGGACGTGGCGGCCTTTGCGATGCACGCGGGCGAACTGCGGGTGCTGCTGGTGCAGCGCGGCGAACTGCCACACGCGCGCGACTGGGCGCTGCCCGGCGGCTTCGTGCAGCCCGGCGAGGCCCTGCATGAGGCGGCGCTGCGCGAGCTGCGGACCGAGACGACGGTCGAGCTCGAACCCCGGCACCTGGAGCAGTTCTACACCTTCGGCGAGCCCAGCCGCGACCCGCGCGGGCGCATCGTCTCGGTCGCCCACCTCGCCGTGCTGCCCCACGGCACCGTGCGCGTGACGGGCGGCGGGCACACCCTGGGGGCCGACTGGTTCCCGGCTCACCGCCCACCCCGTCTCGCCTTCGACCACGTCCTGATCCTCGACCGGGCGATCAAGCGGCTGCAGATTCGGCTGGAATACGCCAACCTCGCCCTGGAGTTTCTGCCCGACACCTTCACCCTGCCCGAACTCCAGGGGGTGTACGAGGCGATCCTCGACCGCCAGCTTGACAAGCGCAACTTCCGCAAGCGGCTGCTCGCGCAGGGCATCCTGGCCCCCAGCGGCGAGCGACGCAGCGGCGTAGGGCGTCCGGCGCAACTCTACCGGCGGGCGAAGGGGGCCAAGGCGGCGGCGCTGTAGGGGGCTGGTTTTAAGAGGCCACCCCGTTCCACCCCCCACGTTCCCTGTCCCCGGCCCCCGGTAGAATGGCCGGAGCTATGGACATGAAGAAGCTCATGAAGCAGATGCAGCAGGCGCAGGTCGCTGCCGCAAAGATTCAGGAGAACCTCGCCGCGCAGACGGTGGAGGGCACGGCGAGCGGGCTCGTCACCGTGACGATGAACGGGCACGGCAAGGTCACTGGGCTCAAGATCAAGCCCGAGGCGGTGGACCCGGACGATGTGGAGGCGCTGGAGGACCTGCTGCTCGTCGCCCTGCAGGACGCCTCGGCGAAGGCCGACGCGCTGCAGCAGGAGGCGACGCGCGGGCTGGGCCTGCCCGGGTTCTGATGAGCAGCGATCAGCAGTCAGCGGTTAGCGTTCAGAGGGGGCGGCCATGAAGTATCCACCCTCCCTCGTCGCGCTGATCCGGGAGCTGTCGCGCCTGCCGGGTATTGGCCCCAAGAGCGCGCAACGGCTCGCCTTTCACCTCTTCGAGCAGCCCCGTGAGGACATCGAGCGGCTGGCGGGGGCGCTGCTGGAGGCCAAGCGCGACCTGCACACCTGCCCGATCTGCTTCAACATCACCGACGCGGAGCGCTGCGACGTGTGCAGCGACCCCTCGCGCGATCAGAACATGATCTGCGTGGTCGAGGAACCGGGTGACGTGATCGCCATAGAGCGCAGCGGCGAGTACCGCGGCCTGTACCACGTCCTGCACGGCGTCCTGAGCCCAATGAACGGCGTAGGTCCCGACCGGCTGCATATCCGCCCGCTGCTGCCGCGCGTGCAGGACGGTATGGAGGTCATCCTGGCGACCGGCACGACGGTGGAGGGGGACGCGACCGCCCTCTACCTCCAGCGGCTGCTCGAACCCCTGGGCGCGGACGTGAGCCGCATCGCCTACGGCCTCCCGGTGGGCGGCGCCCTGGAGTACGCCGACGAGGTGACCCTGGGCCGCGCCCTGAGCGGACGGCGGCGGGTGAGCGAGCAAAGTCCGCCTCCCCCCCGCCGCCGCAACGAGGACGAGCAGGACGGGGCGGCCCCGACGTCCTCGGCGCATTAGAACAGCAGCTGTTCTCTCGTAGGCACAATCGGGAAAGCTTAAAAGGCACGTCCTCGACAGCGCCTTTTGCCCCTCCCTCTTCAGGGGGAGGCTGGGTGGGGGTGAACGGGCACGCCCTGCGGCGCGGCCAGTGGACGAGGCAGGCTGTCTTGAAGTTGCCAAAGCTGCTCACACGCCCCCTCACCCCGGCCCTCTCTCACGAGGAGAGAGGGAGAAAAACCTCGTTCCTGCCGTGCTTTTTCCGAACAGGATGAATGGGGCGCCGCTCCCACCCACCCTCTCTTCCGCCCTGCCCCTCTCGGTGGGGCGTTTGCTTTCCTGGACGGCTGGGCTACCGTTGCCCTGTGACCTCCAACCCCCTCCCCCCCGCCGGGCCCGACGAGTGGCTGCGGCCCGTCACGCTGACCGGGCGGCACGTGACGCTGGTGCCCCTGACGCCGGAACACGCCGCCGACCTGCACCTGGGAGCCGACGAGGACACCTACGCGCTGCTCGCCCGCGGCGGCCCGGAGCAGCGCACGGTGGAGGGCTGGGCGGAGTACATCGGGCGGCTGAATGCCCTGCCCGCCCGGGTGAACTGGGCGGTGCTGCTGGGCGGGCAGGCCGTGGGCCGCATCAGCTACAGCGAGGTGCGGGCGCCTGACCGCTGGGTGGAGATCGGGACGATGCTCGTCCCCGCCGCCCAGGGCAAGGTCGCCAATCCCGGCGCCAAACTGCTGCTGCTGACCCGCGCCTTCGAGGAGCTGGGGGCCAACCGGGTCCACTTCAAGGTGGACGCCCGCAACGCCCGCAGCCTGCGCGCGATGGAAAAGCTCGGAGCAGTGCGCGAGGGCACGCTGCGGCAATATCAGGTGCGGCCCGACGGCTACGCCCGCGACAGCGTGATGTTCAGCATTCTGCACGGGGAGTGGCCCGCCGTGAAGGCCGGGTTGCAGGCCCGGCTGGAGCGCGCTTCCGAACCAGCCACTTCCTGACCGCGGGATGAGAACCCGCCCCGTGCTTGCCACATCCCGCCGGGTACACTGACCCCCATGCGTGCCCTTCGCCTGCCTCGCCTCCCGCTGGCCGCCCTCGCCCTGGCGGGGACCCTGCTCGCCACGCCCGCGCGGGCGCTCGTCGTGCCGCTGGAGGGCTGGACGCCCGTGAACGGCAACGCCGACCTCTGGACCGATCCGCAGGGGGCCTGCCTGGTGCGCGAGGAGCGGCACGATCAGGCGTTTCCGGGCTTCAACACCCTGGAGGAAGCCCGGCAGTTCGCCCTGCGTCTCCAGAACGCCCTGGGCCGCGGGGGGGCCAGCGGGGTCGTCGCGCAGCCGGTGGACCGCCCCGGAGGCTGGGGCGTCCTGGCCGCCTACACGCACGAGGAAGGGGGCGTTCTGTACCGCATCAGCCAGCTCTACCTGAGTGACGAGGGGCGCCTGCGGACGATCACCGCCAGCAGCACCCAGTACGATGCGAGTCCGTGCGTGAACCCCATGCTGGCGTTCGTGCGGTACGTGGCGAACTGAGGGCAGCCGGGCGCCCGCCTGTTACGCTGCCCGCATGGGTCTTTTCAGGCTGGACGGCAGGCAGGCGCTCGTCACGGGAGGCAGCAAGGGCATTGGGCTGGCGGCGGCGCACGCCCTGGTGCGGCTGGGCGCCAACGTGACCATCGCGGCGCGCGGGGAGGCGGCGCTGCGGACGGCGGCGGACGCGCTGGGCGTGCGTTGCGTGGTCGCGGACGTGAGCACCCCGGAGGGCGTCCGCGCGGCGGTGGAGGCGGCGGGCGCGGTGGACATCCTGGTGAGCAACGCGGGCGGCCCGCCCCCCAGCCTCCCCAGTGGGGTAACCGGGGAGGCGTGGCAGCGCGGCTTCGAGACGACCTTCCTCTCGACCGTGCGGCTGGCGGACGCCGTGCTGCCCGGGATGCGGGAACGGCGCTGGGGCCGCATCATTGCCATTACCAGCCTGACGGTGGGGCGGCCCGCCCTGAACCTCCCTGTCAGCAACGCCATGCGCGCCGCCGTGACGAACCACCTGCGAACGCTGGCGCTGGAGGTGGCCGCCCAGGGGGTGACCTGCAATACGGTCGCCCCCGGCTACACCGCCACCGACCGCCTGAGGGCCCTGCACGCCGACCCCGCCGAGGCCGAGCGCCTGCTGGCCCGCATCCCCGCCCGGCGCTTCGGTCAGCCGAACGAGGTGGGCGCGGCGGTCGCCTTTCTCGCCACCCCAGAGGCCGGGTACATCACCGGGCAGGAGGTGCTGGTGGACGGGGGCTGGGGTATCTGAACCACCCCACCTTAAGGGGAGATGGGGGTGGGCGGTGATCCAGTCCTGGCGCGGGCGCATAGGTACAGGACAGCGGGGCCCGGTGAGGGAGTACCAAACTTCTTCATATGTGGGCGCTACGCTGGGGTCAGCCGAACTCCCGCCTGGGGGCGGGGCTGCCAGGAGGAGTCACTATGTCGCTCGGACCGCTTGAAATTATCCTGATCGTCGCCGTCATCGCCCTGATCTTCGGGGCGCGCAAGCTGCCCGAACTGGGCAAGGGCCTGGGCCAGGGCATCAAGGAGTACAAGAAGGAGGTCCGCGACCCGGCCGTAACCGACGTGGAGGCCCGCCCCCTCGACCCCGTGACGCCCGAGGTGCCCCGCACGGCAGACGGGCGCCCCGCCCCGACTGTCACCGAGCGCGACCACCGCGCGTAGGGCAGGCCCCGGCATGTCGCAGGCCCAGGATCTCAAGAGCGCGCCCCTCCTCGACCACCTGGAGGAGTTGCGAAAGCGCATCATTATCAGCCTAGTCTTCCTGGCGGTCGGTCTGGTCGTCGCCTTTCAGTACCGCCTGCAACTTATCGAGCTGATCAAGCTGCCGCTGCACGCCTCCGAGCAGTTCCAGCGGGGGAAAGTCACGGTCGTGACCCAGGGGCTGACGGATCAGTTCATCCTGTCGCTCAACCTGTCCTTCTGGTCAGGGCTGGCGCTGGCGCTGCCGTTCATCCTGTGGCAGGTCTGGGCCTTTATCGCGCCGGGGCTGTACCCCCAGGAGCGGAAGTGGGCGCTGCCCTTTGTGATCGGGGCCGGGCTCTCGTTCCTGGCCGGAGCGGTCTTCGGGTACAAGCTCGTGCTGCCCGCGATGGTCGGGTTTCTGCTCGACTTCCTGGCCGGGGCCGTCACGCCGCTGCTGAACCTCAAGGATTACATCGGGACCGTGACCACCTTCCTGGTGTCGTTTGGGCTGGCCTTCGAGCTGCCCATCCTGGCGGTGATCCTGACCCGGATCGGGCTGGTGAACCACGTGATGCTCCGCAAGGGCTGGCGTTTCGCGCTCGTCCTCGTGGCGGTCGCCGCCGCCGTCATTACACCGACGCCCGACCCCGGCAACATGCTCCTGGTGGCCGTGCCACTGTACGCGCTGTACGAGCTGGGGGTGCTGCTCTCGCGCATCTTCCGAATCGTTCCCAGCGAGGACGCTCCCGCCATCGGCACCTGACCCTTTCCTCACGCCTGCTCCCGGTCCACCCAGGCCGGGAGTTTTCTTGCGGCGTGTTCCGCCTGCAATCGGCATAGACTGCACACGACTTATGGACCCCGTCTTCCTGAAAATCGGCAATTTCACGATTGCCTGGTACGGCGTGCTCATCACGCTCGGCATCGTGCTCGGCATCTGGGTGGGGACCCGGATGGCGCGGCGGCGCGGCCTGGATGTGGACCTCTTCGAGCGGATGATCATGTGGATGCTGTTCTGGGGGTTCGTGGGCGCCCGGCTGGTGTTCGTCCTGACTTCCTGGCACCTGTTTGAGAACATTCCCTTTCCGCGCGTGCTGCTCGACATCGTGAACCTGCGGGCGGGGGGCATCTCGATTCACGGGGGACTCATCGGCGGCGTCCTCACGCTGATCTATTTCGCGCGGCGCTACCGGCTCAACTTCTACGAGTACGCGGACCTGGCGGTGCCCGGCGTGGCCTTCGGCATCATCGGCGGGCGCATCGGCAACATCATGAACGGCACCGATACGGTGGGGCGCGTGACGGGCTGGCCCATCGGCTTCCACTGGCCCGCCTCGGCCCGCGCTTTCCACGAGGGCATGTGCATTCCCAACCCGAACCCCGACCTGGACCTCTCGAAATATTGCCGGGAGGTCGGCGGCCAGCTCGTGATGACGGCGCCCGTCCACTTCACCCAGCTTTACGGGGTGATCATCGGGATCATCCTCGCGGTCGCCGCGTACTTCTGGCTGCGCTCGCGCAAGGCGGGGTGGGCCTTCTGGCAGTTCTGGCTGTGGTACTCCATCCTGCGTGCCGGGGTCGAGGAGACCTTCCGCCTCAACCCCCTGCCCCTCAAGACGTACCTCAACCAGGGCCTGAACGCGCCCGGCATCGGCCTGTGGACCGATACGCACCTCATCAGCTTTCCGCTGATCATCATCAGCCTCGTGATGCTGCTCAGGATTCGGCGGCGGCCGGACACGCGCCCGGAGCAGCCCGTTCCCGGCGATTAACCGGACCTCCACCCCGCGCGGCGCGGCCACCCCAGGCCCGCCGCGTTCTTCTGACGGCTGATCGCTGAAAGCTGACCACTTTCCCTTACACTGCTCCCCGGACAGGTGATTGGAATGACACATACGGAACGTCCGCTGGACGTGGTGATTCTCGCGGCGGGGCAGGGCACCCGCATGAAATCCGCGCTGCCCAAGGTGCTGCACCCTGTCGCCGGGCGGCCGATGGTCGCGTGGGCCGTGAAGGCCGCGAAGGAGCTGGGGGCGCACAACATCGTGGTGGTGACCGGGCACGGGGCCGAACAGGTGGAGGCCGCGCTCTCGGGCTCCGGCGTGCGCTTCGTCCGGCAGGAGCAGCGGCTGGGCACCGGGCACGCCTTTCTGGTGGGGGCGCAGGCACTGGGAGAGACGGAGGGCGCCGACCTCCTCGTGCTGTACGGCGACACGCCGCTGCTGCGAATCGAGACGCTGCGCGAGCTGATCGCCGACCACCGCGCGCACGGCAACGCCTTCACCATCCTGACGGGCGAGCTGCCCGACGCGACGGGATACGGGCGCATTCTCAGGGACGCCTCGGGAAACGTCGAGCGCATCGTGGAGGAAAAGGCCGCCACCCCGGCGGAAAAGGCCGTGCGCGAGTTCAACTCCGGCGTGTACGTGATGGACGGCCACGCGCCCAAGCTGGCCCTCCGCATCACAAACGACAACCGGGCGGGCGAGTATTACCTGACCGACCTGCTGACCCTGTACCGGGCCGAGGGGGCGAGGGTCGGGGCCTTCAAGCTGAGCGACCCCGACGAGGTGGTGGGCGCGAACGACCGCCTGGGGCTCGCGCAGGCCGAGGCGATCCTGCGGCGGCGCATCAACGCGGCGCACATGCGGGCGGGGGTCACCCTCCAGGCCCCCGACACGGTCCAGATCGAGGACACGGTCACCCTGGGCCAGGACGTGACGGTCGAGCCGGGCGTGATCCTGCGGGGGCAGACGCATGTGGCGGGGGGCGTGACGGTCGGCGCCTACAGCGTGGTGACCGATTCGGTGCTGGAGGCCAGCGTGGTCGTCAAACCCCACAGCGTGCTGGAAGGGGCGCGGGTCGGCGCGGGCAGTGACGTGGGGCCGTTCGCCCGGTTGCGCCCCGGCACTGTGCTGGGCGAGGGCGTCCACATCGGCAACTTCGTGGAGACGAAAAACGCGCGGCTGGACGCGGGTGTGAAGGCCGGGCACCTCGCCTACCTGGGTGACGTGACGATGGGCGCCGAGACGAACGTCGGGGCGGGCACCATCGTCGCCAACTTCGACGGGGTGAACAAGCACCAGAGCCGCGTCGGCGCGGGCGTCTTCATCGGCTCGAACTCCACCCTGATCGCCCCGCGCGTGGTCGGCGACGCCGCCTTTATCGCCGCAGGCAGCGCCGTCCACGAGGACGTGCCCGAGGGCGCGATGGCCGTCGCCCGGGGCAAGCAGCGTACCCTGGAGGGCTGGTCACGCCGCTACTGGGGCGGGATGCGGGAGAAGGTCCGGGAGAAGTTGCCGTGGCTGGCGGGGTGGTTGGAAAAACAGGGGTAAGGGGTCAAGTGATGGGGTGAGAGAGGTCGTTCCTCTCCCACCCATCTTTACAGTCCATCTTCAAGAGACCCCCGAACGATCGGGGCGAACGGAGTGGGTTGCGCTGCCATCCTTAACTCTTGACCCCTCCGCCGGAAGGCCCAGTCCGAATACTTGTCAGCGTCTCTTCAATGATGTTCTGGAACCCATCGTGATACATGCGGTTCATAAAAATCATGGTTCTCTCCGCTGCGTCCGAGAACCCGAACTCGCACCCGTTGAAATCACAGCCGGAGATCAGGGGTATCTGGCCGCCGCTGTAGACGACGGTGCAGCGTCTAAACGTGCAGTTTCTGTACTCATTGCCGTCCAGATCGACTCTCGTGTTTTCAAAAACCTGGTTCTGAAACTTCACGCGACTCCCCCTGTTGAACTGTTTGACTTGGAAGTCACGCCAGGACATTCCAGGACGAACTCCCAGCAGTCCAACCTCTCCCCTGTAGACCGGCACGGGGGATTTCGGCCAGCATATCCCTTCCAGCAAAAGAAGCGTGCCGTCAAACCCGACCGGCACGCTGATTCTCGTCCCTCCCGTTCCTCTTCTACCCGCCCCGCGCCGCCGCCAGCCCCTCCAGGTACGCCTTATCCTCCACCCGCTGCACGGTGGGGCTCAGGAGTTGCGCGGCGCAGATCACGATGACCAGCAGGCCGAGCACAGCAATGATCGGGCCGGGGGGCAGGCTGGTGGACAGGCCGCTGACAAAGGCCATGCCGAGAGGCACGCTGAAGCGTCCCACAATGCGCCGCACAGCAAACACCCGGCCCTGCAGCTCTCGCGGGACCTGGGACTGCCAGATGCCGTTGCTGTGCGCCATTGTGATGGGCATGACGAACACGGTCAGGGCGAAGGCGGCGGCGGTGAGGTACAGGTTGCCGGACAGGCCCATCAGGATCAGGCCCGCGCCCGAGAGCAGGGCGGGAACCAGGATGCCCAGGATTCGGCGCCGCTTCAGGCCGCCCCAGGTGCTGATGGCGAGGCCACCCAGGAACATGCCCGCGCTCGTGGCTGTCTGGATGATGGCGAGGGTGGCGGCGAAGCTCAGGCCCCGCGCGGTGCGGTCGGGTTCCAGGGTGAAGGTGGTCAGGAGCGTCTGGTACACCGGAATTGCGGCGGTGGCGAAGTTCAGGGCGGCGGCCAGGATGAGCAGGTGCAGCAGCGGCGGGCGGCGCAGCAGGTAGGTCCAGCCCAGGCGGGTGTCGGCCCGCAGGTTCGCGGCGGCGCCCCCGTGGTCCTCGGCGGGGGGCGGGCTGGGCACGGCAAGCCGGGCGAGGATGGCGGCGGCGATCAGGAAGCTCACGCCGTCCACCAGGAGCGCGAAGGGCACGCCGTCCCGCAGGGCGGCCAGCCAGCCGCTGCCGTGCAGCAGCGTGGGCACGCCGATCAGCAGCGTGGCGAGCGTGGGGGCCAGCAGCGAGCTGAAGGTGCGGGTGGTCTGCATCAGGCCGTTGGCCCGGGTCAATTGCTCCTCGGGCACGACCATCGCGTAGCTGCTCTCCAGCGCCGCCTCGTGGAAGATGCTGAGCGACTGGGTGACTATCACGAAGGCGAGCAGCAGCCAGAAGGGCACCACCGCGCCGAACATCAGCGCCACCAGGCCCAGGGTTAGCCCGCCGCCCAGCACGTCGCAGGTCAGCATCACCCGCTTGCGCGACGTGCGGTCGGCGACCGACCCGGCCACCGGGGCGAGCAGCACCGCCAGCAGCGTCGCGGCGATGGCAAAGGCCCCCAGCGCCAGCGCCAGCGGGGCTTTTTGCTCCGGAGCCGGGTAGAGGGTCTGCGCGACGTACACGTTCAGCGCGAACCAGGCGACGTAGCTGCCGATCTGGCTGATCGACTGCGACCCCCACAGGGCCAGGAACGTTCGCCACCCCGCCGCCGGGACCTCCGAGGAAGTGGATGAGAGCATGACAAGGCAGTGTAAAGGCATGGGTGTGATGACGTGTCCACATTTCACCAGCGTCCCGTCCCGGCCTGCTGTGGCCCAGAAAAGCTGTGCAGAACGACAGAACTCCCCACCGGAAGTACGTGGGCCACCCCAGGCTTCGCCCCCGCGCCAACCCAGCCTGACCAGCGGTCACATCTGCGCGGAGGCTTCGCGGGAGGAGGCAGCCGCGGGAGCCATACGCCGGATGGCAGGGATGGGGGGAGGGAGAGATACCCTGCCCCCCATGCTGACTGAGCCGAACACTCTCACCCCCGAGGTGGAGGCGCTGCTCACCCGGGCGATGTTCCCCGACCCGGAGCGCCTTCGCCGCAAGCTGGAGAGGTACCGCGCCGAGCCTGAGCGCCGCATCTTCGTCTGGATGGCCGATGGGCGGCCCGTAAGCGCAGCAGGCATCCTGCAACACGGGGAGGAGGTGGAAATCCTTCACCTCGGCACCGCGCCCGGGGAGGAACGGCGGGGGCACGCGCGGGCGCTCCTCCATGCCATCGAGGCTCATCTGAAGATCACCCGACTGCTCGCCGAGACGGATGACGAGGCGGTGGGCTTCTACCGACGGGCCGGATTCCAGGTCACGCCCGCCCCACCGAAGGGCGGCTCGTCCCGCTACCGCGCCGTCCTCACCCGGCCCTGAGTTTCTTTCGCTCCTCCACGGCGAGCTTGTCCACCCGCTCGTTCTCGCCGTGGCCGTTGTGCCCGCGCACCCAGACAAAGGTCAGGGCGTGGATTTTGGCCTGCGCGATCAGCTCCTCCCAGAGGTCCTGATTCTTCACCGGCTCGCCGCCCGCCGTCTTCCAGCCGTTGCGCTGCCACTTGAGAATCCAGCCGTCGGTGAAGGCCTTGCGGAGGTACTGGCTGTCGGTCACCACCCGCACCTGGCAGGGGCGCTTGAGTACCCTGAGCCCTTCGAGCAGCCCGCGCAGCTCCATCCGGTTGTTCGTGGTGTCCCGCTCGTTGCCGCTGAGGACGAGTTCCTTGCCGCGGTAGTTCAGGATCGTCGCCCAGCCGCCGTGCCCGGCCGCCGTGTCGCAGGCGCCGTCGCTGTAAAGCGCCACCTGTTCCCCGGCGACCGGTTGATCCGGCTGGATGCCCGCCTTGATGGGCAGCAGGTCGCGGGCGGCGTCCTGGGCCTTCCCCGCGGGGGATTTCCTGAACTGCGGTTTCCCGCCGGGCCTCGTCATAACCCCGGAACTGTAGGGAGACGCCGCACGTACTGTCAAGCGTATGAGCCTCCCCGAGCCGCCCCGCGCCGAATCTCCCCCGGGCTGGAGCCTCGACCCGGGCCTCATCCCCGAGCCCGAGCGGACGCCCGCCCTGCTGATCCACCTCTCGCCGCTGCTGGGACTGGTGCTGCCCGCCCTGGGCAACGTGCTGGGTCCGCTGGCGGCGTGGCTGGCGTACCGCGACCGCAGCCGGGTGCTGGACGGCCAGGGCAAGGAGGCGCTGAATTTTCAGCTCAGCGTATGGCTGTACTCCTTCCTGGTGGGACTGCTGTTCTTCGCGCTGTTCAGCCTGGGGTTGCTGGGAGGGCTGTTCGGGGCGGCGTCGGGGAGTTCGGAACTGGGCGCCCTCGCCATCTTCGGGAGCCTGGCGGCCTTTTTCGCCTTTTTCATCCCCGTCAGCTTGGTGCTGTGGGCCTTTCCCCTAGTGGTGATGCTGCTTGCGGTGATCCGGGTGAACCAGGGGCAGGCGTACCGGTATCCGCTGAGCATTCGCTGGATTCGGTAGCGGGTGTGGGGAAGTGGGGAGTGAGCAGCCCTAAGTGGGTGAAGGGGCTGGGCCGTTCGCGTCTCCCCTCCCCCTTCGGTCTTTGTTTTGTCTTTGATCTTCGCCCACCCTCAACGAACCGCGGCCCACTCACCGTATCTTTCCCCCATGCGAATCATGGCTGTCTTTGCACACCCCGACGACGAGATCGGGTGCATCGGGACGTTGAGCAAGCACGCGGCGCGCGGCGACGAGGTTCTGCTGGTGTGGACCACGCTGGGGGAACTCGCCTCGCAGTTCGGGGACGCCTCGCACGAGGAGGTCACGCGGGTGCGGCAGGAACATGGGGCCTGGGTAGCAAACCGCATCGGGGCGCGGCACCACTTCTTCGACATGGGGGACAGCCGCATGACGGGCGGGCGGATGGAGGCCCTGCAACTCGCCCGGCTGTACGCGCACTTTCGCCCCAACGCGGTGATCACCTGGAGTGACGACCACCCCCACCCCGACCACCGCATGACGGCCAAGATCGCCTTTGACGCGATCACGCTGGCGCGCATCCCCAAGATCATCAACGAGTCGGGCGGCGGCGCGGCGATGCCCCCGGCGCCGAACCTCAGCGGCGACGAGGCGGTCGAGAGCGGCGAGGACGTGACCCGGCTGGAGGCGTGGCGCGAGCCGGTGCGCTTCTACCAGTACTATGCGCCCGCCAGCCCCTACCCTGAGGTGTTTGTGGACACGACCGACACCTTCGAGGCCTCGGAGGACGTGGCCCGCTATTACCGCGAGTTCTACAAGTGGAACTGGACCGCCGAGCAGTTCCGCGAGGGCCGGGCGGGGATGGGAAGACTCGCGGGCGTGGGGTACGCCGAACGCTTCAACCTGCGGGCAAGCCACCTGCGGGCCCGGGCGTACCTGGATTGAGGGGGAGTTGGGGGGGCGGAACGTGGTTGATCCTTTCCCGCGCCCCACTCTCCCCCCGCGCTACAGTGACCCCGACATGTCCGAAGACATCCAGATCAGGCAGAGCATCGTGGTGCGGTCGCGCCCGGACGTGCTGTACCGGCTCGCGCTGGAGCCCAAACGACGGGTCCGCTGGGACCCCAACCTGGTCCGCGCCGAGTACGAGGGCGGCGAGGGGCGGCTCGCCAACAACGTGCTCGTGCGCTTCAAGTTCGCGCGGCGGCTGCTGGGCCTGAGCTTTACGGCGAAGTACGGGCAGCTCCAGGCACCCATGCGCGGCGGCTGGGAAAGCGTGCGGAACGTCGGCCCGCTGGAAAAGCTCACCCAGGGCTGGACCTTCAAGGCGATGCCGGGCGGCACGGAGGTCACGCTGACCCTGAATGGCCGGGTGCGCTACCGCTGGATCAAGACCCCGGTCGAGCGGATGCTGCACAATCTCGTCGTGACCACGCTGGTGGAGCTTCAGCGGCAGGTCGACGCCCAGGGCGCGCAGCTGATGGAGGACATGGGCCGCGAGATGCAGCGCAAGCAGAAAGAGGAGCAGAAGGCGGCCAGGGAAGCGGCGAAGGCGGCGCGGCGCCGGAGATAACCGTGGACCTCTGGAACCTGCGGGACGGGATCACCTTCCGGGACCTGCGCCTCGCGCTGGGGCGACACCCGGAGACCGGGGAACCCCGCCTGCTGTTCATGGTGCAGCGCGGCTTCGGGGAGTATCCGCCCGACTGCGGATCAGCGAGGAGGAATTCCGGCAGTACCGGCAGGACCTGCATCTGGCCGCCCGCCTGACTGGCCCGTACCAGGGCCTGACCCGCGAACAGGTGCGGGAGGCGGGCGGCGAGTGCTGAGCGCGGGGACGCTGAGCACCATCTAAACCTCCCCTTCAGGAAGGGAAAGGCCCACGGGGGCGCGCGTATGATGCGCCTCATCAGGCGCCTGGAGCTGGAACCGCTTCCCAGCTCCCCCTCGGCGCCGGGAGGTCAGACATGAAGATGGGCATGATCGGGCTGGGCAAGATGGGCGGCAACATGGTGCTGCGGCTGACGCAGGGCGGGCAGCAGATCGTGGGCTACGACCGCGATCCGGCCAGCGTGGACCTCGTTGAGGCGCAGGGAGCCCAGGGCGCCCGCACGATGGACGAGCTGATCTCCATGCTCGGCGAGCCGGGCCAGCGGGCCGTGTGGGTGATGGTGCCCGCCGGGGCAATCACCCAGGCCGTGATCGACGACCTCGCCGGGCGGCTCGCGCCGGGCGACATCATCATCGACGGGGGCAACTCCAACTTCAAGGACACCATGCGGCGGGCCGAGGCCCTGGCGCAGCAGGGCATTCACTTGGTGGATGTGGGCACCTCGGGCGGCGTCTGGGGCCTGACCGAGGGCTACGCGATGATGGTGGGCGGGCCGGAGGAGGCGGTCGAGCGGTTGCGTCCCATCCTCGAGGTGCTGGCGCCCGCGCCCCACCAGGGCTGGGGCCGCATGGGACCCTCGGGCTCGGGCCACTACGTCAAGATGGTCCACAACGGCATCGAGTACGGGATGATGCAGTCCTACGCCGAGGGCTTCGAGCTGATGCACGCCCACAAGGTCTTCAACCTCGACATGGCGCAGATTGCCGAGCTGTGGCGGCACGGCTCGGTAATCCGCTCCTGGCTGCTTGACCTCACCGCCGAGGCGCTGAAAAACCAGGCCGATTTCTCGCAGCTCTCGGACTACGTGGCCGACTCGGGCGAGGGGCGCTGGACGGTCATCGACTCCATCGAGCTGGGGGTGCCCGCGCCCGTCATCACGCTGGCGACGCAGATGCGCTTCCGCTCGCAGCAGGAGGTTAGCTACGCCGGGCAGATGCTCAGTGCGATGCGCCGCGCCTTCGGCGGCCACGCGGTCAAGGTCCTCGAATCCACCCGGCAGGAGGCCGTTGTGCCGGAGGTGCAGCCCGGCGAACACCCCGCCGCCGCCGCCCCGCAGAACATCCCCGTGGAGGCCGCTCAGCCCGTCCCGACCGGGCAGCAGGCCGAGGAACTCGGCGAAACCGGACAGCAGCGCGTGACGGGTGACGCATGACGAAGGGCCGCAAGACCAGGGCGGGAGACACGGCTCAGCCCACCACAGCCGACGTTCGTGAGGGCGTGGAGAAGCTGGAGGCGGTGCGCAACGACGACCTGGAGCAGTCGCTGCCCGCTCCGCCCGCCCGCCGCCCCCGCAAGACCCGCGCCCGCGTGCCCGAGCCTGAGTCCCCCGAAACCGAGCCCCCCTCCTCCGGGCCGGGCGCCGACGGGCAGAATCCCTTCCGCACTCTGATGCGCCGCAACCGCGCGCCGGAGCCCGCGACGCTGGTGATCTTCGGCGTGACCGGCGACCTTGCCAAGCGCAAGCTGCTGCCCGCCGTCTTCGGCCTGTGGCAGGACGGGTTGCTGGGGAGCGCCTTCAACATCGTCGGGGTGGGCCGCCAGGACATGACCGACGACCAGTTCAAGGATTTTGCCATCGAGGCCCTGAAGAGCAGCAAGGAGACCGACGCCATCCAGCCCGGCAGCCTGGAGAAGTTCCGCGACCTGCTGTACTACGAGTTCGGGGACTTCGGCGCCGACGAGGTGTACGACCTGGTGGGCAAGGAACTCGACCGCGCGCAGGACGCTCACGGCGGGCGCAAGAATGCCCTCTTCTATCTCTCCACCCCGCCCAGCCTGTTCGAGCCGATCTCGGCGGGGCTGGGGCGGCTGGGGCTGGCCGACGAGTCCGAGGGCTGGCGGCGCATCGTGATCGAGAAGCCCTTCGGGCGGGACCTCGCCTCGGCGCGGGAGCTGAACGCGGCGATCCACCGGGTGTGGGACGAGTCGCAGGTGTACCGCATCGACCACTACCTGGGCAAGGAGACGGTGCAGAACCTGATGGCGATCCGCTTCGGCAACGCCATCTTCGAGCCGCTGTGGAACCGCGAGTACGTGGACCACGTTCAGATCACGGCCTCCGAGGACCTGGGCCTGGAGGGCCGCGCCGGATACTACGAGGAGGCCGGGGTGGTGCGCGACATGCTGCAAAACCACCTCATGCAGCTCTTCACCCTCACCGCGATGGAGGCCCCCGCCGCCTTTGACGCCGACGCCATCCGCGACGAGAAGGTCAAGGTGCTGCGGGCAGTGAAACCCATTCCGCCGGGGCGGGTGCCCGAGGTCGCCGTCCTGGGCCAGTACGGCCCCGGCACCCTCTACGGCGAGCGGGTGCCCGGCTACCGCGAGGAACCCGGCGTGAAGGAGGGCAGCACCACACCCACCTACGTGGCGATCAAGCTGGAGGTCGACAACTGGCGCTGGCAGGGCGTGCCCTTCTTCCTGCGGACCGGCAAGCGGCTGCCGAAAAAGGTCACCGAGATCGCCGTGGTCTTCAAGCGCCCGCCGCTGGGCATGTTCCCCGGCGGCCTGGAGCGCAATGTCCTTGCCTTCCGCATCCAGCCCGACGAGGGGGTCAGCCTGAAGTTCTCGTCGAAGTCACCCGGGCAGGAGATGGTGCTGCGCGAGGTGGTGATGGACTTCCGCTATGACGCCTTCGGGGCGCAACTCGAAAGTCCCTACTCCCGGCTGCTGCTCGACGCGATGCTGGGCGACGCCACCCTCTTCCCGCGCGAGGACGAGGTGGACCGCGCCTGGCAGCTCGTGAGCGGGCTGCTCCAGGTGGCGGACGCTCCCGCCACGGGCAAGAACGCGCCGGATTATCCCAACTACCCCTCCGGCACCTGGGGACCGGACGCGGCCGACGCGCTGATCGGGCCGGACCGGCGCTGGAGGCGGCTGTGAGGGGGGCGGTCAGGGAAAAGAAGCGGGCTGACCGCCGAACCGGGGTTGTAGAACCCCACCACCGAGGTGCCCCATGACGACCGCCACCGACCTCCAACCCCTCGGGCCCGTCGAGACCAGCGTCCGTCGGGCGCAGGCCACACTGGACGAGCTCTGGGCGCAGACGGACGTGGAGACGCGGGCGTACACGGGCAACATCGTGGCGCTGACCGTGAAAAAGCACCTCGCCCGGGTCGAGGAGGCCCTGGCCGGGCTGGAGGGCCGCTACGCGGGACGGCAGATCATCGGGGTGATGGACGGCACGAGGGAGGTGCGGGTGCAGGTCAGCCTGGTGCCGCAGCGGGGGGGGCTGTACATCGAGCGGTTGCGGCTGGCGGCCGACCCCGAGCAGCTTCAGGGCGCCATCCTGCCGCTGCTGCGCCCCGCGACCGTCAACCACGTGTGGTGGGGCGCCGACACCCGGCCCAGCGGCGTGCTGCTCTCGGAACTCACCGAGATCGCCGACCAGGTAATCGCCGACAGCCTCACGCTCGACATCCCCCCGGCGCGGCACTACGCCCTGGCCGACCTGGGCTGGAGTCGATCAGCGGGGTGGCGCGAGGCTGTGGCCCAGGTGTTCGACAGCCCCGACGCGGCGCGGCGGCTGCCCGGGGTCACCGGGATGACCGTGCGCTACGCGGGCCACAACGACCTGCCCGCCCGCCTCTTCGCGGGCTGGGTGGCCGACACCCTGGGCTGGCCCGATCTGAGTCACGTGACCTTCAAAGCCGCCCGCTGTGGGCGCGAGAACGGTGACCTGTGCGGGGTGGAACTGGCGGGGGACGGGGTTCAGTTCAACCTCTCCGCCACCGAGCAGGAGATCGTCCGCACCCACTGCCACTGGCCGGGCATGGAGCGGACCACCGAGCTGAACGTGCCCCGCCTGACGCTCGCCGAGGGCCTGGCCCGGGTGATGGAGCGTCCCGAGCGGCGCGAGGTGTTCGAGCGGGCGTGGACGCTGGCGAAGGCGAGCCTGGCGGGGGAGAAATGAGCGGTCAGCCCTCGCGGAATAAGAGGAACGCATGAACCTCTGCGTCTTTCCCACCCCGGAGGACACGGCGCGGGCGGCGGCACAAGCCTTCGAGCGGACGGCCGGGGTGGCAGTGGCGGCTCGGGGCGCCTTTCACGTCGCCCTGTCGGGCGGCAGCACCCCGAAACTGATGTACCGGGAGCTGCGCGTCCTGCCCGGCGTTCCCTGGGAGAACGTCCACATCTACTTCAGCGACGAGCGCAGCGTGGGGCCGGACAGCCCGGAGAGCAACTACAAGCTCGCGCACGACGAACTGCTCGCCCACGTCCCGGTGCCCGAAGCCCAGATTCACCGCATGGAGGGCGAACGCCGTCCCCTGGAGGACGCGGCGCGCGACTACGTGGCCCTCCTGCCCGAGCGGCTGGACGTGGTGCTGCTCGGCATGGGGGACGACGGGCACACGGCGAGCCTCTTTCCCGGCACGGCGGCGCTGACGGCGGGGGGCCGGGTCGCGGCGAACTGGGTCCCGAAACTCGATACTGAGCGGCTGACCTTCACTTACGACGAGATCAATGCGGCCCGCGAACGCTGGCTCCTGGTGGCTGGGGCGGGCAAGGCGAACGTGCTGCGGGAGGTGGCAGCGGGCGAGGGCGACTCCCCGGTGGCCCGCGTGCAGGACCCGGTGTGGTATCTGGACGAGGCGGCGGCGGGGAAACTGGGTCAGTAGTCCGTCCCCTGTCGTCGCAGGTGGGGAGCTTCGACCCCCACCTTTTTGTTCACTACCAGCCATAGGCTGCGCGTCGCAGGCCCCATACTCTCCCCCGTGAAGACCGCCGACCTCCTCTCCGACCTCGCCGTGTCCCTGGGTGCGGACGCGGTGGGTTGGGCGCCTGCACGGGTTCCGGCAGCCTCAGTGGAGGAGTACGCGGGGTGGCTCTCGGCGGGGCGGCACGCTGGGATGAGTTACCTGGAGCGTCAGCTCCCCACCCGCTCGGACCCGGCGAGCCGCCTGGAGGGGGTGGGCAGCGTCCTCGTGCTGGGGGTGTCGCACGCCTTCGCGGACCCGGAAGTGCCGACGGGAGGTGTGCGGGTGGGCCGGGTCGCCCGTTACGCCTGGACGCCCGACTACCACGACCAGCTCCAGCCCATCCTCTCGCGCCTGGAGGCGGAGGCGGCGCGGCTGGGCGTCCGGGCACGCGGCTACGTGGACCACGGCCCGGTGATGGAGCGCCTCTTCGCGGCGGGCGCCTTCCTGGGGTGGCGGGGCAAGTCGGGCATGACGGTCAGCACCCGGCTGGGCGCCTTCGTGACGCTGGCGGTGCTCCTCACCGACCTCCCCTTTGAAGGGGTGGAGGAGGCCCACCCCGACCGCTGCGGGCGCTGCTTCCGCTGCGTGGCGGCCTGCCCGACGGGCGCGATTGGGAACGACCGGGCTATCGACGCGCGGCGCTGCGTCTCCTACCTCACCATCGAACACCGGGGACCTGTGCCACATGAACTCCGGACCGGCATGGGCGACTGGCTCTTCGGCTGCGACGTGTGCTCCGAGGTCTGCCCCTGGACGGCGAAGGCGGGACCGCTCGCCCGGCTTCTCAGGCCCGATCCCGAACTCGCCCACCCCGACCTGTCGGCTTTTTTCGGCGTCAGCGAACGGCAGTTCGAGCGGCAGTTCGTGGGCACGGCCTTCCTGCGCCCCCGACGCAAGGGCATGGCCCGCAACGCGCTGACGGTCCTCGGGAACACCCACGACCCGCGCGGCTGGCCGCTGCTCCTCACTGGAGTGCAGGACCCCGCCTGGGAGGTCCGGGAGGCCGCTGCCTGGGCACTGGGTCGCTGGGGCGAGGCCCGCCACCTCCGCCCCCTGCTGGAGGACGGACATGGGGCGGTGCGGGAGACAGCGGCGCTGGCGTTGAGCCACGCTTCATGAGGGAATTGCCGGGGTGATCTCCCACCCTTTTGCCCCCCTCGCCGTGTTGTCTTGGGGCATGGCGAACATGACCGAGAGCTTCATGCAGGCCCTCCAGACCATCGAGGAAAGCGGTGACCCCACCCCCCTGGTGGACCTCTTCGCGGACGAGACGAGTCTGCGGAACATGACCACCCAGGAGTGGAGCGGCAAGGAGGGCGCCCGCGACTTCTGGACCCGTTACCTGGAGAACTTCCAGAGCATCCGCAGCGAGTTTTTCCACCACACCGACGACGGCCACACCGGCCTGATGGAGTGGGAAGCGACTGGCAAACTCAAGGACGGGGCCGACATCGCCTACCGGGGCAGCAGCGTGATCGAGCACGACGGGCAAAAGGTCACGGCCTTCCGCACCTACTACGACTCCGCCGCCTTCGTGAAACCCACCGTGCAGGAGTAAGTCTCCCGACTCTGCCGACGTGAACCCTTTCCCAACGCCGGGGACGGCTACCATGACGGTATGCCCCCCCGGCTTCCCCTTTTCGCTGTCCTGCCCGCCGCCTGCGCCCTCCTGATCCTGAGTGGGGGCGGCGCCAGCCTTCAGACCACCGATGCCCAATCGGGCAACCCGGGCGCCGTGACCCCCATCCTGCGTCCCACCGTTACGGCCCGTTACCCTCACGACCGCGCCGCCTTCACCCAGGGCCTCCAGTACCTGGGGGGCGGCCTCCTGATCGAGAGCACCGGACAGGTCGGCGAGTCGGGCGTGCGGCGGGTGGACCTGAAGGGCGGGCGGGTGCTGGCCCGGGTGCCCACGCCCATCGCCAGCGCCTTCGGGGAGGGCGTGAGCGTGCTGAACGGGGTCGCTTACCACATCACCTGGCAGACGGGTGCGGCCTTCGCCTTCGACACGGCGACCCTGCGGGAGATCGGGCGCTACCGCTACACGGGCGAGGGCTGGGGGCTCACCCAGGACGGCCGCAGCCTGATCATGAGTGACGGGTCGAGCACCCTCTTCTGGCGCGATCCCAAGACCTTCTCCGTGACCCGCACCGTTCGCGTGACGGACCGGGGACAGCCCGTGCGGAACCTCAACGAGCTGGAATACGTGCAGGGCAGCGTCTACGCCAACATCTGGCTCACGGACCGCATCGCCCGCATCGACCCCCGCAGCGGGAACGTGACCGCCTGGCTCGACGTGGGGGCCCTGACGCAGGAGGCGAGCGCGACCGCCAGCCGCGCCGGGAAGCCCCTCACCTTCGACGACGTGCCCAACGGCATCGCCTACGTCCCTGAGCGGGGCACCCTGCTCCTGACCGGCAAGCGCTGGCCCACGATCTTCGAGGTGAAGGTGCCCGGCGTGAAGCCCGAGCCGGGTACGACTGGGCGGGGCCAGCCCGGGCGCTGAGGGGGGCTAACGAACGGGGGAACGCACGCCCGCACCCCTCAGCCTCTCCCCCATCGTCCGCCAGACCGACGCGGCCAGGGTCTCCACGTCCTGGGTGGCGTCGAGTACCACGAACCTCCCCGGCTCACGGGCCGCCAGGTCCAGAAACCCCTGCCGGACCCGGCGGTGAAAATCGAGGTCGGCGCGTTCGAGGCGGTCGGGTTGTCCACGGCTCGCCGCCCGGGCCAGGCCCACTCCCGGGTCGAGGTCGAGCAGCACGGTCAGGTCGGGAGTCAGGCCGCCCGTTACCTCCTGCGTCAGGGCGTTCAGGAAGGCCGCGTCCAGTCCCCGCCCGGCTCCCTGATAGGCCAGGCTGGAATCGGCGTATCGGTCGCACAAGACGACTTCCCCCCGCTCCAGGGCAGGCCGGATAACATCCCGGACAAGCTGGGCGCGGCTGGCCGAGTACAGCAGGAACTCGGGCAGCGGGTCGATGGTCAGCGCCGGGTCGAGCAGCACGTCCCGCACCCGGGTGCCCAGTGGCGTCCCTCCCGGCTCACGGGTGACGATGTACGGCACGCCCTCCGCCTCCAGTTGTTCGGCCAGCCGCGCGAGTTGCGTGCTCTTGCCCGCGCCCTCGGGACCCTCGAAGGTGATGAAGAGGCCGGGCGTCACAGGGCGAGCCTCCCGGACAGTCCCACCCTCACAATCCCGTCGGGTGGTGCAGGAACTGCCACGGCAGACCGAACTCGTCCTCCAGCCGGGCGGCCAGCGCACGCACGCCGAACACCTCCGTCTCGTAGTGACCGGCGTACACCACGTTCACCCCGTACTCGAAGGCGTCGTGGAAGTGCTTGTGTTCGGGCTCGCCGGTCAGCAGGGTGTCCAGACCCGCCGCCGCCGCTTCCGCCACCGCTCCCGCGCCGCCGCCGCTCACGATGCCCAGGCGCTGCACCTGCGGAATCCCGCCCCCGTGAACCAGGCAGATTTCCCCGGTCAGCTTCTGCACCCGGTCCGCGAAGTCCTGGAGACTCTGCGGAAAGGGAAGCTCGCCCGCCAGGCCAATCTTGTGGCCCTGCCAGTCGCCGAAGGGCCGCGCGTTTTGCAGGCTGAGCGCCCGGGCGATCATCGCGTTGTTCCCGACCTCCGGGTGCGCGTCGAGGGGGATGTGCGCCGCGTAGAGGTTGAGGTCGGCCATCAGCGCCGTGCGGATGCGCCTCCCGTGCGGCCCGGTCACGGCCAGGGGCTGGCCCCAGAACAGCCCGTGATGCACCAGCAGCAGGTCCGCCCCGTTGTCGGCGGCGTCCTGAAGCGTCCTGACGCTGGTGTCCACGCTCGCCGCCACCCGCCGGATCACGGGCGTGCCCTCGATCTGGAGGCCGTTGAGGCTGGGATCGGGGTAGGCGCCGATCTTAAGGTAGTCGTTCAGCCAGCGCACCAGCGTGTCGCGGTCGACCTCGCCGCGCTGGGTCTGGGGGGAAGTGGGTTCGGTCATGGGGTGCATTGTAGGCGGGCGGCTCAGGGCGCACCGGTCAGGGGCACGCTCTCATGCGCCCCCTCCACGACCTCCAGCCGGTTGCCGAAGGGATCTCGCAGGAAGACGCGGGGCACACCCGCCTCCACGTCGGCCCGATAGGACACGCCATGAGCGTCACAGTGGGCGCGGAAGGCGGAGAGGTCCGGGCAGCGCAACGCCGGGTGCCCCTTCTCGCGCGGCACGAAGTCCGGGGTCACGCCCACATGCAGTTGCCGCCCGTCAGGCAGGGTGAACCAGACCCCGCCGCGTCCCCGCAGCGCTTCCGGCTTGAGCAGTTCGGGCAGGCCCAGGAAGGTCCCGAAAAAGGCCCGCGCGGCCTCCTCGCATCCGGCGGGCGCCTCCACCTGCACATGATCGAGTCCCGAAATCAGCGGCGACATGGCAGGAGCTTAAAACCCTTCCAAGCGGCAGTGTTGTTCCTTCTTTAGGGACAACAAGCGGCTGGCTCTCGCGCCTATTCAGAACCCGAAGAAGGAGACGATGATGGCCGTCGCGTCCGGCCCACAGGGGTCGCTGTACGACCCGCTCGGGCTGCCGCCCGACCAGGCGTGCCCCAGACCGCTGATGATGTACTTCTGCAACAGGACGCTGCCATTCGTGCTGTTCTTGTAGTCGTAACGGGTGTAGGACCGGCAGGCCGTCCCCGTCACCGCGCCGTCCGCCGTGCTATCCACGTTCCCGTTGTCCGAGGCGTCGGTGGCGATGTCGTTCGTCTGGGCGAACTGCGCCAGCGTCTGGTTTCCGTTCATGGGGTTCACCGTGCCGTCCGCCGTGCCCTGGAACACCAGGGTCGGCATGACGCGCCGGAGGCTGCCCATCTCGCTCGCGCACGAGGTGCCCCGCTCGTTCGGGTCGTACAGACTGCCGTTGTTCTGGGCGTCGACCGCACCCGTCGCGGTGGTTGCGGCCCGGTACTGCAATCCGGCGAACACAGCGACCTTGCGGACTTGATCGGGGTAGGTGCAGGCCATGACCGAGGCCATCGCCCCGCCCGCCGAGAGCCCGGCCACGCCCACACGGGCGCTGTCCACGCGGTAGTTGTTCTTCACCCAGACGATCATGCCCGCGATCAGGGAGGGCTCACCGCTTCCGCGATGCTGGTTGACGTCGTAAAACCAGTTCCAGCAGTCGTAGCTGTTGTAGGCCGTGCCCTGCTCAGGGTACAGCACCAAGAAGTTCCGCGCGTCCGCCTGCGCGTTCATGCGCGTGCCCGCCGCGAAGTCGTACCCGTCCTGCGTGCAACCGTGCAGCATCACCATCAGGGGACGGGAAGCTGTGCCGTCGTACCCGGCGGGCACCCGCAGGCGGTAGAAGCGGGACCCGTAGGCATTCGTGTACGTGCCCGACACCCAGGACCCGGTCGCCTGGACGCGCAGATCCGTCCCCGGCCGGGTTCCGGCAGAGGGGACCTGGCTACAGGCGGCGAGCAGCAGGGCGGCGGAAAACAGGGCAGTAGGACGCTTCATGACGAACCTCGCGGGAGGAGAGGCCACACCCCACTGGGGCAGCGAGGCACCAGGGGAGGAGTTTTCGATCAGTTCGACCCTACCCATTCCACGTCACATCGGTGTTACAGGCTGCTGTCACTCGCTGCAAGAGAACGTACGTCACCCAAATCGGGTCCGCAGAAATGAAAGAACCCCGCCAGGGGTGACGGGGTTTTCTTTGGTGGCGATGCCCGGACTTGAACCGGGGACCTAACGATTATGAGTCGTTCGCTCTAACCAGCTGAGCTACATCGCCTTGATAGTCCTTTTGAGAGCAATGCCCCGCACAGTGGCGGGGCCTCTCTTTGGTGGAGCTGAGGGGATTCGAACCCCTGACCTTCTGAATGCCATTCAGACGCGCTCCCAACTGCGCCACAGCCCCGAAGGCCCGGTTAGGTTACAGCGGGCCGCGGGAGTTGTCAACGGCTCCCCGCGGGATGCTGCGCGGCGAGCTGCACGTACCCCTCGATGAGGTGAATGACGACCGGGTTGTGGGTGTGGACCCCGTGCGCCTCCCCGCTGGCGCCCTCCTCGATGAAGTGGGCGATTACGGCCGCTTCCCCATCGCGGGCGAGCAGGAAGGCGCGCTGGCCCTCGGCGGCGATGGCGGGCAGGCCGACCAGCGAGGCGCGGTGCAGGTCCACCCCCCGGGGTGTTAGCCGCTCCAGCCGCTCGCCGAGGGGGAGGTCGCCCGCCATGTAGACGCTGCGCCGAGCGTTCAGGGTCAGGTCCTCGCACAGGCTGCGGATGGCCGCCTCGCCGTACAGGTGGTAGACGGCCTCGGGCGCGGGGTCGGGCGCCAAGCGCGAGAGGTCGCGGTCCAGCGCGCCCAGCCGATCATCAAAGGAGCGGCGGGCGCGGGCAAGATACTCCCGGGCGCTCAGCGGCGCGTACTCCAGAGGGTTTTGCCCCACCCGCGCGGCCAGCCCCCGGCCCTCCAGCCGTTCCAGCGTCTCGTAGATCTTGGGTCGGGGAATGCCTGCCTGCCGCGCCACCCGGGCGGGAACGGCGCGCCCGAGGGCCAGCAGGGCGGTGTAAGCGCGCGCCTCGTACTCGGTCAGGCCCAGCGCTTGCAGGTGAATCACGGCACTCATGTCGTCCCAGCATACGGGAAAAGCCGCGGCAGCACGCCTACGGTCTGCGACCCATGACCCTTGCATGAACGCAGGGGCGTTGAGCCGCAACCTTCCCCGGCCTAGTGTGGGGCCACGCGGCCCCGCCTGCCTCACGGCCTGTTCGTGCGAAGGGCACCACATTCTTCTTTCTAAAGTGCTTTAAAATTCCATGTGGAAAAGAGGGGGATCGTCCCTTTCCCCACACCCTCCTGCCACAGGAAAACGAGGTTTCCATGCGTCACCTGACCCTGCTGACCACCCTTGCCCTGACCGCCGGACTGAGTGCCCAGGCAGCCCAGACCACACCCGCGACCCTGACCAAGGGGGTGCTCAAGATCGCCATGGAGGGCACCTACCCACCCTTTACCTTCAAGGACGAGCAGGGACAGCTCACTGGCTTTGACGTGGACATTGCCAGAGCTGTGGCCGCCAAGCTCGACCTGAAACCCCAGTTCGTGCTCACCGAGTGGAGCGGCATCCTGGGGGGCCTCCAGGCGAACAAGTACGACGTGATCGTCAATCAGGTGGGCATCACGCCGGAGCGGCAGAAGACCATCGGGCTGAGCCAGGCGTACGCCTACAGCAGCCCGCAGATCATTGTGCGGAAGAGCGGCAGCTTCAGCCCCAAGACGCTCACAGACCTGAAGGGCAAGCGCGTCGGCGTGGGGCTGGGGAGCAACTTCGAGCAGCAGCTCCGGGCAGCGGGCGGCATCAATGTCGTCACCTACCCCGGCGCCCCCGAATATCTGGCGGACCTGGCGGCGGGGCGCCTCGACGCCGCGTATAACGACCGTCTGCTGGTCGGCTACCTGATCACCAAGAACAACTTGCCGATCCGGGGCGCCGGGGTGGTCGGGAAGCCCGAGCCCGTCGGCATCGCCTTCAAGAAGACGAACACCGCGCTGGGGGGCGCCATCAACCGTGCCCTGGCGCAGATCAAGGCCGATGGCACCTATGCCAAGATCAGCCGCAAGTGGTTCGGGGTGGACGTCAGCAAGCCCTGACGCCAGGCCAGAAGAATGGGGAAGCAGGCGGGGAGCCCTCCTCTTCCCCATTCTTCTGGCCCCTCGTCCTGACCGCTCCCGCCCACCTCATCCCCACCCGGAGAAGGCGCCATGACCGCCGAGCAGCTTCAACTCATCCTTCAGAGCGCCTGGGGGGCCCTGCCCACCCTGCTGGCCGCCGCGCCCATCACCATCGGGTACGCGCTGGCGGCGATGCTGCTGGGGTTGCCGCTGGCCCTGCTCGTCGCGCTGGCGCGGCTCTCGGGAGTTGCCCCCCTGCGGGCGGTCAGCAGCGTGTACGTCTCTTTCATGCGCGGGACGCCGCTGCTCGTGCAGATTTTCATGCTGTACTACGGCCTGCCCGCCTTCGGGATCAGCGTGAGCCCGCTGGTGGGCGGGGTGCTGGCCCTCACCCTGAATGCCGCCGCCTACCTCTCGGAGACGATCCGTGCCGCGATCCTCAGCGTGCCGCGCGGGCAACGGGAGGCGGCCCTCAGCCTGGGCCTGACGCCAAGGCAGACCCTGCGGCTGATCGTGCTGCCCCAGGCGGCGCGGGTAGCCCTGCCCAGCCTGGGCAACACGCTGATCGGGCTGGTGAAGGACACCTCGCTGGTCTCGGTGATTACGGTGGTCGAGTTGCTGCGGAGCGCCCAACTCGTGATCGCGCGGACCTTCGAACCGTTCGGGCCGTACCTGGCCGCCGCGCTGATCTACTGGCTCATCAGCAGCCTGCTGGAACTCGTGCAGCGCAGGCTGGAGGGGCGGCTGGCGCGGCGGGGGTAGCCCAATACAGGAGGACGACAGACGAAAGCCCAGCGGAATGCCGGGGCTTTTCCTCGACCCGCTCTCTCCCCGCCCACTTCAGATCGTGCAGCTCAGCGCCGGGAGGCCCGCCACAGCGCGCCGGACGGTGCTCGCAATCTCATAGCTCAGGGTGGCCGCGCTGCGGTGACGCTCGTACGTGGCGCTCGTGATGCTCACCGTCACGGTTCCCCCGGCCCCCGACGCGCTCACGATCAGGGGCGTTCCGGGAGGGCCTGCCTGCGCGGCCCAGCTATAGGCGGGCAGCAGCGCCGGAAGGTCGAGCAGCAGCGCGGCCTCCCGGGTAGGGGTGCCCGTGCGGCCGGTCCCCCGCACCGGAGGCTGCTCCTCGGTGAAGGGCCACACGGCGGGCTCACCCTCGAACAGGTAGCCCAGAGCCGCCGCGCGGTCGTGATCACAGGCGGTGAGCGGAGCCCCGGCACCCGACGGGCGCACGTAAAGGGTGCCGCCCTGCAGGGCCATGCTCGCGTTGCCCCCGGGCGTGGGCGTGAGAGGAAGGCGGACCTCGCCCCCCGGCAGCGTCCCTGTGGCTGAGCCAGGGTTTCGGGGAGACAACAGGGAGAGCTTGGTGGGCATTGTGAAGAGCGTAGTTAATCAACCCTACATTCTTCTTACAGCCCGCGCCAACCAGGAGACCAAAGCAAAAACCCCGGCTGAGCCGGGATCTTTTCTGGTGGGCGGTATAGGATTTGAACCTACGACCCTTCGCGTGTGAAGCGAATGCTCTACCGCTGAGCTAACCGCCCGTGTCGCGGCCCGTATGGGCATTTTGGTGGGCCCTGCCGGATTTGAACCGGCAACCAATCGGTTATGAGCCGACTGCTCTGACCGTTGAGCTAAGAGCCCGGGCCGTGAGCGAGGGGAAGTGTAGCAGCGGGGGTGGGGGTTGTCAAACGGGCGTAGAGTACGGGCCATGCGGGTCGTGCATGTCGGTTCGGAAGTGTTTCCCTTCTCGCGTTCGGGGGGGCTGGGCGACGTGCTGGCCGCGTTGCCCGCGATGCAGGCGAGGCTGGGTGTGGAGGTGGCGGTGGTCTCGCCCTGGTACGCCTCGCTCGCGGGCACACCGCGCGAGGTCTGGCGCGGCGACGTGTTCGGCGTGGGCGGGGTGCGCGTCGGCGAAGTGCAGGAGGGCGGCGTGCGTTTCCTGTTCGTGGGCCTGGCCGAGTTCGACTGCCCGGGGCTCTACCATCCCGACGACGTGGAGCGGTTCTGCGCCTTCGGGTGTGCCGTGCTGCCGGTCTTGCAGGCGCTGGGTCTGCGCCCCGACCTGCTGCATGGCCACGACTGGCAGGCCGGGCTGGTTGTCGCGCACGCGCACCTCAGCGGCTGGCGCACGGCCTTTACCATCCATAACCTCCAGTACCAGGGCCGCTGGAATCTGGCCGAGGGGCGGGCGTGGACCGGCCTCCCCGACTGGGCGTTCAGTGCGGAGGGGGTGGAGTTTTACGGCGACCTGAACCTGATGAAGGCGGGGCTGGTGTTCGCCGACCACGTGACGACCGTGAGCCCCACCTATGCCCGCGAGATCACGACCCCGCAGTACGGCGAGGGGCTGGACGGCCTGCTCGTCCGGCTGACTGTGGAGGGGAGGCTCAGCGGCATCCTGAACGGGCTGGATCAGGAGCGCTGGGACCCACGCACGGACCCGGACATTCAGCCCTACGTGGACGCGGGAGGCAAGGCCGCCAACGGGGCGGCGCTGCGGGACGAGTTCGAGCTGGACGAGGCGCCCATCCTGGGGGTCGTGAGCCGCCTCGCCGAACAGAAGGGGATGGACCTGCTGATCGAGGCGCTGCCGGACCTCGTGGCCGACTGGAACGTGGTCGTGCTGGGGGGCGGCGACCCGCTGCTGACGGCGGCGCTGACGGGGTGGGCGCAGAACCCGCGCGTGGCCTTTGTGGGTGGGCTGAACGAGCCGCTCGCGCACCGCATTTACGCGGGGGCGAACGTCTTTGCCATGCCCAGCCGTTTCGAACCCTGCGGCCTGTCGCAGATGATCGCCATGCGCTACGGCACCCTGCCCGTCGTGCGCGAGACGGGCGGGCTGGTGGACACCGTGCCGCACGACGTGGGCTTCCGTTTCTCCGGGGAGACGCCGGGGGACCTGGCAGCCGCCTGCCGCGAGGCGCGGCTGACCTTCGAGGACCGGGCCGAATGGCGGGGCCGCATGGAGCGCGGGATGGCCCTCGACTTCAGCTGGGAGAGTCCGGCAATGCATTACCTCGCGCTGTACGAGCGCCTGACGGGAGTCAGCGCAGAAAGTCCAGCAGCGCGGCGTTAAAGGCCCCCGGCGCGTCCAGGTTCGAGAGGTGGGCGGCGCCGGGAAGAAGGCGCAGGGTGCCGCGCCCCTCGTCGGCGATCTCCTGCGCGAATTCGGGCGGCGTGATCTCGTCCCGCTCGCCCACGAGGACGAGGAGGGGCACATCCAGCCCCCGCAGCACGTCCTGCCCCTCGGACCGGTTGGCCATTGCTCGCAAAGCCCCGGCGATGCCTTCTGGTGTGGCCGCCTCGATCATGGGCCGCACCCGTTCGAAGGTCGAGGGTGAATGCTCCTTCTCGGCGGCCTCGATGATGAAGTCCTTTCCCTCCTCCAGCACCCGGTCGGCCTGTTCGCGGCGGTCCCTGGCCTTTTCGGGGGGGTCGGCGCGCAGGGTGGTGTCGGCCAGGACGACGCGGGCGAAGCGCCCGGGGAACTGTCGGAGCAGTTCCAGCGCGAGGTAGCCGCCCATGCTCAGGCCGACGAGCGCCAGAGGTTCCCCGGGCAGGGTCGTCCGCAACTCCCGTGCCGCGTCCGCGAGGGAGGTGATGGCCCCCTCCTGGCCCCCGAAGCCCGGCAGGTTGGGGGCGAGGACGGTGAGGCCCGCCTCCTCCAGCGCGGCCTTCTGGTCCTGCCACATCGTGGCGGAGAGGGGGTAAGCGTGCAGCAGGAGCACGGTGTGGGGAGGGTCTTCGGTGGTCATGGGTTCAGGCTAGGCGGGAAGGAGCGGCGCTGGCCTTCAGGTTCGCTTGATAGGCTCGCCCCATGCCGGTGACCGTCTCCCCCACCCCGCCTGCTGGCCTGCCCCCCGTGTTCGCCGCCCTGTACGGCGCCCCCGAGGAGGCGGTGGCCTGGATGACGGAGGTGCTGACCGGAGCCTGGGTCGCGCGGAACGCGGCGGGCGAGGTCGTGGGGGCGGTCGGCCTGCGGCCCAGCCCGGCGCACGGGGCGGAACTCGTGGGCGGGGCGCTGCCCGGACCGGAGCATGGGGAGGCGGCGACGGCCCTCGCCCTGATCTCCCGGCAGGAGGCGGGGCGCGCGTACGCCTTCGCGGACGGGGCGCTGTTCCCGGCGGGGGCGCTGGAGGCGGCCGGTTACCGCGAGGTCGCCGCCTACCGCCTGCTTGCCGGGCCGACCCCCGAAGGTCAGGCCGAGGTGCCGGAGGGTCTGCGCCTCCTCCCCCTCGCGGACGTGCCCGACCCCGCCACCCGCCTGGACGCCCTCGCCACCTACGAGGACCGCATCGGCCACCACGCTGTGACGCCCGAGGCGGCGGCAGACGGGGCGGGGGGCTTCGACCCGCAGCTCAGCCTGATCGCGCTGGACGCAGAGGGACGGGCCGCCGGACTCTGCCGTGCCTCTCCCGAGGAGGGGTACGCCCGCATCGACGCCCCCGGTGTTCGCCCTGACCTGCGGCCCACCGGCCTGCGCGCCGCCCTGCTGCTGGGCGTCTGCGCCCTTGCGCGGGCGCGCGGCCTGGGGCATGTCAGCGTGGAAAGCTGGGGCGACACCCCGGAGGAACTCGCCGCCGACCTGAGGCTGGGGCTGGGCGTGGAGATCGAGAACCCGATTCTGGCGGGCTGAGGGTCCGGCCGCGTTCAGGCCGGTCCACGGGGCCCCTGCTCCCCGCGCTAGCATCCCAGGCGTGAACCTCGCGGTCGTCCTCGTCTCCCCCAAAACGCCCGGCAACATCGGGGCGGCGGCCCGCGCCATGCTGAACATGGGCGCGCGTGACCTGCGGATCGTCGCCCCGCGTTGCTACGTGCTCGACCCTCAAGCCCTGGCGATGGCTGTCCACGCGGCGGACCTGCTGCGCTCGGCCCGGGTCTATCCCACCCTGCGCGAGGCGCTGGCCGACCGGGACGTGAGCGTGGGGACCTCCGCCCGAATTCGCGCGGACCTTCCGGCACCCCGCCACCCCTCGCAGGTGCGCCCCCTCGTGCGCGCCGCCTCGGCCCCGGCCCTCGTATTCGGGCCGGAGGAGACGGGCCTGATCAACTCCGACCTGGAGCAGTGCCAGGTGACGGTGCGGGTGCCCACGGGCGACTATGCCAGCCTCAACCTCGCGCAGGCGGTGCTGCTGGTGTGCTACGAGTTCCTGCAAGCCCAGGACGAGGCGCCCGCCTATGACCGCAAGACCGCCACCCGCGAGGAGATGGAGGCGATGTACGGCCACCTCCACGAGACGATGCAGCTCATCGGCTACACGGACGCCGTGCGGGCCCGCCATACGTTGCGGCTGTGGCGCGCGATGCTCGACCGGGCGCTGATGAGCAGCGCCGAGAGCCGACTGTTCCGGGGCTTCCTGCGGCAAGTGACATGGAAGGTGGAGGACGCGGCGAAGAGGGGAACGGTCTCAGGACGGCAAGCGACCGAGCAGGACGCTCCGGGAGAGTGAGCGGCTAGTTCCGCCCCCGGGCCTTCCCCTCCAGCCACCGGGCCGATAGCCAGAGCAGGACCGAAAGCCCGACGGTGACCAGGACGGGTCCCCACGGCTGGCCGCCCTGGTCCTCCCAACTCACGACGAACCACCCGAGGGAGACCAGGAGCATCGGCCCGCCGAAGGCCAGCAGCACGATCAGCGCCATACCCGCAGCGCCCGGCTCCATAGGCGGAGGGGGGCGTCCATACCCCAGCTTACGGCCCACCCGGGCACACCGAAGGCTTTCAAACCCACCCCACGGTTCTCCGGCGCCCCCTCCCTAGACTGTTTCCATGATGGACACGCCCGCCGCCCTGCCCTCGCCGCCGCCCCCTGCCCCGCGCGGGGTGCCGCTGTCGGACCGGGTACAGCTTGTGCGGAACGTGCTGCCGCCGCTGATCGTGCTCGTGGTGGCGGTCGTGGAGTTCACCATCGCGCAGCTTCCCAATCCCCGCGCCGAAATCTGGGCACACCTGCTGTTCTACGGCCTGGTGGGTCCCGCGGTGACCTTTTTCAGCGTGGAGTGGATCGCGGAGGGCACCCGCGCCCGTGAGCGTGCCGAGCGCGAACTGCGCGACACCTACGCCCGGCTCAGCGCCTCCCACGAGCGGCTGCGGGCGGTGCAGGAACTCATGCGCGACCTGACGGACGCCCCCGACATGGGCGCGGTCGTGGAGGTGGCCGCGCGGGGGGCGGTGCAGGCGACGGGCGCGGCCCACGCCACCCTCACCGTGCCCGGCGGCCTGAGCAGTTCGGCAACAGGCGAGGTTCCGGCAGCCCCGACCCCGGAGCTGTACCCCCTGCGGGTGGGGATTCCGGGCGGGGGCGCCCTCGCCCTGCACTTCCCGACGCCGCCGAGCCCGGAGACTGAGGCGCTCGCCCAGGCCCTGGCCGCCGAGGTGGCGACCGGGGTGGAGGCCGCCCGGCAGCGCACCCTGGACCTGATGACGCTCTACTCGGTGGACCAGTCCATCCGGGCCGAGCGCAACATGCGCCGTCTGCTCGCCCGGGTCACGCGCAACATGGCCGAGCGGGTGCGGGCGGGAGCACGGGCCGCCTACCTCAGCGACCAGGACGGCGTGCTGCGGCTGGAGTACGCCGAACAGATGGGGGGCGAGAGCAGCAGCGGCGGCGCCCTCGCCCCGCCCTTCGTGGCGCGGGTGGCGCAGGCGGGCACGCCCCTCGTGGCAAGTGCCGCCGAAGCCAGCGAAGTGTTTCCGGGGGCCGCCTCCGCCCTGGGCTTTCCCATGCGCGACGAGGAGGGGCTGGTCGGCGTCCTCGTGCTGGGGGACGCCCGCCCCGGCGCCTTCGAGGAGGCCCGGCTGCCCCTGCTCGCGCTCCTCGCCTCGCAGGCCGCGCTGGGGGTCCGCAACGCCCGCGCCTACCTGTACTCCGAGGAGCTGGCGATCAGCGACGAGCGCGCCCGCATCGCCCGCGAGATTCACGACGGGGTGGCCCAGTCCCTCGCGTTCTGCGCCCTGAAGCTCGACGTGGTGGCGCGGCAACTGCACACCGACCCCGAAAAATCCGAGGAGGAGGTCCGCGCCGCCACCGCCCTGCTGCGCGAGCAGATCCGCGAGGTGCGGCGCTCGATCTTCGCGCTGCGGCCCATCGACCTGGAGCGGTACGGCCTGCTGGAGACCGTGCGGCGCTACGTCGAGGACTTCGGGCAGCAGAACAACCTCCGCACCACCCTGAACGTCACGGGCGACATCCACCTCGCGCCGGGGGACGAGGCGGTCGTCTTCCGCATCCTGCAGGAGAGCCTGAACAACGTCGCCAAGCACGCCCGCGCCCGCGAGGTCACCGTCACCCTGCACGGCGGCGCCCACGTCACCCTGCGCGTGCAGGACGACGGCGCGGGCTTCGACCCCGAGCAGATTTCGGGCCGGGTCAGCAGCGCCGGGGGCCTGGGCCTGATGCAGATGCGCGAGCGCGTGGAGAGCCGGGGCGGGAATTACCGGGTGCTCAGCAGCCCCGGGCACGGCACGGTGGTGGAGGCAGAGATGCCGCAGGCGTGAGGGTGAGCAGGACAAGTGTCCAAGCCAGACGGGGGATGAGAAGGAGAACGTGGTCTGGACGTGACATAAGCTGCTTATTCTTGCACCAGCCCCCCTGGTGGGGCGCCAGGTTACGACATGACGTACGATCCGATGTTCCCCGTGACTTACTCGATTCTCGACCCTGCGGCCCTCCTTGAGGAGGTGCGGCGCTCCTACCCCCTTCCGGAACCGTTGGAGTACCGGCGCCTGTATCTGGGTGTGAATGACACGTACTTTCTTGCGGCGGCTGGCACGCCGCTGATCCTGCGCGCCTACCGGGCGCAGTCCCGCCCGCCTCCACGGGTCGCCTTCGAACTCGACCTCATCGAACGCCTCGTGACCACCGGTGTCCCGGTCGCGCGGCCCATTCACCGGAGCGATGGCCGATACTCGACTACGTTGGCCGCGCCCGAGGGCGGGCGAGAACTGGTGCTGTTCGAGTTTGCCCCAGGCGGACCACCTCTCCGCGATGAGACTGCCGCAGAGCGGTATGGCGGCGCGCTCGCCGCCCTACACACGGCCCTCGACGGGCTTGAGCCCACTCCGGCTGCCCCGATGCTGGACCTGCGTGCGCTCCTCGACTGTCCACTTGAGCAGCTCACCTCTGTGCTTACCCACCGACCAGCTGACCTTGCGTTCCTGGCTGAGATGGCTGATCTGGTGCGGTCGTATGTCGAGGCGAACGCGGCATTCCTGGACTGGGGAGCGTGCCACGGGGATTTCCAGTGGAAGAACGCGCACGTAGACGATGCAGGAACAGTCACCGTGTTCGATCTGGATGGTGCGGGCTTCGGCTGGCGGGCGCATGATCTCGCGGTGTTCCGCCCGCTGAGTGGTGACGCGGCCATCTGGTCAGGATTTCTGCGCGGGTACACGCGGAAGCGGACGTTGAGCCAAGCCGATCTCGCAGCCGTGCCTTACTTCGAGGCGGCAATCCGCCTATGGTCGCTGGGCTTCTTCCTTGAACACCGTGACAGTACCGCCTGGGGCTCAGACGCCGTGAACGACGCCCTGTTTAACCGAGAGGTCGCTCTGTTGAGGCGGTGGTGGCCCCGGCTGACAGCCCGGTGAAAGGTCAGCTATTCCTGGAAGGTATGAAGCGTTGGGAACGGCCTTCAATTCGACGGCGCTGTCGTCCCAGCCCACAATCCCAAGGGTCGGAACGTCATTTCCTTACCCATCCCCTGACCAACCCCTGTTCGCGGCAGGTCCTCATTCAGGGTCCGCTCCCCATCGCCTCCAGCACCAAGAGGGAATGGGGACCTGCACCCACTGCCGTCATTCACGCGGAAGGATGTGTCCGTCCGTCCACCCGCTCCTGAGCGCGGGCCACCACCCGGTTGTTCACGCGGCCCAAGAACAGCACGGCCACCACGAGGGCCAGCCCACCCGCCATCGCAAAGGTCGGGCGCAAGCCCAGAGTCTGTCCGAGCACCCCTCCCAGGAACGCGCCGAGTGGTGCAGCCCAGGAGATCACGAAGCGGTACGCCCCGCCCACCCGCCCGAGCAGTTCCGGCGGCACGAGCCGCTGACGCAGCGACACCTTCACGACGCCGGACAAGCCCAGGTTGAGGCCGTCGAGCACCAACAGTGCGGCCAGCAGCGGCGGCGCGTGGAGGACGCTCAAGCCGAGGTACACGAGCCCCAGAACAAACACGGAGCCGAGCACGGTGCGCCCCGCCCCGAAGCGCCGCGAGAAATACGGCGACAGCAGGCTGCCGAGGATGTGCCCCACGGCCCCAGCCGTGAGGAGTAACCCGTACCCCACCGGACCGACGCCGGGAAGAGCCGTCGCAAAGAGCACGAACAGTGCGAACACCGCCGCGTCGAGCAGCGTCGTGAGGGCCATCAGCCACGCCACGGAGCGCAGCAGCGCGTGCGACCACAGCCACTTCAGGCCGCCCGTCACCTCGCGCCACCACCATTCACGCTCCACTCCTCGCCGTGCGGGGCGGCTGGGCAGGGTCGAGATCAGGGCCGTACTCCCGAGAAAGCTCGCGGCATTCACGAGAAACGGCAGGCCGGGAAAAGCGGCGAACAGCAGCCCCCCGAGCGGTGGGCCGACGAACTCGTTGCTCGTCACGCTCGTGGCATACAGCGCGCCGTTGGCGTCCTCCAGATGCTCTTTCTCGACGAGAGACGGCACAAAGGTCTCAGCGGTCCCATCCGCGAGCGTCTCCGCCGTGCCGAGGATGAAGGCGATCCCGTACAACAGGGCGATGTGGAGGTGCCCCGTGAAGACACAGAGGGCGAGCAGGCCGAGCAGTAAGCCGCGCGCCGTGTGCGCGACTATCAGCAGGGTGCGGCGGTCGAGACGGTCGATCAGGGTGCCGAACGGGAGCGTGAACACCAGGCCGGGCAGCGCGGCGAAGGCCGAGAGGCTGGCGACGACGATGGGGTCGCGGGAGATCGACGCGACGAGCAGCGGCAGCGCCGTTTTGCCGATGCCATCCCCGATATTCGCGCTCGTGCTCGCCAGCCACAGCCGCCGGAAGGTCGGTCCTGCCCGCCACGCCCTCATGCCTGAGCCTACCGTGTCGTCGCGGAGCACGTTCCCTCGTTCAGTGTCTGCTCCCCCGGCACCAAGGGGAATAGGCACCCACCCCTGCCCATCCCTCTCCGAAGGCCGTCCTCAGCGCGCCCCGACCACCACTCCGGCCGCCCGGAGCTTCTGCTGCCACAGGTCCCACTCGGCCCGCTCGGTGGCGAGGGTGACCTTGCCTAAGTCACGGTTGTTCGCGCAGCGGCTGCCGTTCAGGGTGCAGTGGGGAAGCCACATCGGGTTGTTGTTCTCCCGTCCATCCGCGCCCACCCGCGTCCAGCCCGAGACGTTGTCGCGCAGGACGTTCCGGGCGAAGGTCGCGGGCCTGAGGTTCGAGGCCCCGTTGATGTCCCACACGTACATCCCCACGTTGGCGGCGGCGATGGGGCGGCCGTCGGGAAGGCGACCGCTGGACACCACCCGGTTCCCGTAGGCCTCAATGCCCGAACCGCCCGCGATGGCGATGCCGTAGTTCGTGGTGCTCACGATCTGGTTGCCGTACGCCCGCACGTACCCGTTGCCCAGCGGACTCGTCACCTTCCCGTCGCCCAGCATGATCCCGCCCCCCGAGTAGCCCTTCTGGGTGCCGGGATTCATGGGGTAGGCGCCCTGGATGTAATTGTCATGAATCAGGATGGGGTTCCCGGGCGTGCCGCTGCTGGCAAAAAGGTTGATGTTGTCCTCGACGGCGCTCTCGCCGGGCCGGTTCACGACCTGATTCCAGGCGATCTCCGCGTTCGGAATGCCCTGCACGTCGTTGAACTGCACCATCTGGCGCCGGTCCACCTTCCCGCTGAAGCCCCGGGCGCCGTCGCTCTGGCGGCCGTCGATGTTGGCAAAGGTGTTGCGCCGGATGCGAATGCCCTGCGTGCCCCGGCCCAAGAACTTGCGAACATAGATGCCGCCGCGCACGAACGAGGAGTTCTCGACCGTGAGGTTCTGAATCTCCTCGACGAGCACCGCGTGACCGGGGGCGCGGCCCGCAGCGCTGGGCGGCAGATTCTCCCCCTGGACGCCCCGCAACGTGAGGTTGACGCCGAAGCCCCTCACGAGGTCGCCGCGCCCTCTCAGCCGGGCGTTCTCGATCACGACGGGCTCGGAGGTCTTGACCGTCACGGCGGGCGTGGTGTCGCTGCTCGCCCAGTTGCCCGAATAGACTCCGCCCCGGGTGATCGTGATGGGCCCGCGATACACCACCGGGCCGGAGATGGGAGCCTGGGGAGCGGCCGGGCGCGCGGGGGGTCGGGGGATTCCCGAACGACGGGACTCCAGACCGGAAGCCGGGGTCCTGGCAGCGGCGCGGGGGGCCGGGGCCAGCGCGCAGCCCAGCAGTTGGGGACTCACCCAGTCGGCGTGATCCCCACTGTTGCCGTCGCCCGCGTCCGTCACGACCAGACGCAACTCCCCCGCACCCTTCACCGGGACGATCACCGTTTTCGTGGCACTCCGGCCCGTCATCCGGCCGCTGTCGTAGGCCTTGACCCCGTCGGCGTAAACTTGAAAGACCACACTGCCCCGGTCGCCCACCTCGTCGTCCACGCCGACGCGGGTCATGAAGATGCGGCAACGGCCCCCCAGGGCGAACGACAGGCTGGACCCCGCGTGAACGCCCAGGCCGCGGGCATAGACGCGGCCGTTGAGGGTGAGCGCCCGACCGTCGCCGGAAGCCGCCTCCCCGTTGCTGCGGCCACGCTCGGCCGGTCCCCGGGCGTTCGTGGCCCGCAGGAAGGGCTGCGCGGTCAGGTCACCGCGGCTCAGCGCCGTGTGCGTGGGCACCCGACCCATCGATGCGGATGGGGCGGCCGCCACCGCCTCCAGGAATGTACCCGGCACCAGGCCGAGCAGGGCTCCGACAGAGATGACGTAACGGCTTTTTGTCAGAACTCGACGCATAACATTCCCTCACCCCGGGCGACCACAGCGCCGGGGACCCCTAAAGATTTAAGGCCAGCTTCAGATCAGGTAAGGGCGTCTTCATCGCCCCTTGACCCGAACCACCGTAATGCGTCTAGGTGGTTTGGGGCTGTGCGGTTTACCGCATCCGGGCTCGGTGGGGAAGCCTTGTGTTGTGCCGGGGGATGTCAGGGGGTCTTCTCCGGCACGCCTCAAAAGACTTGTCACGCTGAGTAGCGCGCGAGGTCTTGCATGGGGATGCTTCGCATCCGCTCAGCACGACAAAGGCTCTGCGCCCCGCCCCAAAGGCAGCGCACGATGACAGGACAACCCACGGCGCGGCCCCACTGGGGACGCCCACCCCTAGCCTCCCCAGCCCGGCACTGTGGAACTGGGCTTCTAGTTCAGCGTCCGCTCGCCCGGCACCTCCAGCACGAAGGGGGGGATGGGCACCTGCGCCCGCTCGCCCCAGGCATCCTGTATCACGTAATGGCCGCCCATTCGACCCGGCGTGTCCTGCACAGTCACGAAGGAGTCGTACACGAAGGTGCCGCCGGGCGGAATCACGGGCTGCTCTCCGACCACACCCTCGCCGTCCACAACGGTCTCACGGCCCCCGGCGTCCACGATGTCCCAGTGGCGGGCGAGGAGTTTCCAGGTCTGGTCACTGTGGTTCTCAATGCGGATGACGTAGGTGAAGACGTGGCGCCCGGGGGTGGAGTGCGCCCGCAGGTAGGACACGTCCACCTGAACGCGCACGTCCGGGGCTGGGGGACGGGGGGGCTGGCTCATGCGGGCAGGATAGCCGCGCGGCGTAGACTCGCCCGCGTGAGCGCCCCAACCGAATCCCGGATCAACCTCGACTTCCTGTTCGCCCTGCTGCGCCAGGCGGCCCCCAGCGGCTTCGAACGCCGTGCCGCCGACGTGTGGAAGCAGGAGGCGGCGACCTTCGCCCGCGTCTCGGAGGACCACTACGGCAACGTGTACGCCGAAATTGGCCCCGAAGATGCCCCGGCCATCGCCCTGCAGGGCCACCTCGACGAGATCGGCCTGATCGTGAGCCACGTCGGCGACGAGGGCTTTCTGAGCGTGCTCGCCATCGGGGGCTGGGACCCACAGGTGCTCGTGGGGCAGCGCATCCGCCTCCTCGCGCCGGGGGGGGACCTGGTGGGCGTGGTCGGCAAGAAGGCGATTCACGTGATGGAACCCGAGGAGCGCAAGAACGCCAGCAAGATTGAGGACCTGTGGATTGACGTGGGCCTGGGCAAGGAGGAGGCGCAGGCGCGAATCCCGGTCGGCACCCCCGGCGTGATCGAGCAGGAGCCGCTGCGGATGGGCGGGCGCATCGTCAGCCGCGCGCTCGACAACCGGGTGGGCGCCTTTATCGTGCTGGAGGCGCTGCGGGCGCTGGCCGGGACGGACCTGAAGCACCGCGTCGTCGCCGTGGGCACCAGCCAGGAGGAGATCGGCGTCTTCGGGGCGCAACTCAGCGGCTATCGCCTGAACCCCATCGCCGGGGTCGCTGTGGACGTGACGCACGAGACGAAGCAGCCCGGCGTCAGCGAGAAGAAGTACGGAGTGGTGCCTTTCGGCTCGGGCGCGAACCTCAGCGTGGGGCCCATGAACAGCCCGGTCATCCTGCGGCAGATGACGGCGGCGGCGCAGGCGGGGGGCATCCCCTACACCCTCAGCGCGAGCGGGCGCTACACGGGCACGGACGCGGACGCCCTGACCCTCGTGCGCGCGGGTGTGCCCACCGCCGTCGTCAGCATCCCCAACCGCTACATGCACTCGCCCAGCGAGATGGTGGACGAGCGGGACGTGAAGGCCTGCATCGACATCATCGCGGCGTGGATCAGGGAGCTGGGGGCGGAGCCGGACTTCACCCGCTGAGGGCAGACGACCCCTCCCCCCTGGCTTCAAAGCCCTCTGCCCGGGGAGAGGGGTCTTTCGTCGCCCGCCCACCCCCCCGAACTCCAGACCGCACCGTCCTGAACCACTCCGTGGAGACCCGATCAAAAGGCGCCATCCTCTGTCGGGAACCTTAGGCCATAGACCCTATTTATCCCGTCCCCGGCACAGTTTAGAGTGCCCTGATGGTAGCCACCTCTGCCCGCCGCCCCGCCGCGCTGGCGTTCATCCTGCTGACAGTCCTGCTCGACGTGATGGGCATCGGGCTGATCATCCCGGTGTTTCCGCTGCTGGTGACCGAGCTGGCGCACTCGCCCACCGCCGGGGCGCAGATGGTCGGCGTGTTCACCGCCGTGTATGCGGTCATGCAGTTCGTCTGCGCACCGATCCTGGGGGCGCTCTCCGACCGCTACGGCCGCCGCCCGGTCCTCCTTGCCAGCCTGACGGGGATGGGGCTGGACTACCTGCTGCTGACGGTGGCGCCCAACCTCGCGTGGCTCTTCGTGGGCCGGGTGATCGCGGGGATGACCGGGGCGAGCATCACCGTGGCAAACGCCTACCTGGCGGACGTGACGCCCCCCGAGGGCCGCGCCCGCTCCTTCGGGTTGCTGGGGGCGACCTTCGGGGTGGGCTTTATCCTGGGTCCGGCGCTGGGCGGGGTGCTGGGGGACATCGACCTGCGCCTGCCGTTCCTGGTCGCGGCGGGGTTGGCGCTGCTGAACGCGCTGTACGGCTTTTTTGTGCTGCCCGAATCGCTGGCGCCGGAGAACCGGGGGGGGCGTCCGGGCCGGGGGGTGCTCAACCCGCTGCTGCCCCTGAAGGCGCTGGGGCGCTACCCACTGGTGCGAAACCTCGCCGCCGCCTTCGTGTTGATTGGCATGGCGCAGCAGGTCATCTTCAGCACCTGGGTCCTTTTCACCGAGCGGGTGCTGGGGTGGACACCCGCGCAAAATGGGGTCGCGCTGGCCGTCGTCGGGCTGCTCTCGGTGGTCGTGCAGGCGGGACTGGTCGGCGTGGCGATGCGGGTGCTGGGCGAGCGGGGGGCGATCTTCACCGGCCTGCTCCTCGGCGTCGTGCAGTACGTCCTGCTGGGGGCGGCGCGCTCCGGCGAGCTGCTGTACGCCTCCATCGTGCTGGGGTCAATGGCGGGCATCGCGGGTCCGGCGATCCAGGGCCTGATCAGCCGCACGGTGGACCCCACCGAGCAGGGGCGGGTGCAGGGGGCGCTCACCAGCGTCAACAGCCTGGTGGGGATCGTCGGCCCGCTGCTCGCCACCTCCGTCTTCGCCTACTTCACCCGCCCCGGAAACACCTTCCACGAGCCGGGCGCAGCCTTTTACATGGCGGCCCTCTTCAGCCTGCTGGGGACCGTGGTGGCGGGCGTGGTCCTGCGGCGGGCGGGGCGGCAGTACTGATCTTGAGCTACGCGGGCTGAGCCTCCCCTATCCTGGGTCGCGCGTCCAGCACACTCTCCGGCACTCCCGCCAGCGCCCCGCGCACCACCTCCAACCCCGCGCCGGAGCGGTGGCCCTGCTCGCTGAGGGTCCGCTTCCAGTGCCGGGCACCCGGCTGTCCCGCGAAGAGGCCGAGGGTGTGCTTCATCAGGCGGTTCAGGGGCTGGCCCTGTTCCAGCTGCTCGGCGACGTAGGGCAGGAACGCCTCAATGGCCTCGCGGCGGGTAGGCGGCGTCACGTCCTCCCCGAACACGTCGCGGTCGGCGGTGGCGAGGATGTAGGGGTCCTGGTACGCCGCGCGGCCGATCATCACGCCGTCGGCCCAGGCCAGATGCTCCCGCGCCGCCTCCGGCGTCAGCACGCCGCCGTTCAGCACGATCGTCAGGTGCGGAAAGTCGGCTCCCAGTTGCCGCACGACCTCGTAGCGCAGCGGGGGAATCTCGCGGTTTTCCTTGGGCGAGAGGCCCGAGAGCCACGCCTTGCGCGCGTGAACGATGAAGGTCTCACACCCGGCCCCCGCCACTATGCCCACAAAACGCGTCAGGTGCTCGTAGCTGTCCAAGTCGTCGATGCCGATGCGGTGCTTGACGGTGATGGGGAGAGAAGTGGCCCCCCGCATCGCCTCCACCGCTCGGGCCACCACGTCGGGCGTGCCCATGAGGCAGGCGCCGAACGAACCGCTTTGCACCCGGTCACTGGGGCAGCCGCAGTTGAGGTTCACCTCGTCGTAGCCCCAATCCTGAGCTATGCGGGCGCATTCGGCAAGCGCCACCGGATCACTGCCGCCCAGTTGCAGGGCGACGGGATGCTCGGCCGTTCCGAACCCCAGGTGCCGCTCGCGGTCACCATGCAGGATCGCCCCCGTGGTGACCATCTCGGTGTACAGCAGCGTCCGCCGCGTCAGAGTGCGGTGAAATGCCCGGCAGTGCCGGTCGGTCCAGTCCATCATGGGCGCGACCGAGAGGGTGTGAGGCGGGTGGGCGGAGGCGGTCATCAGCCCGCCAGTGTACTGGAAGGGGGCGGGGGGAAAGGTGGCGGGAGGAGAAAGCCGGGTCATGCATGTAACCTTCTTACGTTGGGTAAATCGCATCCCGGGCGGCACTTCAAGTCCCTCGCCGGGTGGGGGTGAGCGGGCACGACCTCCGGCGCGGCCAGAAGAGGAGGCACGCCAGCTTGCAGACGCCCGGGCTGATTACACGCCCCCTCACCCCAGCCCTCCGCTGTGCGATTGTGCGAGCCCCCCATGGGGGAGAGGGAGAACTGCCCCCTCCTCCCCCGCCCACTGTGACCCCGTAGCTTGCCGCCTCCCCCCCGGCCGCGCTACTAATGGCGGGAGATGCGTGACGCCCTGTGGACCGCCCTGAAAACCGTGAATGACCCCGAGCTGCACCGCGATCTGGTGTCGCTGGGCATGATCGAGCGCGCGGAGGTCGAGGGGGACGTGGCCCACGTGAAGGTGAACCTCACCACGCCCGCCTGCCCGCTCAAGGGCAAGATCGAGGGGGACGTGCGGGAGGCGGTCCTCGCCGTGCCCGGCATCCGGGACGTGGCCGTGACCTTCGGGGCGATGGTGCGGCAGCCCGCCCAGCCCGCCCTGCCGGGCGTGAAGCACGTCCTGCTGGTGGGCAGCGGCAAGGGCGGCGTGGGCAAGAGCAGCGTGGCGGTGAACATCGCGGCGTCGCTCGCGCGGGACGGGGCGCGGGTGGGGCTGCTGGACGCCGACGTGTATGGCCCCAGCGTGGCGCACATGCTGGGTGAGTCGGCCTCGCGGGTGACGGCGAATGCCGAGCGCAAGATGCAGCCCCTTCAGGCGCACGGCATCCGCTTCCTGAGCATGGCGAACCTCTCGCCCGCCGGGCAGGCTCTGGTGTGGCGCGGGCCGATGCTGCACTCGGCGATTCAGCAGTTCCTCAAGGACGCGGCGTGGGGCGACCTCGACTACCTGATTGTGGACCTGCCGCCGGGCACCGGCGACGTGCAGCTCTCGCTGACGCAGACGATCCACGTGACGGGCGCGGTGCTGGTCACGACGCCGCAGGACGTGGCGCTGATCGACGCGGCCCGCGCGCTCGACATGTTCCGCAAGGCCAGCGTGCCGGTGCTGGGGGTGGTGGAGAACATGAGTTACTTCGTGGCACCCGACACCGGCCTCACCTACGACCTCTTCGGGCGGGGCGGCTCGCGCAAGCTGGGGGGGCTGCCGCTGCTGGGCGAGGTGCCGCTGGATGTGGTGACCCGCCAGGACGCGGACGCGGGCACCCCCGCCGTCCTCGCGCACCCGGAGTCGCCCGCCGCGCAGGCCCTGACGCAGATCGCGCGCAACCTGGCGGGCCGCGTGAGCGTGCAATCACTCGCCTCCCTTCCTGAACAGCTCCCGGTGGTCTGAATGACGGCGCTCCCCTCCTCCGCCCCCGGGGCGCCCGCGGCGTCGCCCCCGCCCGCTCCCGAGCGGACCAAGAACCGGTTGCTGGAACTGCTCAAACGGCACGGCCCCCAGACTGTGCAGGACCTGGCCGTGGGGCTGGGCGTCAGCGTGCCGGGTGCGCGGCGGCACCTGATCGACCTGCAGGAACAGGGGCTGATTGAGGCGCGCACCGAGCGGCCGGGCGGGCGCGGGCGGCCCCAGCACGTCTTCGGGCTCACCGACCGGGGCGAGGCAGCCTTTCCCAAGACGTACTCCAGCCTGTGCGTGGACGTGCTGCGCCACGTGGAGGAACTGTTCGGCGAGGGGGCGGTGCTTCAGGTCCTCGACGCCCGCAGCGCGGAGCTGGCGCAGCGGTTGCAGGCCGAGTTGCCCGCCTCCCTCCCGCTGGAGGAGCGCGTGCGGCGGCTGGCCGAGTGGCAGACCGGGGCGGGGTTCGACGCCGTGGTGGAGCCGGGTGAGGACGGCACGTGGTACATCGTGGAACGCAACTGCCCGAATCTGACGGTCGCCCGGCAGTATCCGCAACTGTGCCGCAGCGAGCTGGGCATGTTCGTCGAGGCGCTGGGCGCGCACGTCACGCGGGAGACGCGCATCGCGTGCGGGCAGGGCAGTTGCCGCTACCGGATCGGACCTTGAGCGCCCCCTTCCCGCCCTCGCCCCCCCTGTACAGCTTGGTCGCCTGGCCCCCCGAAGCCCTCGACACCTGGCTGCGGCGGACCCAGGAGCGCCTGAACGTGCGCGCCTTTGGGGTGCCGCACCTGAACCTGCGCGCCCCCTTCCAGACAGACCTCAGAACCACTGAACTCGTCGCCGCCTTCCGCGAGGTGCTGCGCGGCGAGGGACCCTTCGAGGTTCGGGTGAGGGGCTGGAAGCGCGTGCCCCACGTCATCTTCCTGGAATGCGAGCTGGACGCCCAGTTGGCGGACCTGCACGCACGAGCCCTGCGTGTGGGCCCATCGAGCCGCGCTCCCCACGACGGCGAGCAGTACATTCCACACCTGACCCTCGCGCTGGGCCTGCTGCCCTGGGCGGAGGACGAGGTGTGGGAGCAGGTGCGGGGGCTCGTGCCGCCCGTGCAGGCCTTCACCGTGAACGTCCTGAGCCTTACCCGAGAAGAACGCGGCGAGGTGCAGGAGCTGCATACCTTCCCGCTGGACGGGGGGCAGCCGGAGGAACGGGCCGCCGTGGGGACGGGGGGCGCCGTCGTCTAGAGTGGGGGAGCTGGTGGGCATGGCGATCTGAGCTGCGGCCCCAAAAGCCCTTCAGGTGCTGGATGGTATCCGCCAGTCCCTCGCACCCCTTGACCCTCGGAGCGGCTTGCAGAGCGGAGGCCGGGTGGGCGGGTCAGGAGCTGAGGCTGGCCCTCTTGGTGGCGCCCAGGATGCTCGCACGGCCCCTCACCTCGACCCTCTCCGGCGGGGGGAAAGGGAGAACAGCCCCGCTTTTTCCTCCAGGCACAGACAAGGGGCCGGGAAAATCCTCCTCCCCGGCCCCTCCTTCTTTGATCGTTTACACCGTCGCGGGCACCTTCAGCAGGGGCGCCAGAGCATTCAGGAAGCGGTCGTACCCGGCGAAGTCGAGTTGCTGCTCGTTGTCGGAAAGCGCCGTGGCGGGGTTGGGGTGGACCTCGACATGGATGCCGTCGGCGCCGACCGCGAGGGCGGCCTTGGCGAGGGGGATGAGCAGGTCGCGGCGCCCGGCGGCGTGCGTCACGTCCACGATGACGGGGAGGTGCGTCTCCTGCTTGGCGAGGGCCACCGCCGAGAGGTCGAGCGTGTTGCGCGTCCACTTCTCGAAGGTGCGGATGCCGCGCTCACACAGGATGACCTCGGGGTTGCCCTCCGAGAGGATGTACTCGGCGGCGTAGAGCCACTCCTCGATGGTGGCCGAGAGCCCGCGCTTGAGGAGCACCGGGCGGCGGGCGCGGCCCACCTCGCGCAGCAGGGCGAAGTTGTGCATGTTGCGCGCACCCACCTGCAGGATGTCGGCGTGTTCGGCCACGACCTCCACGTCGCGGGTGTCCATCACTTCCGTGACAAAGAGCATCCCGTTCTCGCGGGCCGCCCGGCCGCCGATGATCAGGCCGTCCACGCCCATCCCCTGAAAGCCGTAGGGGCTGGTGCGGGGCTTGTAGGCGCCGCCCCGCAGAATTTTGACGCCGCGCCCGGCCAGGAAACGGGCCGTCTCCTCCATCTGCTCCGCCGACTCGATGGAGCACGGCCCCGCCACGATCACGGGGGGCGCGTCGCCGCCGATCCGCACGCCGTCGATATCGAGCATGGTGTCGGTGGGCTGCACCTTGCGCGAGACGAGGAGTTGCTTCTTGTCGTTGCTCTCCTCCAGGTCCAGGCTGGCCCGGAAGATTTCCTTGAAGATCGCCTTGACGGCGGCGTTCGTGAAGGGTCCCTTGTTCAGGCCCTCCAGGTCGCGGAGCTGCTGCTCCTCGCGGGCGGGGTCGTAGTGCTGGGGACGGCCCTCGAGCGACTTGGCGCGCCCGATCTGGGCGACAACCTCGCCGCGGCGGGAGAGCAGGGTGAGCAGGTCGCGGTTGATCGCATCGACTTCCGCGCGAAGCTCGTCAATGCTGCGTTGGGAAGAGGTCATTGGGTCAGTGTAGGCAGAGCGGGCGCCGCCGCACCGTGACCCTGCTAGTCAATTGTCAAGAGTTGTCCAGGTTCGGCTCCCCTTCCTCCGGCGTGTTCACCATGTAGGCGGCCACCCGGGAGAGGGCGGCGTACAGCTCGCGCGCTTCGGCCTCCCCGATCTCGGGCGTCTCGCGCAGGGCGGCGTTCATGCAGGCGAGCCAGGCCCGCGCCCGGGTGGGCGTGATGGGAAAGGGCAGGTGCCGGGCACGCAGCCGGGGATGCCCGAAGCGCTGGTGGTACAGGGGAGGCCCGCCCGTGAAGCCCGTCAGGAACGCGAGCTGCTTCTCGGCGGTGCGGGTCAGGTCAGCAGGGAAGATGGGCGCCAGGTCGGGGTGGGCGCCCACGCGGGTGTAGAAGCGGGTCACCAGGGCGGCGAGCGCCTCCGGGCCGATGCGGTCGTAGAGGTTGCCGCCCTCGGTGAGCGTCAGGGGAGCGGTCATGGGGGCAGGCTAGCGCGCGGCGGGGGCGGGGACCGGGGCCGTTTCCCGTTTGGCGCCGCGCCGCAGGCCGTACAGCGCCATGCCCAGACCCATCGCCGGGCCACTCCCCAGCGCGAACACCAGCGTGCCCCACCCGACCAGGCCGCCCAGAAGCCAGCCCAGCGCCAGCACGACGAGTTCGATCCCGGTGCGGACGCGCGCCACGTCCCAGCCGGTCCGGCGGCTCAGTCCCAGGATCAGGCCGTCCCGCGGTCCGGCCCCCAGACCCGCCGCCACGTAGGTTCCGGTGGCGAAGCCCAGCAGCGCCACGCCGAGGACAAACTGCACCCAGCGGCCCAGGACGGTCGCCGGGTCGGGCACCAGCGGTCCCAGCAGGTCGAGGAACACGCCGATCAGCACGACGTTGATCACCGTCCCCGGGCCGATGCGCTCGCGCAGCCGCAGCGCCGTGAAGGTCACGATGAGCACGCCCGTCAGCACGCTGACCATCCCGATGCTCAGGGGCAGGTGATGGGTCACGCCGAGGTGAAAGGCCTCCCAGGGGGCCAGGCCCACCCGCGCGTCGAGCATCAGGCGCAGGCTCAGGCCGTACAGGAAGAGGCCGAAGACGAGCAGCGCGTACCGCCCCAGCAGGGGCAGACGGGTCAGGGGCGCGAGGGGGGCCGGGCGAGGCACACGGGCGAGGGTAGCACTCTCCCCGGCGGCGTGCAGGAGCGGACAGCCTGCTGGGGAGGGGTGGCCGGTTTCCCCGAGCCTCCCCAGGCCAATAGCGCGGTTCATTCGCGACTTCCACTAGCCAGAAAGCTATTCCAGAACGTGCTTTTTGCCCCTTCCCCTTGCGGGGGGAGGCTGGGACTCGCAGAGCTGCTTGCAGAGGGGGTGAACGGGCACGACCTGCGGCGCGGCGGGAAAGAAGGGCCGAGCATCTTGCCAGTGTCGGCGCTGCTCCGTCGCCCCCTCACCCCGGCCCTCTGCTTCGCAGCTTTACCTGTCTTCACGAGGGAGAGGGAGAACAACTACGTTCTCGGACGTTCTTCTCCTTTAGAGAGAAATGATTCAGCCGACCCGCCGGGGGAGAGCTCGGCAGCCGCACCCCAACCTCCCCAGCAAGCGTCAGATACCTGGTCCTGACGCTTCCCCGGCTCCCGAAGACCCCACGTCCGGCAGGGTGAAGAAGAACGTCGAGCCCTCACCCGGGGTGCTTTCCAGCCACAGCCGTCCGCCGTGACGCTCGACGATCTTGCGGCTCACGGCCAGCCCCAGACCGCTGCCCTCGACCTGATCCTGCGCGTGCAGGCGCTTGAACGGCTCGAAGACCTGCTCCAGGTAGCGGCGCTCGATCCCGACGCCGTTGTCGGCGACGGCGAAGCGCCACATCCGCCCGTCCCGCTCGGCGCTGACGTGGACTCGGGGTGCCACCCCCTGGCGGTGGTACTTCAGCGCGTTCCCAATCAGGTTGACGAGCAGCCGCGAGAGCTGACCCTCATCGGCCCGCACGGTGGGCAGCGGCCCGGAGGCCACCTCCCCACCCGTCGCCTCCAGGTCGGGGGCGAGCAGGTCCAGCACCTCGGCCAGCACGGCAGCGCCGTCCACCGGCTCCAGGGGCCGCTGCTGGGTGTTCAGGCGGGAAAAGGCGAGCAGATCGTCCACCAGGCGCTTCATGCGCTGCCCGCCGCGCACGATCTGGCGCAGATAGGCGTGCCCGCGCTCGTCGAGCCGATCCCCGTAGCGCAGCTCCAAGAGTTCGGCGAAGCTCGTCACCGCGCGGGCGGGGGTCTGGAGGTCGTGGCTGGCGATGTAGGCGAACTGCTCCAGCTCCCGGTTGGAGCGGCGCAGGTTCTCGTTCGCCTCGCGCAGCGCCGCCTCGGCCCGGTAACGCTCTGTCACGTCACGCATGGCGGCCACCGCCCCCAGCCTCTCGCCCCCGGCTGCGATGATGGGGGAGCCGACACTCAGCACGGTGCGGGCCTCGCCCTGCCGGGGCCTGATCACCATCTCCGCGTCCCGGATATGCTCGCCCTGAAAGGCCCGGTACAGCGGGGTCTCAGCGGTCGGCAGCCGTGTCTCGCCGTCCGCGCGGTACAGGTCGTAATGCTCCGCCCACCCCTCTGGCGGCAGCGGGGTCTCGGGCAGGCCGTGGAGCTCGCGCGTCGCGCGGTTGAACAGGGTGAGGTGCCCCGAGGCGTCGCACGCGACGATCCCCTCGGAGAGGCTGTCGAGGAGCGCCGAGAGAAAGGTCCGCTCGCGCTGCAACTCCCGCAGAGCGTCCGCCCGCTCCAGCGCGAGCCCCAGGGACCGGGCCACCGTCTCCAGCAGCGCGCGCTCCTCGGGGGTCCAGGGCCGCGCCTCGTACGTGCCCACGACGAGCACCCCGCGCGGCCTTCCCCCCACCAAGACGGGCAGGCTGGCCGTCGCGCCGATCTCGCGCACCATCTCGGTCGCCGCAGGCACCGTCGCGGGGTCGTAGCGGCCCTGGTAGTAGGGCGCCCCAGTGTCGAAGGGCCGGTCGATGTTGGGCGTCGTGCCGCGGGGCAGGCCGCGCCGCAGGGCGGGGAGCAGCGCCGGGTTGCGGAATTCGCCCCGGTAGGAGCGCAGCCCCCAACGGTCCCTCCCCGGCTCGTAGTAGGTGCTCGCCCCGCTGGGGAGCAGGGACACCAGGATTTCCTGCGCGCGGCCCACCAGCGTGGCGGGATCGGGCTCGGCGGCGAGGTCGCGCGACAGCTCCGCAAAGGCCTCCAGCGCCCGGTTGCGCGCCTCCAGCTCGGCGGTGCGCTCGGCCACCCGGCCCTCCAGGTCGGCGTTCAGGTCGCGGGCCTGGGCGTAGAGCCGGGCGTTTTCCAGCGCGAGGGCCGCGCGGCGGGCGAGTTCCTGCGCGAAGGGCACGTCGTCCGCGGTAAAGGTGCGGCCCGAGCCGTGGAGGGCGAGGCTCAGGGTGCCCAGCACCCGCCCGCGAACCGCCAGCGGCACCAGCAGCGACGAGCCAAAGCCGAAGGCCCTCAGGAGCGCGCGCTGCTCGTCCGGGATGGGCAGGGCACCCAGCATCTCGTCGGTGACCTGGGGCAGCAGCACGGGCACGTTCTCGCGGAACACCTTGGACACTGCGCCGGGGTCGTCCACCCGCTGCGGGAAGGCGGCGAGGTACTTCTCGGCCAGCCGCGCCTTGTCCGGGGAGCGGTGCGCGTAGGCCTGGGGACGCAGGCTGCCGTCCGGCTGCGGGAGGTACACGGCGCACCAGTCGGCGAGGCGGGGCACGGCGAGCGTGGTGAGGCGCGTCAGGGTCTCGCGCATGTCGAGGTCCTGTGCGAGCGTCTCGCCCGCGCCAGCGAGCAGGGTGAGCCGGGTTTCGGCCTGCTTGCGCGCGGTGATGTCCGCCGTGACCCCCAGCAGACGACGGGCCTCGCCATCCTCACCCCGCTCGACCCGGGTGAGCTGCTCCACCCAGATCTTGATGCCGTCCCCCCGGAAGAAGCGGTGCTCTATGCGGAAGCTCTCCGGCCCACCCAGCTCCACGGCCCGCGCGAACGCCGCCTCGACGGCCGGGAGGTCCTCCTCATGCACCCGGGCGAAGAAGGTCGAGATGGGCGCGACCGCCTCCCCGAGGCCCAGGAGGCGCTGGGTCTCGGGGGTGCGGGTGACGATCCCGGTTGCCACGTCCAGGGTCCACACGCCCAGCCCGCTCGCCTCCAGGGTCAGGTGCAGCCGCTTCTCCGCCTCGTACCACTCGTGGACCTCGGTGGCGAGCCCCAGCCACTCGTCCCCCTGGAAGGGCCGGACGGTGACGTGGTGCCAGCGGTACGCGCCGTCCCGGCGGCGCAGCCGCACGTCGCAGGCGTAGGTTTCCCCGGCGGCCAAGCCCCGTTCGCGCGCCTCCTGCACGGCCGCGAGATCGTCCGGGTGGATGGTCCCCTGCCAGGCCTCCCCCGTCAGGGCCACGTCCAGCCCGGTGTACTCGGCCCAGGTGCGGTTGAAGCGCGTGGTGTCCTCCCCGGGGCGCGAGGTCCACATCAGGACGGGCGCGGCGTCCAGCAGGGCGCGCTCCCTCGCCTGCGCGGCGCGTTCCTCCTCGTGCAGGCGGGCGCGTTCCAGGGCCTGCGCGAGCAGCCCGGCGAGCGTGAGCATGAAGGTGCGCTCGGCGTCCCCGGAATCGTGCGGTTCCAGAAAGCCCAGCGTGAGGACGCCCACCGGGTGGCCCTTTGCGATCAGCGGAAGCAGGATCAGGTCGCGGGTGTGCTCACCGAGCCTGCCCGCCAGATGCGGGTAACGCGCCGCGAGGACCTCGAAGGGTAGGGAGAGGGGCGCCCCGGTGCGAATCACGTCCGTCGCGGGGAGAGAGAGGTCGCTGGGAAGCACCCGGAAGCCCTCCAGGCTCCCCCCCGGGTAGCCGACCGAGCCGATCAGGTGCAGCTCAGTTCCCCCGGCGCGCAGGACGGACACGCTTGCCCGGGGAGCCGCGAGGGCGCGGGCGACCTCCGGGAGCACCGCGAGGACGTCCGCCACGTCCCGCGCCCCCGCGAGGGCGGCGGTGATGCGCTGAAGCTTCCCCGCGCGGTCCTCGACGCACTTCAGGGCGTGGATATCCTGGCAGGTGCTGATGACCGTGCGCTGTCCTTCCCGGTTTCGGGGGCGGCTCTGAACGCAGTACCAGCGGTCCTCCCCGCCCGCCGTCCGCAGCCGAACCTCGTGTTCGGTGGCTTCCCCCCTGGCCCAGGCACGCGTCCAGGCCTTCAGGGCCGCCAACCGGTCCCCGGGGTGAATGAGGGCCGCCAGGCCGTCTCCCAGCAGCGCCTGGACGGGAAGCCCGCTCAGATCGGCGAGGGCACGGTTGGTGAAGACGACGGCGGCATCTAGGGTGCTGACATAGGCCGGGAGGGGCAGGTCGTCGAGCAGGTCGAAGGCACCCACGGAGAGCAACTCGGGCATCGCGGCCATGTTAACGGGCCATGAAGGATGAATTGTCTATCCGGTGACTTCATGAGGGGACGGATTCGGGAGGGTGTCTCGTCCGGCCTCTGAGCGAGGCAACCGGGCAGGAGGGCGCCTCCGGTATACTTGCCCGGTTGCCCGCCGAAGGCGGCGAGGAAGCGTTCACACCCACAGGAACGCCGGAGGACACAGACATGGGACTTTCAATCGGAATGGGCAGCCCCCACACCCGGCCGGAGTCTCCCCGAACCACGAGATGACGCTGGGAACGGTTCCCGCTCGGGGCTGACACGGCGATTTCACGGCGGCAGATGGCATCCTGCTGCCACCACCCCTCACTCCAGCCGGGTCCGTTCCCGATCGTCGGGGCAGGCCAGCGTACCCGGGGCGAGGCCGTACACCTGCGGCTCCTCATCGAGGAAATCGCGGACCACCCGCGCGCAGACGCGGCGCCGCAGGTCCGGCAGGGTGGTGGGCGTGCGGTGGACCCAGCCGCCCGAGGTGCTCAGCGCAACCCACCCCCCATCCGGGCTGAAGGTGGCGCTCATCACCCGCGCCCCACCGTAGGAGGCCAGGGCGCGCACCTGCATCCACGTCGTCGTGTCCCACAGCAGGACCGTACCGTTCAAGGTGGCAGTGAGCAGCAGGCGGCCGTCCGGCGAGAAGCGCACGGCCTGCACGGCGCCACGTCCGGTCAGCGGTCCCAGGAAGCGTATCTGTCGGCCGCTCGCCGGGTTGAACAGGTGCACCTCGCCGTTCCGGGCGCCCACGGCCACCAGCGACTCGTCGGGCGAGAGGGCCACGTCCCCCGCGAAGGGGCTGCTTGGCCCCTCTAGGGCGAGGGTGGGTTTCAGGGCGCGCAGGTGTTCGCCGGTGTTTGCGTCCCAGACGTGCGCGCCGGAGGTCGTGTCAGAGGCCGTGACGAGGAAGCGGCGGCCGTAGGCGACCCCGTTCAGGTCCTGGCGGGCCGCCTGGTCGGCACTTTTCAGGTGAAAGACAGGCTGTCCGGCGCGCCCGGCTGCTCGGTCGAACACCCACAGGCCGTCACCCCCCAACGCGAGGCGCTCACCCCCGGGGCTCACGGCGAGGGCCCTTCCTCCCGGGCTCTTGTACATTCGCAAGCGCTGCGCCCCCCGCGAATCCCACTCCTGAACGAAGCGCTCCGAGGAGGCGTAGAGCTGGCCGTCCGGCGCCACGATGACGCGCAGGGCCGAGAATTGAGGCTGGTTGCCGACCAGGCGGCCGCTGACCACATTCCAGCCGCGCAGCCCCCGGGTCACGTTGCCCGCCCAGAGGGTCGTGCCGTCCGGTGAGAACGACAGGCCGCGCACGGAGTCCCCACCGAACGAGTAGGCGTCGGGCGGGTTGGGGCCACCCTGGGGCCAGGCCCGCACATTCCCGTCGAAGTTGGCCGTGACCACCTGCCCCCCCAGGAACCCGGCGTTATCCGTGCCCAGGGCGGGGGTGGGGAGCAGCCACGCCTCACGCCCCCCTGAGAGCGCCCCCACCTCCCAGACCCGCACCACCCGGTCGCGACCCCCGGTGAGGAGGAAGCGCCCATCAGGGGAAAACGCTACCCGCCCCACCGACTCGGTGTGCGCGCCCAGAGTGTGCCGCAGCAGGCCCCGCGCTGCGTCCCAGACCCGCGCGGTCGTGTCGGCGCTGCCGCTGAGGAGCGTCCGGCTGTCCGGGGCGAAGGTCACGTCGAGCACCGGGCGAGTGTGGCCGCGCAGGGTGAACTCCCCCTCGCCCGTGCGGGCGTCCAGCACCCGCAGGTCGTTCCCGGCCGCCAGGGCCAGCCGCCGCCCGTCGGGGGACACCGCTCCTATCCACCCGTCGAGGTCTGGGGGCAGCACCCGCCGCCTCCGACCGTCCGCGAGGGAAACGACCTCGGAGGGGGCGCCGTCCAGCCCCAGCAGACCTACCCCGGAGGCCGAGAGGAAGAGTCTCCCGTTTCCCGTCAGCTTGCGCGTCCACCGCACGGTGCGGCTGTCCACGTCGTACAGCCGCACGGTGGAGCGCGTGTAGTCCCGGTCGAAGGTGGTGAAGCTCAGGAGGCGGCCATCGGGGGAAAAGGAAAGCGGCCCCGGATTACCTGCCACGTCCTGCCACAGGACGCTGGCGGTTCCTGAGCGAGCGTCCCACAACCGCACCGCCGCCGTCCCCGAACTGCCCGCGTAGGTACCCACCGCGACAGAGCGCCCGTCCGGGGAGGCCGCCAGTGTCTCGGGATAGCCCCCAATCTGGAAGAGCTTGCGCCCGAAGTCGTGCTGCGCGGCGCGTTGCAGGGCAAGGTCGGCCTCGCGGGTGGGCGAGAGGCGGGTCGCGTGGACGGCGAGCAGCGCAGCGAGTTCCGGGTCACCCCGACCGTTCAGCAGGGCCGTCGCCTCGGCGGCCAGCCGCTGGCTCTCGCTGCGGGCGAGGCTGGCGTGGGCCTCCTGGCGGCTGCGCAGCGCCCACAAGCTCAGCCCGCCCGCCAGCACGGTGGAGACCAGCAGCACCGCCGACAGCGCTGTAAGAAAGCGCCGCGCCCGGCCTTCGAGATGCCGCTCGCGGGCCTGCCGCGCGCCCTCCTCCGCCGTCTCCCGGTCCCGCTGCGCCGCGCTGGCCGCCAGGTACTCGGTCTCCTCCGGGGTGAGGCGCAGGGACGCCCCCCGGGCCCAGGCCTCCGCCTCGGCGAGCGGGGCGCCGCGCAGCAGGGCGCCGGGGTCCCGGTCCGCCCCCCGCCACTCGTGGGCTCGCCGGGCGAGCAACCTCTGGCGCCGCAGGTCCTCCCGGGCCGAGTCCAGCCAGGCGCGCAGGGTGGGCCACCCGGTCAGCAGCGCCTCGTGGGCGACCTCGACGGTGGGCTCACGGGTCAGGGGGTCGTGGTCGGCGGTGAGCAGGCGGCGCCCGGTGTAGAGGTCCAGCACCTCGGGCACCCGCTCCTCGTCCAGGGCGTGCAGTTCGGCCAGGGGGGCGCGGCGCCGGGTCTCCTCGCCCGCCTCGCCCAGGGTCACCAGGCGCAGGAAGACCTCGCGCACCAGGGGCCGCTCGGCCTTGCCCAGCGACGCGAGCAGTCCTTCCGCCCGCCGGGCCAGCGTGCCGCGCAGGCCGCCCAGCGCCTCGTAGGCGGCGAGGGTCAGGGTGCGGCCCTCGCGGCGCTCGTAGAGTTCGGTCAGCGCGTATTGCAGCAGCGGCAGCGGGCCGGGCTGCCCCCTGCGTCGCGGACGAGGGCGACAGTGAGCGCGGGCTCCGGGTTCAGCCCCGCGCGGCGGGCAGGTCCGGTCACCGCCCGGGCGAGGTCCTCCGGGCTCAGCGGGGTGAGGGCCAGGGTGTGCTCGCGCATCAGCCCGGCGGTCGCCGGGTGCAGCAGCGGCCGGTCGTAGAAGTCGGCGCGCAGGGTGACGACCACCCGCACCCGGCTGTCCTCCGCGCCCACAGCTTCGGCGATTCCCGCCAGCAGCGCGTCCCGCTCGCGCACGTCCCTGGTCAGGGTGAAGACTTCCTCGAACTGGTCGATCACCACGAGGAGTTCGGTTTCCGGGTCCGAGGGCAGGATGGCTGGTGCGAGGGCCGTTAGGTCCCCAGCACCCAGCAGGTCCGGGGGCGGGGAGCGCAGAGCGACTCCGGTGAGGGCCGCTCCCAGCGCCGCGAGCGGGTGCGGGCCGGGCAGCAGGGTCGCCACGAACCACTTGCCCGAGCCCGGCAGCGCCCCGGACCATAGGGCGGGCAGCAGCCCCGCGCGGACCACCGAGGACTTGCCGCTCCCGCTGGGCCCGACGAGCGCGACGAAGCGCGACCCCTTCAGGTGCTCCAGCAGCGCCGCGACCTCCCGCTCTCGCCCGAAGAAGTCCGGCGCGTCCGCCTCCCCGAAGGGGCGCAGGCCCTTGTAGGGGTTGGGGGGAGCGCCGACCTCCTCCCGCGGGCTGAGGGGCGCGGGGGTGGGCGGGGCCGTGCCCCCCTGGGCGAAGAGGCCCAACTCCCCCGCCCGCCGCACCGCCTCCTCCCGGCTGTGCACGTCGAGCTTGGCGTACACCTGCTTCACGTACCAGCGGGCCGTCTCCAGGGTGAGGGGGAGGTGCTGCGTAATCTGCCTGTTGCTCAGCCCCGCCACCATCAGCCGCAGCACGTCCCGCTCCCGCTCGGTCAGGGGATCGGGGAGGGGCTGGGGGTCACGACTCGGCCGGGGCCCGGCGGCAGCCTCGAAAGCGGCGACGAAGCGGGCCACGTCCGCGTAGCGGTGGCTGGGCTCAGGGGCAGTCGCGGTCGCCAGCACGGCGAGCACGTCCCCAGGCATCCCGGCGCCCCGGCCGTCCGCCCCCAGCGCAGCGCGCAGCACCTGGCCCAGGCTGTACAGGTCCCCCAGGGGGCCCGGCGGCTCCCCCCGCCCCTGCTCGGGCGGGAGGTAGGGGGAGCCCGCCCCCCCACCCCGCCCCACCGGGCGCGCGATCCCGAAATCAGCCAGGTACGCGTTGCCGTCCTCGTCAAGCAGGAGGTTGTCCGGCTTCACGTCGTGATGCACCACCCCCTGACGGTGCGCCGCCGCCAGGGCCGCCCCGACCTGCCGGACCAGCCGCAGGCCCTCGGGAAGCGTCAGCGGGCCCGCGTCCAGCCGCCGCGCGAGCGTGGTCGGCAGCCAGCGCATGACGAGGTAGGCCCCGCCCGGCTCGCGCCAGTAGTCGTACAGCGGAACGATGTGGGGGTGTTCCAGCCGCGCGACGAGCTGGGCCTCCACCTCGAAGCGGCGCACGAACTCGGGCTGGGCGGCGAGTTCCGGGCGAATGACCTTGACGGCGACCTCGCGGCCCACCTCGGCCTGGTAGGCGCGGTACACCTCGCCGTACGCGCCCGCGCCGACGCGTTCGAGCAACTCGTATTGGCGGACGTACCGGGGGGGCGCCGTCATCCTGATCTCCCCGGGAGGGGGGAAGGGGTGGGTGGTCCCCAGTGTAAGCACTTTTGCACGGCGTGTTGAAGGTGGCCGGGCCCCTGGGAGGTCGCGCACCTCCCACCTTCCACGACCTGGGAGGTGCGTTTCCACGCGCCTTCCCGCTTACCCTTCCGGCACCCCAAGGAGGGGAACATCATGAACAGCCTGCGCACTCTCCGCCGCCTGCCCATGAAGATCAAGCTCGACGTTGGCCCTCTCACCGCCGCCGAAGTGCCCGGTGCCCAGAAGGAGACGTCATGAACTACCAGGGGGTCAGTTGGGCCGACCAGCAGCGCCACGAGCGCGCCCTGGAGCATCACCAGCACCTGATGGAAGAGGCGCGGACGGCACGCCTGCTCGCCTCGCGCACCGCCGAACCCCGGCCCCCACGTCATCCCGAGACGCTGGCCCTGTCGCGGGTGTGGGGGTGGCTACTCACACGCCTGCGCTCCGCCGGTTGACCCCTGGAAAACACACCCGCCATCCCCGAAGTCATGGAGGAACGCCCATGCGCACCCCCTTCTTCCTGCACGCCCTCGCCCTGACATTGGCCCTCGCCGCTTGCGCGCCCACCCTGTCGAGCCCCCCGGTCGCCGTCTCCTCGCGCGCCTCACCCGTCTACGCCGCGCGGGGCAGCCAGCCCGGCCCGCAGGTTGTCATGACCGAGTACGACCTACCCACCCCGAACGCCCTGCCCGGCGGCCTCGTGGTCGGGGGCGACGGAGCGATCTGGTTTCACGAGACGGGGGCGAACCGGATCGGGCGGATCACGGCCGGGGGGCAGGTCACCGAGTACCCCATCCCCACCCCCGAGAGCACCGAGCCCCGGCAGGGCTTCGTGGGCGTGGCCCCCGACGGTGCGGTCTGGTTTACCGAGTCCGCCGCCGACCGCCTGGGCCGCATCAGCATGGACGGCCGGGTGAGCGAGGTTCGCGTCCCCACGTACAACAGCTCTCCGCTGGGGGTCGCCGCCGGGCCGGACGGGGCGATGTGGTTCTCCCAGTGGGCCAGCGGCAAGGTCGGCCGGGTGGCGCCCGACGGGGCGGTCAGCGAGATCGCGCTCCCCGAGTACCTGGCACGTCCGGTGGGACCCGCCGTGGCGACAGACGGTGCGCTGTGGTTCCGGGTGCGAGACCTGAAGGCGGGGGCGTGGGCCCTGCTGCGGATGACGGCCGACGGGAAGTACACCCTGTTCCCGGTGGGCCTGGGCCCGGAGGACAAGCCCATCGTCCCGCTGCGGATGACGGCCGCCGCGGACGGGACGATGTGGTTCGCGGGCTCGAACGCCTCGGTGATCGGGCGGGTGACGGCGGACGGCCAGATCAGCTTCTTCCCAGCCCCCGGCATGAACCCCATCAGCGTGGCGGTCGGTCCCGACGGCGCGGTGTGGTTCACGGGGTACAACTCCCACGAGATCGGGCGCATGACGCCGGACGGCAGGCTCACCCGCTACCCCATCCTGACTCCGCAGGGCCGGCCGTACCACCTCGTCCTCGGGCCGGACCGGGCGCTGTGGTTCACCCTGATGGACGCGGGCAAGATCGGGCGGCTGGAGGTGAGTGGCGGCGGCTGAAGCTCACAGCGGTTCCGGAAGCAGGCGGTGTCCGTCCAGTCTCACCATCCCCTCCTTCCAGGGTGTAGCGAGTTCCTCCCGGTCTGGGCTTGCCTCTTCGCGCCTCTCTAGTCGCCTCCCTCCGAGAGGAGTCCCATGCGTCATCCCGCCCCCCTCCTGCTCGTGCCCGCGCTGCTGCTGGGCGCCTGCGGTTCCCCGTCCGTGTCCGGCCCGCCCCCAGCGGTTCCCGCATCCCCCATGCTCGACCTCTCGGAGGGACAGGCCCCCCTGCCCCTGATCCCCATCGACCCCGGCGTGTTCGGCCTGCGCACCCAGACCACCTACCTGGTGTGCCGCAACGAGCGCTCCGGCCCGTACGAGCGCTTGCAGACCGACCCGCTGCGGACGGGCCACGTGAATTTCGTGGCGGGGACCGCGCAGTTGCCTCCGGGACAGGCCGCGACCAACCTCGCGTTTCCCTACCTGTACTTCGGTGGACAGCCGCGGGCGGGCCGGGCCGCCGACGCGGGCATGTACGCCGATGGGAGCGGCGTGTGGATTCCCGTCGTGAACGTGGAGGGCGTGCAGCGCAACCTGCCGCGCGAGACCGACGCGGCGGGGAACGTCTTCGTCTACCGGGTGGCGGGGGGCCAGCCCGTAGGCCTGCGGATGCGTGTTCCGGCCGACGGCGTGCTCTCGCTGGACGTGACCGCGCGTTGGCTGAAGTATCAGCTCATGGGGGCAAGCTCACCTTCGTGGCGGACGTGGGCGAGGAAACCCGCACCATTGAGCACCCGGGGGCGACTGGTTGGACCCGGGACGGCGCCGATCAGGTGATCAAGGTCATGACGACCGTCGCCTTTCCCGGCAAGGGGAACTTCGCCCTGCTCAGTGGCGACTACGTGTTCAGCGGTTCGCGATGGAGTGACCTGCGCGTGGGGATGCTGGACGAGGCAGGCGTCACTTCTGGGCCACCCCTCACCGCCGACCTGCTCTACGGCGGCGCCTGCCTCGCGCCCGCCGACGTGGTGAGCACCACTCCGGTGGAAGCCCTGCCGGAGTTCGCCGCGAGCATCCGGCTGCGGCGACCCGCCCGATTGCAGCTCAGCCCGGACCGTTTCACGCTGCGGACCGCACTGAACCGACCCATCCACCGCTCCCTGGCGGTCGGCAACACCGGCCAGGAGGGCAGCCTCGTGCGCTACAACTTCACGCCGCCCGGAGAGGCGTCGCCCGCCCGGGGGGCTGTGCCCATCGGCGAGTCGGCCCGGGTGCCCGTCGGCGCCACCTGCGGCGCGGAGGCGGGGACCGGGGACCGCTCCTTCCCGTTCGTCCACGCCATCGGGGAAACGTACGACGGGACGGTGCCCAGCGCCGGGCCGGAAGCCCAACCGGGCGACCTCCTGTTCCGCACGGTGGACGTGCCGCTCAGCCTCGAGTGCGTCCCGCCCCGGCGTGTGGCCCTGGTGCTCGACACGGCCCGGACGAACGCCGCGGCCGTCGTAGGGGTGGCCGACGCTGTGGGGGCCCTCCTGACCGCCGCGCCCGACGACGAGGTGACGACCTGGGGCGTCACGGCCTACGCCGACACGCCCCGGGAGATCGCTTCCGCCTACGCGCACGACGAGGTGCGCGGACTGCTCGCGGGGGTCCACGCCGACGACCTCAGCGCCTGCCCGCAGGACAGCGTCGGCGCGCTGCTCCAGGCCCTGCGAACGGCCGAGCCCGGGGAGGGAACGCCACGCCTGCTGCTGGTTACAGGGGTGGCCCCCCTGCCGCAGGGGCTGGGCGCCCTGCCCGACCTGCTGCGCGGGCTGGCCGCGACCGGCGCCCGGGTGGACGTGATCGCCACCGGGCCGGGTTGCCTGCCCGCCCGTCCTTGGTTCGGCGACCCACCGCTCGACCTGCGCCTCTACGCCGTGCTCGCGCAACTCACGGGGGGCAGCTTCACGTACGCCCCCGGCCGCTCCCGGGAAGAGTATGCGCACCTGGTCTGGGCACTTCTGGAGAGCAGCCGCTGATCCCCGTGCCTGGGCCCGCCGGGTGGCCCGGCGCTGGGGGCGAAACCGAACAGCTCCTGCATCAGAGTTCCTCCGGTATACTTGCTCGGTTGCCTTGAGGGCGCGGCGAAAAGCGTCCACACCAGCAGAAACACCGGAGGAACACCTGTTATGGGTAACGGATTAGCTGTCGGAGTGGGCAGTCTCCACGCTTGACCCAGGTATCCCCGAAAACTGGGGGGCGTTGACGCCTGGACAGTCTTCCGTCCACCGTCGGCATGAGCGCTTGACGGCGCAGAAGTGACGGCCACCGCCCACCCTCACGTGGCCCGGGTGTGCTCCCGCTCCTCCGGGCACGCTGGGGTACCCCGTGCGAGAGGCGGCTGCTTCGTCCACAGCGAGTACAGCCCTCTCCAGGCTGGGTATGCTGGTTCTGGAGGTCCCACCCATGACGACACCCACCCGGGCGCCCCTGGCGCTCACGCCCTCGTTGCTCGACGCCCTCACCCAGCGGCTCCAGGAACTCATGGCGGAGCACCACGTGCCCGGCGTCGCCGTCGGTCTCCTCACCCCCGAAGGGCCGCATGAGCTCTGTCTGGGAGTGACGAACGTGGAAAACTCCCTTCCCGTCACGCCCGACACCCTCTTCCAGATCGGCAGCACCACCAAGACGGTCACGGCCACCGCCCTGATGCGCTTGGTCGAGGAGGGCCGGGTGGACCTGGACGCGCCCGTCCGAACGTACCTGCCCGACCTGCGACTGATGGACGAGGACGCGGCGGCGAGAGTGACCGTGCGCCAGCTCCTCAACCATACCGGCGGCTGGGTCGGCGATTACTTCGAGAACACCGGCAACGGGGACGACGCCCTGGCCCGCATCGTCGCCAACCTTGTCCACCAGGAGCAGGTGACGCCCCTGGGGGAAGTGTGGTCGTACAACAACGCCGCCTTCTACATCGCGGGCCGGGTCATCGAGGTCATGACCGGGGAGACCTACGAGGCTGCCGCACGGCGCCTGGTGCTCGACCCCTTGGGAATGCAAGAATCGTTCTTCTTTCAGGACGACGTGATGACCCGCTCCTTCGTCGTGGGGCATATCGTCAAGGACGGCCAGCCGATGGTGGCGCGGCCCTGGGGGTTGGGGAGGAACACCAGCCCTGCCGGAGGGCTCGCCAGCAGCGTGCGTGACCAGCTCACGTACGCGCGTTTCCATCTGGGAGACGGCACCACCGCGTCCGGCGAGCGCCTTCTGACCCCGGAGTCCATGCAGTTGATGCAGACCCCGACCGTATCTGCTTCTGGGGGAAGGGAGATGGGGGTGTCATGGTTTGTGCGGGACCAGGGGGGCATCCGGTTCGTTCAGCATGGAGGCGCCACGAACGGGCAGATGTCGGCCTTCGTGCTCGCCCCGGAGCTGGGGTTTGCGTTCACGTCCCTGACCAACGCGGACCACGGTCACTTCCTGAATCAGCAACTGGAGGGCTGGGTGTGGGAGCACCTGTTGAACCTGCCCCCGGAGGAACCCGCGTACCTGGACGTGGAGGGCGACATGCTCGACGAGGTGGTGGGCCGATACCTGGCCTTTGGCACCTTCGGCGGCGGGATGGTGGTCTCACGACGCGGGCAGGAACTGGAACTGGAACAGATGCCAGAGGACACCAGTGCCATCGCTGAGACTGAGCAGGACCTCCTGCCCCCTGCCCCGGTCCGCTTCTATGCCCCAGACCGGATGGTGGTGACCGGGGGTGTCATGAAAGGGGCACGCCTCGAGGTGCTGCGCGGCACGGACGGGCGCGTGCAGTGGCTGCGCGCAGGCCGAGTCATGAGGCGTGAGCAGGAGTAGGGGCAGCAGCCCATTTGATGCGTTCAACGCGACTGAGCCTTGAATGCTGAGAACCATCCCGGCTGAACGGAGGCGTCCTTCTGCTTCATTCGTAACGCCCGGAGAACGATGACGCCGTACCTGCCGGTTCATATTCAGTACGCTCAGGCATGACTCCACCTAAAGAGGACCTGCGCGTGCCCCTGGGCCGTCTAATCGTCGTGAACGGCACCTCCAGCGCGGGGAAGACGACCTTCTGCACCGCCCTTCAGAACGCGTTGCCCGAGCCGTACCTGCTCCTGGGGTACGACCTCCTGTGGTCGACCATGCCGCAACGCTACTTCCCCTTTCAGGCCCAGCAGCACGAGGGCGTGTGGTACGACCTCGCCCCCGGGGAGGGCAACATCGCCCGCGGTATTGGGTTTGGTCCGGTGGGGCGGCAGGCCATGTCAGCCCTGCACCACACGGCCGCAGCGCTGGTCGCCTCAGGAACCAACGTCATCGTGGATGTCATATTCGAGGAGCGCGCGTGGTTCGAGGAAGCGATGCGACTCTGGGCCCCGTTTCAACCGGTGCTGGTCTCCTTAAAGCCGCCCCTGGAGGTTTGCGAGCGCTGGGAGGCAGAGCGGGCAGCGACGCAAGCTGGACGCCCCACCGGTCTCGCTCGTGTCGGGTACGAGGCGATCTACGCCCACCCGGAGTTCAAGCTGGAACTGGACCCCTCCATGAGCACTCCTGAGGACTGTGCGCGGCGGGTGATGGCGAGGTTGAACGGACGGGCAGTCTAATCACGGATGGGGTTACGGGAGGAAGATTGCGTGGGCGTCAGGATGTGGGGGTGTCCACCCACTCCCCCGCCCGCATGACGGGTTCGACCTGACCATCCGCGTACACTCCGTCGACATCCACCTCACCTGACCCGACCATCCAGTCCACGTGAATACTACTGCGGTTCCCACCAGACGAGTCGAGGGCAGCCGGGTCCGGGTTCGCACTCACAGGGTAGGCCATCCCGAACGCCAGGTGGGACGCGGCATTTTCGTCGAACAGAATGTTGTGGAACAGCACGCCCGTTCTGGACAGCGGGGAGGAGTTCGGGACCAGCGCCACCTCCCCCAGTCTCGCGGCCCCCTCGTCAGTTTGGATCAGGCGGCGCACGGCGTCCTCGCCACTGTTCGCCGTCACTTCCACTGCGCGGCCACCCTCAAAGCGCACCTGCAAGCCCTCAACCAACGTCCCCTGGAGGTTCAGGGACCGGGCGGCGCTCACGACTCCATCGACCCGGTCGCGGTGAGGTGCCGTGAACACCTCCTCGGATGGCATGTTCACCAGCGGTCGCCGCCCGTTCGGGGCCGTCTGACCGACCGCCAGCCACTGGTGCCCTTCGGCGAGCCCGACGCGCAGGTCCGTCCCAGGGCCACGGAAGTGCAGCGCGTCGTACCGCCGGGCGTTGAGGTTCTCGCGCCGCGCCTGAGCTGCGTCGACGTGCTCGTTCCATGCTTTGACCGGGTCCGGCTGATCCAGTCGAACGGTCCGCAGCACAGCGGTCCACAATGCGTCCAGCGCGGCGTCTCCTTCGAGCTGAGGGAACACCGCGCGTGCCCAGGCGGCTGTGGGTACGCCGATGGCGCTCCACACGAACTCGAAGTTCGCCACACGCCGCGCGAAGTCCGCACGTCCCGCCAGCGTCCCCTGCTGGAACCGCTGGACGCGCTCGGGGTTGATTCCCTCGAACAGGTGGATCATGCGAGAAGACGTGCAGCACGGCGTCCTCGGCGGTCGTCGCGTCGAGGGCGGCACGGGCTTGCGGTGGCGTCTCCTCCAGCGAGTCGAGTGGGGCGTGCATGACGCGCGCCCTGATCTCGGTCTCGTCGCGCCAGAGGATGTCGACGCGACGGGCACCCATCTCGTACGCGGCGCGGCTGAGGTACTGGAAGAAGGGGGCGGTGGTAACGTCGGCGTCCAGGATCAAGAGTCGCTGACCGGCCTGAAAGTCGAGGCCGAGTCGCAGCGAGAGGTCCGCGTAGGCGGCCAGCCGATCCTGGGCTGTGGAGGTCATGCGCTCAGCATGCCACGCGCTTTGCTTCTGGGAGCGACAGCATGACTGTGTAGAGGTGGGCGGGCGGAACCCGGAGTCCTCACTTTTACCCCAGGCGATCCCCTGATTCAAACGCCTCCGGTATACTTGCTCGGTTGCCGTGTTGACGCGGCGAAAAGCGTCAAGCACATCAGAAACACAGGGGGAAGTTTTGTTATGGGTAACGGATTAGCTGTCGGAATCGTTGGCCTGCCCAACGTCGGAAAAAGCACGCTGTTCAATGCCATCACCCGCGCCGGGGCGCTCGCCGCCAACTACCCCTTCGCCACCATCGATCCCAACGTGGGCCGGGTCCCCGTGCCCGACGAGCGGCTGGGCGCGCTGGCAAAGGTCTTCACCAAGGGGGAGAGGGTTCCCCCCATCATCCCCACCTACGTCGAGTTCGTGGACATCGCCGGATTGGTGAAGGGCGCCAGCCAGGGCGAGGGCCTGGGCAACCAATTCCTGGCGAACATCCGCGAGGTGGACGCCATCGCCCACGTCGTGCGCTGCTTCACGGACGACAACGTCATCCACGTGGCGGGCCGAGTGGACCCCATTGACGACATCGAGACGATCAACACCGAGCTGATCCTCGCCGACCTGGCCGGGCTGGAAAAGCGGCTGGCGAACCTCCAGAAAAAGGCCAAGGGGAACGACAAGGACGCCCGGGAGCAGGCGGCCCTCGCCGAGCAGATTCTCGCCGTGCTGGGGGTAGGCAAGCCCGCCCGCGCCGGAACCTACGAGGCGCCCATCCCCAAGGACTTCGGCCTGATCACCACCAAGCCCGTGATCTACGTGGCGAACGTGGGCGAGGACGAACTGACGGAGGACAACGACGCCGTGCGGCAGGTGCGCGAGTACGCCGAGCGCGAGAACGCCGCGGTCGTCAAGATCAGCGCTCAGATCGAGGGCGAGCTCGCCGAGATGCCCGAGGACGAGGCGCGCGAGTTCCTGAGCGACCTCGGCGTGCAGGAGAGCGGCCTGGACCAGCTCGTGAAGGTGGGGTACGAGACGCTGGGGCTGATTACCTTCATCACCTCGGGCGAGAAGGAGGTCCGCGCCTGGACGATCCACCGGGGTGAGAAGGCGCCCGAGGCCGCCGGGGAGATCCACTCCGACCTGGAGCGGGGCTTTATCCGCGCGGAGGTCATCGAGTGGCAGAGGATGGTCGAGGCGGGCGGCTGGGCGAACGCGAAGAGCAAGGGCTGGGTCCGCACCGAGGGCAAGGACTACGTGATGCAGGACGGCGACATCATGAACGTGCTGCACAGCAGTTGAGCCCACACGGGTTATGACACGCCCCAGGCTTCCCCGGTGACTGCGCCGGGGAGGCTTTCTTTTCCGGGGGCGCGGTCGGGATAGAGTGCGCTCCCTATGGTCGACGTGCCGCCTTCCCCCCATGCCGCCCCTGCCCCGCCCGCCCGGGACGGTGTGACGCTCGTCGTGACGGAGTTCGTGCGCCCCTCGCGCGCCGCCGAGTACGAGGCCTGGGCGCGGGACCTCCACGCCACCCTGGCGCGGCAGCCGGGCTTCGTCGGCGTCCATGTGCTGCGGGGGCAGAGCGGGGACGCGCGGGAGTACGTGACGCTCGTGCGCTTCGTCTCGCCGGGGGCGCTCGCGGCCTGGCGCGCCTCTCCCGAGTACGCGGCGGCCCTGCGCGAATTGCCCCGGTTCACGGCGGGCGAGGTCGACTACCGCGAGTCGGTGGGGCTGGAGGCGTGGTTCGACCGTCCCGCCCGCTCGGTCGCGCCGCCCCTGTGGAAGAACGTGGTGCTGGGCTTCGTGGGCGTGTATCCCCTCATCCTGCTGTTCACCTGGCTGTGCCGCCCGCTGGTCCAGGGCTGGCCGTGGTGGGCCGCCATCCTGCCTTCGGCGCTGCTGGCGACGATCTTCCTGAACTGGCCGGTGCTGCCGCTGCTGTCACGCGTGCTGCGGGGGTGGCTGTACCCCCACACGCGCTGAGTCTTCAAGCCCGTGCCCCCCGCTGCGCCCGCTGGAGCGCCCGGCGCATGGCGGGAGCAGGGTCTTCGACCACCCGCCCGTGACCGGGGGCGAGGCGTGTGGGATTCAGATCGGCGAGGAGGTGGGCGCTGGCGAGCGCGGTCGGCGCGTGCCAGGTGGCGAGGGCGGGCAGGGGAAAGATCAGGCGCAGGTCGCCGCTGACGGCCGGGCCGCCCACGGTGTGATAGGCGTCCCCGCAGATCACGGTGCCGTCGCGCGTGTCCAGCAGGGCGAGGTGCCCCGGGGTATGGCCCGGCGTGGCGACGACGCGCAGGCTGCCGACCCTGTCCCCATCTGCGAGGGGCTGCACGGGAGCGTTGCTGGGCCGCAGGTCACCGCGCAGCCGCACCTGGGGCTCACCCGGGTCAAGCTGGTGGTCTCCCCCCAGCAACCGCGCGTCCCGCCCGGAGATCAGCAGAGGAACGTCGGGCAGGGCCGCGTGCAGCGCGTCTAGGCTGCCGGTGTGGTCGCCGTGCGCGTGCGTCAGGACGATCCGCCGGATGGGCTGGCCCAGCCCGCTCGCCGCGCGCAGCAGGGCAGCAGCACTGCCCGGCATTCCGGTGTCCACCAGGGTGAAGCCGTCCGGCTCGGCGACCAGGTAGGTGTTCACGAAGCCCAGGCGGGTGAGCTGGTGCAGGTGTGATCCGTGGCGGGTGTGCCGCATGGTAGCGCCTCCTCAAGACGAACGTTGTTCGCCTTATAGTGAACACTGTACGCCTTGTGAGGGGGAAGGTCAAGACGTACAGTGTTCGGCATGGTTTACCCCGCTAAACTCACGGCCGAGGCGATTCTGCGGGCGGCCCTTGACCTCCTGGAGGATGGGGGGGACGAGGCACTCAACATGCGGGCGCTCGCCGACAGCCTGAAGGTCCGGCCCAGCAGCCTCTACCGGCACTACCCCGACCGGGCGGCCCTGGTCGCCGCGCTGGAACGGCACGCGACCCTTGCCCTGCACGAGGACCTGAGGGAGGCGAGCCGGGACCGTGCGCCCTCCGAGGCGCTGAGCGCCGCCGCCCACGCCTACCTGGAGTACACCCGGGCGCACCCGCACCTCTACGGCCTGCTGCTGGCCCCGCGCCCACCTGCCCTGGCCGGACCTGGCCCCGGCAAGGAGCTGTGGAATTACGTCCTGCACCTTGTCGGGGCGCTGACCGGGAACCCGGACGACACGGGTGCCGCCGTCGCGTACTGGGCCTACCTGCACGGCTTTGCGCTGTTGGAGCGGAGCGGGCAGTTCGGGCTCAGCGGGCCGCGCGGTGGCTTCGAGCGTGGGCTGGAGGCCCTGATCCACGGCCTCTCCACAGGCAAAGGGGGCGGCCGCTGACGCGCGGGCCGCCCCCTCTCCCCTCCTCGCCAGGTCAGTCGGCGGGCACCTGCACGAGGTCGGGGGCGACCTCCTGGGCGGGCAGGTGGCGCCGGACCTCGCGCATGGCGCTGTGGATCACGCCCAGGGCGAGACTCATGGTGAGCATGGAGGAGAAGCCGTAGCTGACGAGCGGCAGCGGCACGCCGGTCACCGGGAAGATGCCCGCCGCCACGGCGAGGTTCACGAACGCCTGCCCCACGACCATGAACATCGCGCCCGTCGCCATGATGGTGGCGCCGTGAATCTCGGGGGTCATGGGGCGGACGCGGGCCGCGAGTTGCGAGACTTGCAGGGCGGTGGACACGATCAGCCAGTAGGCGAAGAGCAGCATGGCGACGCCCAGCAGGCCCGTCGAGAAGCCGACCGACGCGACCACCATGTCGGTGTGCGCCGCGAAGTACGACCAGCGGGGGCCATCCGGGCCCAGGCCCCATATGCCGCCGAAATTCAGGTCGCGGTGCGCCATACCGATCTGGTCGAGGCCGACCGCCATCGTCTCGCCGCGGTTCACGTGCCCGAAGAAGCGTTCCAGGATGTAGGGGTGGGTCTCCAGATAGTGCCCCGCGAAGGGAATGGCGAGCAGGCCCAGCGCGAACAGGAACCCGGTGATATTGGTGATGCGGACCCCGGCGGCGTACATCACGATGATGCCCAGCCCGAAGGTCAGGACACTGCTGCCCAGGTCGGGCTCCAGCAGCACGAGCAGGGTGGTGAAGACGATCATCAGGGTCGCGCTGATGAGCTTATGCTGCACGCCCCGCCGCGAGAAGAACGACGCGAGTTGCAGCACCAGCCCCAGCTTCGCCAGTTCCGACGGCTGGAAGCGCAGCGGGCCGAGTTCCAGCCAGCGTTTGGTGCCCGGACTCGTCACGGTGCCCTGCCCGATGAACAGGGTCAGCAGCAGCAGCAGCAGGGTGAAGCCCCAGAAGTACGGGGCGGCTTTCAGGAAGGTCTTGGGCCGCAGCCGGGCGGCGGCGAAGGTCACGGCCAGGGCCAGCAGCACCTTGCTCCCGTGGTCCATGATCAGATCTGGCCGGGCGGTCGCCACCCCCAGCAGCCCCAGCGTGAGCAGCAGCACCTGCGCGATCACCAGTTGCAGACTCATGCCCGCACCTCCGCAGCCGCCGCAAGTTCCCGCGCGGCCTGAGCAAAGCTCTCTCCACGCGCCCGGTAGTCGCGGAACAGATCGAAGCTCGTGCCGATGGGGGCCAGCAGCACCGTGCCCGTCCCGCCCGGACCCCCCAGCGCCTCCAGCCCGGCGCGGGCCGCGCAGCGCATCACCGCGTCCCCGTCTTCACCCGTCACCGTCTCGAAGGGGAGGCCCAGCCCGCGGGCGAGCGCCTCGCCGTCCTCCCCGAAGGCGATGACGCGGGTGACCCGGCCCCACGCCGCCTCCCGCAGCGGGGCGAGGTCCGCCCCCTTGTCTCGCCCACCGACCAGCCACGCAATCGGGGCCGGGGCGCGAGTGAGGGCCGCCTCCACCGCGAGCGTGCGGGTGGCGATGGAGTCGTCGATAAAACGAATGTTCCCGACCCGCGCGACCGTCTCGAAGCGTCCGGCGACCGGGCGGGCACTCCGCAGCGCCCCCGCCAGCACCCCCACGTCTACCGGACAGCCCAGCCGTTCCAGCAGCGCCTGGGCGGCGAGGACGGCGGCGGCGGCGTTCGCGGGGTGCAGCCCTTCCGGGAGGTCGGCGGCGGGCAGCACCTCCTCCCCATTCGCCAGGGTGATGCGGTCAGGGAGGAAGGGGCGGACCTGCGCCCGGGTGCCCACCTCCAGCCCCGCCGGAACGACCAGCACGTCCTCCCCCCTCTGCCCCGCCGTGATGTTGAGCTTGGCCGCGTGGTACGCCTCCATCGTGCGGTGACGGTCGAGGTGGTCCACCCCCAGGTTCGTGATCACGGCGACGGGCAGGCACAGGCCGGGCACCCGTTCCAGTTGAAAGCTCGACAGCTCCACGACCGCCACCTCCGCCCGGTCCACCACGTCGAGGAGGGGGGGATCGATGTTGCCCCCCTCCAGCGCGTTCAAGCCGCTCGCCCGCAGCAGGTGCGCGATCAGCACCGTCGTGCCACCCTTGCCCGCCGTGCCCGTCACACCGACGAGGGGCAGTCCCGGACGCGCCCGGGCCGCGAGGACCACCTCCCCGATGATCTCCGCCCCGCGTTCCGACAGGGCCAGGAGGTCCGGGTGGTCGATGGGCACGCCCGGCGCCGCCACCACCGTCCGGTACGTTCCCCCCACGTCTCCCCGCGCGAAGCCCAGTTCGGCCATCAGCGCCTCGTCCTCTGCCGATGGGCGCGCGTCGTGCCACTCGGCGTGCAGCCCTTCCCTCGCCAGAAAGCGGGCCACGCCGCGCCCGCTTCGGCCCAATCCGTAGATCAACATCCCCTGCCCCGCACGCTCCGTCACGCCCCAACGATACGGGAAAGGCGGCGGGGGAAGGTTTGAACGGTCGGGCTCAGCGCAGCGCGGGCACCGCGTCCGCCTCGGGCTCAGGGACGGTGGGCGGCGTGACGGTCAACCCCGCCTCCTCCCCAGCCCAGCCCATAAAGGCGTTCAGGCCCCGGCGGAACATCACCGGGCGCTTCTCGCGCTTGCCCAACTTGCGGACCTTCCCCGACGGGGACGGCTCGGGGGCGGGAAGCTCGGGCACCAGCGCCCAGTTCACGTTCATGGGTTGGAAGCCCTTCGGGTTGGCCGAGGCGAGGTAGCGCACCAGGCCGCCCAGCATGGACTCGGCGGGTGGTGTGAGGGACGGGAGGCCCAACGCGAGGCGGGCGGCGTTCGTTCCGGCCAGCCAGCCGGTCGCGGCGGATTCGAGGTAGCCCTCGGTCCCGGCCAGCACACCCGCGACGAACTTGGTTGAGTCGGCGCGCAGCCCCAGCGTCGAGTCCAGCACCTCCGGCGCGTTCAGGTACGTGTTGCGGTGCATGACCCCGTAGCGGACGACCTCGGCGTTCTCCAACCCCGGAATGAGGTTCACCACTGCCTTCTGGTCCCCCCACTTGAGTCCCGTCTGGAAGCCGACGAGGGACCACATCCGGCCCTCTCGGTCCTCCTGGCGCAGTTGGGCGACCGCGTAGGGCCAGCGCCCGGTGCGGGGGTCGTCCAGGCCCTTGGGTGACATCGGACCGAAGCGGGGGGTATCCACGCCGCGGCGGGCGATCTCCTCGATAGGCATGCAGCCCTCGAAGAATTCGAGCTTCTCCCAGTCGTGGGGGGTATGGCTGCGCGCCTGCTCCAGCGCCTCGAAAAAGCGCAGGTACTCCTCTTTGTTAAAGGGGCAATTGATGTAGTCGGCGCTCTGGTCGTAGCGCCCTGCCCGCCAGGCTACATCCAGGTTAATGCTCTCGAAGGCGATCACGGGCGCGGCGGCGTCGTAGAAGCTCAGGCGCTCGCTGCCCGTCAAGCGCGCGAGGTCGGCGGCCAGGGCATCGGAGGTGAGGGGACCGGTGGCGATCACGGTGATGCCGTCCGGCACCGCCTCCACCTCGCCAGGCACGACCGCGATCAGGGGATGTTCGCGCACAAGCCGGGTCACGCGGGCGCTGAACTCGTCGCGGTCGACGGCCAGGGCATTGCCCGCCGGGACGCGGCTCTCGTCGGCGGCCCCCACGATGGCCCCGCCCACGGAGCGGAGTTCGGCCTGAAGGAGCCCCTTGGCCTGCAACTCGCCCTCGCCGCCGAGACTGGTCGAGCAGACGAGTTCGGCGAAGTTCCCGGTGCGGTGGGCCGGGGTCATCTTCACGGGGCGCATCTCGTGCAGGCGCACCCGCACGCCCATCCGCGCGGCCGCGAGCGCCGCCTCCGACCCCGCCAGACCCGCCCCGATCACCGTGATTGTCGCCTCTGTGCCGCTCATCAGGGGCAGTGTAGGGGAAGGAGGCCAGGCGGTTTGTGGTGAGTGGACCGGGTCTCTCGCCCTCACCGCTCCGGCGTTCCCCCCACCGACGCGACGGCCCGCGACAGCCCCTCGTACAGCAGGGTCTTCAGGGCGGCGAGGCGGTCGGCGGGCAGCGGCAGGGTGAGGTCGTAACGCGTCTCCCCTGCGGGCACGCTGACCGCGGTCACCCCGTAGGCGGCGAAGAGACGGGCGGCCCGGCGCGAGTGGCTGGGGGACGTGACGAGGAGGACCCGCCGCCAGCCCCGCGCCCGGGCCAGGTCACGCACCCGGGCCGCCTCGTCACGGGTGGTGGTGACATGGCGCAGGGTGAGCACCTGTGGCCCTCCAGAGGGGTACAGGGTACTAACTTGTGCCCGTTCCAGCTCGCTCATCTTCACGCAGTCCGCCGGGCCGAGGAGCCCCGACTGCTCGGACACGGTGAGGACCGGAGCGTACCCGTCCCGCCACAACTCCAGACCCCGCACCAGCCGCGCCAGGCTGCTCGACTCCAGGACCCGCGTCCCGCACTGCACCCCGCCCCCGAGAACCACGATGGCATCCGCGCGGACGGGCCGTTGCGCCAGGGTCAGGGCCGCCAGCGGGGCGCGCAGCACGGGCGTGAGCAGGCACAGGGCGAGGAGGAGGGCCAGGACGGCGGCACCCACCTTCAGCACCCGGCGGGTCCAGACGAACGCCCCCGCCACGCCCCCAGCCATGATCAGCACCAACAACACCGGCACCGTCCCGCGAATCTCCCCCAGATACGCGGCCAGGACGGCGAGTGCGGCCCCCATCACCGCGCCCTTTCCCACCTCCCACCAGGTTTGCGGCTCAGGCGTCCGCACGGTCCTCACGGCGCTCAGGGGGCGGACCGTCCAGACGAACCTGCATCCGGGGAAAGGGCACCTCCAACCCCGCCGCCTGGAGCGCCTCCTTGGCGGCCTCCAGCACCTTCATGCGGGTGACGGGGTAGCTCTGCACCCCCTCGGCGCCGACCCAGAAGCGCAGCAGCAAGCGGACACGGCTCTCCTCCAGCTCCTCCACGAGAACCTGCGGGGCGGGATCGGCCAGCACGCCGGGAAAACCGGACAACACGGGCAGCAGGAGGTCGCGGGCGTGCCCGACATGCTCGCGGTAGGCCAGGCCGATGTTCACATTGAGCCGGAGTTTGCCCCCCACGCTGAGGTTCTCGACGACGGCCCCGGCGACCTCCTTGTTGGGAATGCTCACGTCCTCGTTGTCGCGGGTCCGCAGGTGGGTGGTCCGCAGGGTGAGGCGGGTGACCTGGCCCTCGTGCGCCTCGGTGCGAATCCAGTCGCCGATGCGAAAGGGCCGGTCGAGGAGCAGCGTCACCCCGCTGATGAGGTTGGCGAGAATGTCCTGCGCGGCGAAGCCCACCGCCAGCCCCACCACGCCCAGCCCGCCCAGAATGGGGAGCAGGTCCACCCCGAACTGCCCGAACACGAGGTACAGCCCCAGCAGAATCCACACCGTCCGGGTCACGTTTCGCAACAGGAGGCTCAGGCTGGCGTCGAGGTCCCACTGCGCCGCCTGAACGTGCAGGAAGCGCCGGATGGCCCCCCAGCCCACGTACAGCACGAGCAGCAGCAGGTAGACCCGGAAAATCGGCCCGCTCCAGACCTCCAGCCCCGGAAACAGCGCCGTGATCGACAGCAGCACGAGCAGCAAAAAGGTCAGGCGCAGGACCGTCCGCAGCACCCGCCGGGCGATGGGGTACGCGACGAGGTGGAAGCGCGCCAGCAGGCGGTAGGCGAGCCGCGATACGCCCAGGAACAGCAGCGCGTACAGCAGGGTCAGCCCGGCAGCAAGGACCGCATTGGGGCCGTACTGGGCCACGGCCCCCTGCACGTCCCGCCAGGTGGCGAGCAGCGCGTCGCGCAGCGCGTCGAGCCCCAGCAGGCGCGAGGTGTCCACCTGACCGGTCACAGGCTCCAGTGTAGCCGCCTCATGCGCCCCTCCTATACTCCGCCCATGCCCCGCCGCCCCGGCCTGCTCGCCGCCGCCGCCCTGGCCCTCGCGGCCCTGATTGCCCTGGCCCTGGTCCTGGCGCCGCGCGTCGCCACCCCACGCGAGGGCAGCACCGAGGTTCGCTTCGTGCGCGAGATGATCCAGCACCACGCGCAGGCCATCGACATGGCGACCCGCATCCGCGACCGCTCCCGGGACCGCACCCTCCGGTCGCTGGCGCTCGACATCATGCTCTCGCAGCAGGAGCAGATCGGGCAGATGCGCGGCTGGCTGACCCTCTGGGGCCTGCCGTGGGGCGGCCAGGGCATGACCGCCGAACACGCCCGCATGATGGGCATGGCGACCTCCGGGGAGCTGAACCGCCTGGACACGCTGCCCGTGAATGACGCCGAGCGCCTTTTCCTGCAACTCATGATCCGCCATCACCAGGGCGCTATAGCAATGGTCAAACCCGCCCTGGGGGATGGAGTGAGGCCCGAGGTGCGGACCCTCGCCCGGCAGATTCAGGCAACGCAGGGGGGGGAGATCCGGCTGATGACGGACCTGTTGAAGGGCTGGAGCGCCCAGCCGCTCCCCCCTGCTGGTGGGGCGCAGGGCGGGCACGACCAGATGAATATGGACGGGATGGACATGGGGGGTAACCACCAACATTGAGGGCGAGGGCATGATGAGGGACGTGCCCTCCGACCGCGAGTTGATGGAACTCCAGACCTCCGCCCTGTTTGTATCTGATCGGGACGGGCGGCTGCGCTTCATCCGCGAGCCCGGCTACGAGGAGAACGAACTCGACCCCGCACCCCGCCTCTTTATGGGGCGCACGCCGGAGGGCAACGTCTGGCGCTTCCGGCACGACCTGCCCGCTGATCTGGTGCGGGAACTGGAGGACCTGTGCCGCGCCGAACCCGTTCTACCGGGCTTCACGACGGCTGCGGATGAGCCCCGGAACGCGGCGTCCATCCGGGACGTTCTCGCCGCCCACACACCCATCACGGCCGAGGAGCGGGGACCGGCATACCGCGTGCCCGGCGGCGTCCCCGTTCCCGAAAACGTTGTCCTGATCTCGGAGGACAACGCCCATCTCCTCGAAGCGCACTTTCCCTGGAAGATCACGTCGCGCGCCAGCTTCCGCTTCGCGCCCATCGCGGCGGCGGTCAAGCAGGGGAGCGCCGTGTCCATCTGCTTCTGCGCCCGCCTCACCCAGGACGCGGCGGAGGCGGGAGTGGAGACGGCCGAGGCGTTCCGGAGACGGGGGCACGCGGGTGCGGCGGTCGCCAGATGGGCCGCGGCGATGCGCCAACTCGGCCGCCTGCCGCTCTACAGCACGCATTGGAGCAACGTGGCCTCCCAGGCAGTGGCCCGCAGACTCGGCCTGGTGCGCTACGGGGAGGACTGGTGGATCGCTTGAGCTGAGTTGCTCCCTCCCCCCTCGAGGGGGAGGGGGTGGCAAGCGCCAGTTCGCCCTACTGCCCTGGCTCGGCAAGAGGTACCTGGACACCCTGACCGGCCTCTTTACGCCGTGCCCGCTCACCCCCTCCCCCCTCAACGCGGAGGGAATGTTTGCCGTCCCACACGACTTTGCTCTCGCATAAGAGGCCCCAGCACACCCATTGACCCCTCCACCGGGGCCAGTTCCAATCAGCTTGTGATGCCCCTTACCACTTCTCGTCGTCCCAGTCGTCGAGTTTGCCTGCCCGGCGCTCCTTGCGGCGCTCGGGTTTCCCGGTCTTCTTCTTGGGGCGCGGGGGGAGGAGGAGGTCGTAGGTGCGGGTCGGGTCGCACATGGCGGGTTGCTCGCCCAATTTCTCGCTCGGGTCGGCGGTTCGCAGGTTCCCGGCGGGGTGGAAGTGGCGCTCGCCGCAGTAGGGGCACTCGTCCACCACCCAGAACATGACGCGCGTGCCGGGCAGGTCACGCAGCGTCACGTAAGCGGTGCGAACAGCATTCCGGTCGCGTTTGCCCATGCCGCGAGGCTAACTCGGCGGGGAAGGCGGGATTGTGCCCACCTCCCCTACGCCTCCCCTTCCGTGTCGTCGCGCAGGTAGGTGACGACCGAGCGGCAGTGGGTCAGGTTCGCGTGGGCGTACAGCGCGCGGGCGGCGTGGGCGTGGTCATGGGCGCGGGTTCGCAGCTTGCGAATCTCGGGGTAGGCGGCGACCTCTGCGGCGGCGAGGGCCAGCAGCACGCGGCCCAGGCCCTGCCCCCGCTCGGCGGGGTGGACGGCCAGGTAGGTCAGGTCCGCGCGGGCCGCCTCGACGTCCAGCTCCAGCTCGGCAAAGCCCACGGGCCGACCGTTTCGCAGCAGGGCCACCAGCCGCACGTCGTCCCGGTCGAAGTGCGCCTCGACCTCCGAGTCCGTCCACTCCAGGCGCCCGGCCCAGCCGTCCTCGGAGGCGCGGTACAGGGCGCGGTACTGCTCGGGCGGGAGGCGCTCGACCGTCGTGTACTCGGCCGGGACCCGGGCGTGGCGGGCCAGGTTCGACACGGGCGCCGTGTAGAAATCCGTAGTGTGCATGGGCGTGAACCCCGCCGCCTCCAGCGCCTCCCGCACGGCGAGGTTGTCCCGCGCGCTGAAGGCGTAGATGGGCAGGCCCTCGGAGCGCTCCACCGCTCGGGCGAGCAGGCTGTGCAGGTCGCCGGTGCCCAGCGGCCCCTCCAGCGCCAGCCCGTCGCGGAAGGGGGCCAGGCCGCAGTAGGCCTGCACGGTGCCCTCCACGTCCTCGGCGACGAGGCAGACACGGTCCTCGCACTCGCCGCGCAGCTCGGCAGCCTCGCGGGCGTCGGGCGCGAACACCTCGCGCTCGGGGGCGTCGTCCATCCAGTTGAGCAGGGCGAGAATGTCTGGCGCATCGGTCGCTTGCATCGGGCGGATCATGGCGGGGCACCTCCTGGGCGAGCAGGCTCTGGGCGGGCGAAAATGCTGCCTCAGCCTAGAAAGGAGGGGGGGCGCGCGTCTGTTCCGCACGTCACGTCATGCCTGAGGTTGCCCGTGGTACACTCCCCATATGCCCTGAACAGGGTACGCCGCCTTCCTCCCCACGAACACAACGCTGTGTTTGAGGGGCCTTTTCTTTTTGAAAAGGGAGGCGCGCGGACCCGGCCCTCCCCGAGACGGAAGAGGGAACGGGAAGGCCGCCGATGGGAGGCCCGCCGTGACGAAAGCAGCCACGTCCAGCACCACCAACCCGCCCCGCAGACGCCGCGATCCGCAGACCGGCACCGACCTGCTGGCCCTGCGTGCCCAACTCGCCCGCGCGGAAAAAGAAGCCCGCCGCGCCCCCACCCCGCCCCCCGCGCGGCCCGCCCATTTACAGCCCAAGCCCGTCAAGCCCCAGCGCGAGGCCGACCTGGCGGGCGTGGATACCACCGACCATACCCTCGCCCGCGCCCACGCCCGGCTGCGCGACGCCGTGTACGACGGCAAGTACCACCTCTGCCCCCACGCCATCGGCCACGCCCGCGCCGAGGGCTTTCTGGAACACGACATCATCCAGGTGCTTGTCGCGGGGCGGGTGCGGGCCGTCTACCCCGAGGACCGCCGCTGGCTGGTGTGCGGCTTCTTCGAGTCGTGCGGAGTCGCGCTGCCGCTGCATGTGGTCGTCGAGCACGGGCCGGACGGCTACCTCGACGTGGTGACGGCCTTTGTACCCAAGCACCCGCACCACGTCATCTCCCGCGCCCGCCTGGCCGTCATGCTCCGCTACGACGACGAGCAGATCAGGACGAGGACGGCCACGCCGGGGAACAAGCCGGGCAACCGCAGCAAGGGGAAGTGGCGGAAGGGAAGTTAAAGAGTCAGCCGACCTGGGCGTCCGCCTTCCACGTGAAGGCGGACGCCTCCCTTTGGAACGCCGCTCCCTGCCGCCTCCCCCCTCCCCTGCTACCCTGCCCCCCGTGACCCGCACTGGCCTCTCCGACACCATCGCCGCCATCGCCACCGCTCCCGGAAGCGCGGGCGTGGGCATCGTGCGGGTGAGCGGGCCGGGGGCGCTGAGGGTCGCGGACGGCGCGTTCCGGGGGCGGCGCAGACCGAGTGCCACGCGCGGCGGGCGATTCCTGTTCGGGCAGCTGGTCGCGGCGGACGGCGAAGTGCTCGACGAGGGGCTGTGCCTGGTGTTCCGGGGGCCACACAGCTACACGGGCGAGGACGTGGCCGAACTCCAGACGCACGGCAGCCCGGCGGTGCTGGGGCGGGTGCTGTCCAGGGTGCTGGAACTCGGAGCGCGGCCCGCCCGGCCCGGGGAATTCACCTTACGGGCCTACATGGCCGGGCGGCTCGACCTGGCGCAGGCGGAGGCGGTGCTGGAACTCGTGAACGCGGGAACGGACACGGCGCGGCGGCAGGCGAGTCTGGGCCTGTCGGGGGCGCTGGGGGAGCGGGTGGAGCGGATTTCAACGCAGGTCACCCGGACGCTCGCCGCCCTCCAGGCCATGCTCGACTACCCGGAGGAGGGCGTGCCGGACGAGGACCGCGAAGTACCCCTCGCCGCGGCCGAGGCGGAACTGGAGGCCCTGGTGGGCACCGCGCGGGCCGGACAGGTCGCCACCCGGGGCGCGCGGCTGGCGCTGATCGGGCGCCCCAACGCGGGCAAGAGCAGCCTGCTGAACGCGCTGCTGGGCTACGAGCGCTCCATCGTCACGCCCATTCCCGGCACGACGCGCGACTATCTGGAGGCGCAGCTCTCGCTGGCGGGCGTGCCGGTCACGCTGGTGGACACGGCGGGCCTGCGCGAGACGGGCGACGAGGTGGAGGCGGCGGGGGTGCGCCAGGCGGTGAGCCTCGCCGGGAGGGCGGACCTCGTGCTCGTGCTGGAGGACGGCAGCCTGCCCCGCGAGGCTCTGCCGACCGAGCTGCCGGGAGAAGCGCGGGTGATCAGGGTGCGGACGAAGGCGGACCTGCCCCCGGCCTGGACCGACCCCGCCGCGCTGGACGTGAGCGCCGTCACCGGGCTGGGCCTCCCCGGGTTGCGGGACGCCATCCACGCCGCCCTGATCGGGGACGCGGCCCGGGGCGAGGCGTGGCTCACCACCGAGCGGCAGGCGGACGCGGCGCGGCGGGCGCGGCGGCACATCCAGGCCGCGCGCACCCTCCCCGACGACCTCGCCGGGTACGAGTTGGAGGAGGCGCTGCGGGCCCTGGCCGAGCTGACCGGGCGCGACGTGGCCGAAGACGTGGTGGACGCGGTCTTCCGCAACTTCTGCGTGGGGAAGTGAGAGGGGCTCTGGCCTGAACGGGGGCTTTTCATGGTCCGCATCTTGCCGAGCCCCCGCAATTTCGCCTCCCCTTCCCGCCTTTCTGCAGGAGAGGCGGACATGACCTGGACGGACGGTTCCGATCCCCGCTCCCCCACCCGGAATCGCGGGAGCCGGAAAGACCGCACAATAGGCGGCATGCTCGACTTAACTGGAAAAGTCATCCTCGTGACGGGCGGCTCGCGCGGGATCGGCGCGGCGACGGTTCGGACCCTGGCGGGCGCGGGGGCACAGGTCGTCGTGCATTACGGCCGGGGGGCCGGGGAGGCGCGGGCCATCGTGGAGGAACTCGGGCAGGCGCGGGCTATCGCCGTCGGGGCCGACCTGTCCCGGCCCGGGGCCGCAAGCGACCTTTTCCGGGAAGCCGCCGCCTGGCAGGGGCGGCTGGACGTGCTGGTGAACAACGCGGGCATCGCCCCCACGGTCACGGTGGACGACCCCCCGGACGAGTGGGCGGACACCTGGACCCGCACGTTGCAGGTCAACCTGATCGCCGTCGCGGACCTGTGCCGCGAGGCGATCCTGCACTTCCGGGAGCGGGGGGGCGGCATCATCGTCAACGTGGCGAGCCGGGCGGCCTTTCGCGGGGACAATCCCGACGCTATGCACTACGCCGCCTCCAAGGGGGGCGTGATCGCGCTGACCCGCTCCATCGCGCGGGGGTACGCCCCCGAGAACATCCTGGCCTACGCCGTGGCCCCGGGCTGGGTCCGCACCGACATGGCCGGGGAATATCTCCGCGAGCACGCGGCCGACATCGCGCGGGACATTCCGCTGGGGGACGTGGCCCCGCCCGAGGAGGTGGCGAACACGGTGGCCTTTCTCGCCTCGGGGCTGGCGCGGCACATGACCGGGGCGACCCTGGACATCAACGGCGCCTCGTACGTCCGGTAAGACTCCGCGACTTCGTTCCTGGCACCGAGGAGGGGCGCTCCGGTCGCCCATGTGGGCCCTTCGGACCTTCCCAGGCATCGGCAGGGCTATTCGGCAGGCGGCCCCCGGCGTTCGTGATGGGCTGCCGACCCGCGACCGGCGCGGCCGGGGTGGAGATGAAACCCTCGCGCCGCTCACCCCCTGCACACCGACCCTTTCGACCCCGGAGCGGTCGAGCGCCCCCGAGGCAACCGTGCGGGGCCCCACACCCGCTTCAAAAGTACCGGCAACCGGGGTCTGGGGTTCGCCCTGCTGTTCGGGACGAGAACGATCAGGCTCCCACAAAAACCCCGGCCTCGGGCGGCAGCACCTCGCCCACCTCCGAGAGCGTCGCGCGCCGCTCCAGGTAGAACCGCCTCGCCGCATGGGGTTCACCTGCGGCCTCCAGGGCACTTATGGTCAGCCGCAGGGCCTCCTGGTCGTAGGGTTCCATCTGGCACAGCACCCGGCCCAGGCGGGCCGCCTCCAGCGGGTTGGAGAGGAGCAGGGCCTCCACCCGCTCACGCAGGGCCAGGCTCAGGGCGTCACGCACGCCCGGCTGCCAGCCCTCCGACAGGCCGCCCAGATAGACGCCGCGCCACAGGGTGGCGGGACCACCCGCCAGGAACTCCTCGGCGTCGCTGCTCACCGCGCCCAGGGCGTAGCCACCCGAGGTGCTCAGCACGCAGCCCGCACCCAGCGCCTCGCGGAGCAGGTACACCTGCTGCTTGAGGGTGCGCCGCGCGGCCTCCTCGGGCTCGCCAGGGTACAGGGCGTCCAGCAGGTCCAGCACGCTGAGCTCCGTCCTCCCGGTGAGGCGCGCTTCCAGCAGGCAGGCCAGCAGTTCGGTCCTCTTGCGGCCCCGGTAGACGACCCGCTGGCCCCCGCGCTCCAGGGTGGGGGGCCCGAGCACATTCAGGCGGAGGGCCGGTGGGTCCGGCGCTTTCGGCGTGGCGGGCTGGGGGAAGAGGCGCCGCGCTCGGGCCGCCAGAGCGCCCAGGCCGCGCGCATCGAACCAGGCCTGACGTTCCCTCACCCCGGCGGCGTCGCCCCGCAGGTGGTCCAGGTCCAGCCCGCAAAGTTGGGCTTCCCTGACTGGCCCCTGGGCGCGGGCCAGGGTCAGGGCCTGTTCCAGCAACGCCTGGGCCGCGCCCACCCGGCCAGCCTCCGCCTCAAGTTCCGCCTGCCGCCGCCACAGGCGGGCCTGACCGGAGCTTGGGGCCTTCCCCTCGGTTAACGCCCCGGCCTCGGCCAGCAGCCGGGCGGCCGCCTGGGAATGACCCGCCCGCTGCTCGGCGGCGGCGTTCACCTCCAGCGCTTCAGGCAGCAACTCGGCACTCTGCAAGGTGTGGGCCAGCTCCAGCGCCCCGGCCGCCGCCCGGCGGGCCAGCACCGGACCGTGCGGCGGGTCCCACTCCAGGTACAGTTCGGCCAGCGCGATCAGGCAGCGGGCCAGGGCGTGGCGCGGGGGGTAGCGCTCGCACAGCGCCCGGGTTTCCAGCAGCAGCGTCTCGGCCCGCTCGAAGTCGCCCCGCAGGGTGAGCAGGTGACCCAGGAGCGGCTGGACCTGCGCCACCTGATACGGCGAGCCGTGGGCCACACGCAGACGGACGCAGGCCTCGGCGTCGGCAATAGCCCGGTCCAGGTGATGGTCGGTGCGCCCCAGCACCTCGGCCCGGTTGAACAGGTACGAACTCAGCCAGACTGTGGCCCCCTCCCCGGCGGCAACGTCGATGGCGCGGCCCAGGGCCTCCAGCGCCGCGTCCAGCTCGCCCACCTCGCTGAGTGCACAGGCGCGCACGTTCCAGAGATCGCAGCGCTCCAGGGGCTGCAGGTCCGGGCGCTCCAGGGCAGGACCCGCGAGGGCCAGCACCCCCGCCGGGTCGCCCGTGAACAGGTGGGCGAAAGCGACATCATGCACCGTCATGGCCGGGGCCCCGGGGTGGAACTCGGGATGGGCCTCCCACAGGCGCAGCACCTCCGGCCAGGCCTCGGCCAGGAAGTGAAACTTGATCCACTTGGCCCACCAGCGGGCGCTGGCCCGTTCCGTCTCGGGCAGGTGGGCCAGGAGCGCGTGCGGGGCCTGGCCCCCCCGCTCCAGCAGCCGCCACTCGGCCAGGAAGTACAGCGCCTCCACATTGTCCGGATCGGCCTGCAGGCTGAGTTCCAGCAGGCGCACCACCTCGCCGTATTCGGTGTCGTACAGCAGCCGGGCGGCCTCCAGGGCGACCCGGGCCCGCTCCGGGCCGCCCCGCCAGGCAAGGCTGCGGGCGAGCAGGCGACCCGCCTGAACCCCCTGACCCGCCGCCGTCGCCTGGGCGGCAGCCTGTTCCAGCAGGGCCAGCGCCTCGGCGTCCGGCACCTGCGCCGCCTCCAGAAACTCGGCTGCCAGCAGGGGGTTCACCCGGGCGAGCACCGGGAGCGCCCGCCGGGCGAGGCGCTGGCGCCGTTCACCCGTCAGCTCGCGCGCGATCACCTCCCCGAACAGGGGGTGGGCGAAGTGATCCCCGCGCAGGAGGCCCGCCGCCTCCAGGCGCCGCCGGGCCTGGTCCAGCGCCCCGGGGGTCAGCCCGGCCATCGGCCCCCAGACGGCCTCCAGTGGCCCGGCCTCCAGGCTGGCGGGCAGCAGGGCGCGGGCTTCGAGCGCCGCCCGCTCATCCGGGTCCCGCGCTGCCCCGGCGCAGAGCTGACCGATGAGGGCCTCCACCGTGACGGGCACGAAGCCCTCAGCGGGCGCGCGCCAGTGCCAGCGCTGTCCGTCGCTCCACAGGAAGCCCTGGCGGCTCAGGTAGCGCAGGAACTCCAGGGCGAACAGCGGATTGCCGTGGGTGCGGCCCGTGATCCAGGCGGCCGCCTCCCCGGGCAGCTCGGCCCCGAGTTCTCCCCTCAGCAGCGCCACCAGTTCGTCGCCGTCCAGCGGCCGGAGGTGGTACCCCGTGAAGGGGGCGGGCGGCTCGCTGCGGCTGGTCACCAGCAGGCCCACCCCGGGGCTCCGCTTGACGGCCCCTGCCAGTTCGGCGATCTGGGCGTGCTGCTCGGCCTCCGCCTCGTGCAGGTCTTCCAGGTGCAGCACGAAAGGGGCCAGCGCGGAGAGCACGGCCGCCAGGGTGTTCACGCCCGCCGCCGGGTCCAGACGCTCGCCCCGCGCGAGGCGGGCCAGTTGCCCCCCCGCCCAGGTCGGCAGCCGCCCGGTGCGGGGCAGGGCCAGGGCCAGCGCCCCGAAGTCCTGCGTGGCGTGGGCGCGGTGCCCCGCGCAGCCCAGATCCCCCATCACCATGTCCGCCAGAAAGGTCTTGCCGATGCCCGGCTCGCCCCACAGCCCCAGGGCCACACCCACCCGGCGGGACCGCACCGCCCCCAATCCCCGGATCAGGCCAGATTGCAGCTCGCTCCGCACGCCGCACCTCCGCTGGGTGCCCCACGCCCGGGGCCTCCGGCGGACGTTCCGCTCGCCCTCCCCCGCTCACAGCGCGTTGACGACCCTATCTTACCTGCTTCCCGGGGCAACCACCCCGCTCAGGTTCCGGCTCACGGCGTCTCGCGCGAGACGCCGCCTCCTGCCGACCTGCGAGAAATCCCGCCCGCCTTTTTGACCTCCTTTTGACCAGACCGGCCTCAGGCTACGTGCGTCCCCGGACGATTCCAATCCTGCGTTCGGGACACAGGAGGTTGATATGCCGCGCTACATGGTCGAACGGACATTCCCTGAAGGTCTGGAAATTCCCATGACTGCCGAAGGAGCCACCAGTTGCCTGAACGTGGTGGACCACAATGCCGATCTGGGCGTGACCTGGATTCACTCCTACGTGACTGGGGACCACCACCAAACTTACTGCATCTATGACGGCCCGAACTCCGAGGCCATCCGCCGCGCTGCCGAGCGGAACGGCCTCCCCGTGGACCGCATCACCCAGGTCAGTGTCCTCGACCCGTATTTCTACCGCTGAATCGTGTGTCTACAGGGTGGCGTGGTGGCCGACACCAGAGAGCCGGGACGCTCGATGTCGACAGGACAGGCGCCGGGGCGGCCCGGTCCTTCCAGCCACTGGGTGAGAGGGCCGCCACCCAGAGAGGAGTTTCGTTCCGTTGCCGAGTCGAAGACGGGCAACGGAACCGGTAACTGCCGGAGGGGAGACAACCATGAGGCATTCGGTACTCACGTTGGGAATTCTGCTGACCACACCAGCCGCAGCCACGACGCCCTACGCCCCGCAGCCCACCCTGGGACAACTCCTGCAGGTCCGGAACGCGGTGGCACCCTTCGAGAACATGAACGCCGCGCTGGCAGCGGGCTACGGCAAGTTCATGGACTGCATGAGCGGCCCCCAGGGCGCACAGGGCGTCCACTACACCCACGCCGCCCTGATCGAGGACCCGCGCCTCGACCCGCTGCACCCCGAGGCCCTGATGTACGAGCCCCGGGCGGACGGGTCGCTGCGGCTGGTCGGGGTGGAGTACATCGTGTTCCAGAAGGCCTGGCATGACGCGGGCCACAAGGCCGCCCCCACGCTGCTGGGCCGGGAGTTCTCGCTGAACACGACGCTGCTGCCCCAGCCGTTTTACGCGCTGCACCTGTGGGCCTGGCAGCACAACCCGCTCGAGCTCTTCGCCAACTGGAACCCGCTGGTGACCTGCCCCACCCCAGGGGCAGCACACGCCCACTCCGCCCGCTGACCCGGGCAGGCAGGGACACCGAGGAGCCTCGCAGGCCTGAGGCAAGGGGAAACCCGTCAGGTCCAGCGGAAGGGTTTCAGGGCCCACCGTTTCATTCGCTCCAGAGGGGGAGACATCATGACGAAGAACAACCGCCTTTTGCTGCTGCTGGCCGGACTGCTGAGTGCCTGCGGTCAGCCCGCCGCCCCGCAGGTGAACCAGAGGCCTGCCCCGGACGTGAAAGCCCCCACGGCACTCACGCCCCAGTCCGGCACCCGCAGCGGGGACCAGGGCAGCGCGGTCGCCAGGTACAGCTCGGGCGTGTACATGGCCGGGAGCACCCGCGGCGCCCTGTACGACTCGAACCAGGGGGACGAGGACGCCTTCCTCGCCAAGTACGACGCGGCGGGCAACCTGGTGTGGGGGCGGCAGTTCGGCAGCTCCGGCCAGGAGCTCGTCTATCAGATCGCGACCGACCGGTACGACAACGTGTATATGGTGGGGCGAACGGAGGGCGGCCTCAAGGGCAACAACCAGGGGGGGTACGACGGCTTCATCCGCAAGTACACCCCGAGCGGAGCGGTGGCCTGGACCCGGCAGATCGGCACCACCGGCAGTGACGGCGTTGGGGGGGTCGCGGTGGAGCCCAACGGCAACCTCTTCTGGGTGTCGCAGGCAATCAATGGGAAGGCAGCCGTCTCCGCCTATACCCGCGACGGCACGCGCCTCTGGACCCGCTTCTCCGCCCTGTGCTCGGGCACGGTTGCTACCAACGAATACGGGGCGCTGTATACGGCGAGCTTCACGTACAGCGCGGGCGGCGGCACCGACAGGTGCATCCGCAAGCTCCAGCCGGGCACCGGCGGCGTGATGTGGGAGCGGCGATCCCACTCCGCCGACACCTTCTACGGGACCAGCCTGGCGGTTTCCTACAACGACGTCTACCTGGCGGGCATCCACCAGATCAACCCGTACAACGCGAAGCTCTCCCTCGCCCGCTATGACGGGGTGACCGGCGCGGAGCGGTGGCGGTACGACAGCCTGGGGTCGAGCGCCGACTACCTGGGCTCCGTGGGCGGAATCAGTGCCACAGCCGAAGGGATCTACCTCACTGGCTACCACCGCGACACCTCCACCTCCGCCTCGACCATCGGCGCCTTCATCACCCGATTTGGCGCGGACGGGAGCTGGACGTGGTTCAAGACCATCGCCGCCGACCCGAGCCCGACCAACTACGGCACCTTCGGCTTCGGGGTCGCCACCCGCGTGGTCAAGGGCGGCGTGAACGGCCAGAGCGCCCTGATGCCCGACCCGTTCCCGTCCACCTTCGACGTGACCCAGGTGTACACGACCGGGTACACCTACGCCGACCTCGGGGCGGGCCACCAGGGGGACAAGGACGCCTTCCTGCGCCGCCTCGACGGGGCGACCGGCAACACCGTCTGGACCAAATGACCCTGCGGCGGCATCCGGCCTTGTGGGATGCCGCCCGCAGAACCTCTTTGGAATGAGAAAGGCAGGGCTCGATGCCCAGGGGCACGGCCCTCTTCTCATGGGGTTTGGTGGTGTCCTTCTATGAGGGGCAAATGGCATGCGGGACGGGAGCCGCTGGTCCCCCAATCCCGGGGGCAGAGAGCCGCTGGGCACGACTCCCCAGCCTTTTCCCCGTCCCCGGGCAGCTCGGCTGCCCCACGGTGCGGCGAGAGTCCCTTCCCTGGGGTGGCGGCGGGTGCAGGGCAAGGCTTCCAGGCGAGCCGCCACTGGGCAGAGTGCTGGGGAGGCTCTGTCCTGAGGCTGTGCGCCTTCCCGGAGAGCCCCGACCCCCTGCCGCACCTCCCGCTCACCTGGCAGACGGCGCTCTCCAGGGTGCGGTCATTCAACCCGTGGACCAGGGGGGAAGGTGTTGGCCTTCGCTCCGCGACCGGCCGCTGGACATGGGCCGCCGTGACCTGCGCACGCCCGACCGTCGTGCCGCAGTACCCTGGGGCAATGCTTGGGCAGCCGGTGGGGGAATGGGATGTCGTCGTCGTGGGGGCTGGGCCCGCCGGGTTGCGGGCGGCCCGGGCCGCCGCCCTGGGGGGGGCACGCACCCTGGTGCTGGACAAGGCCGACGCCGTGGGCGTGCCGGTGCGGACGAGCGGCGGGAGCTTCGTCAACGAGCTCCAGAAACTCGGCGTGCCCGCCGGGCTCTACCACCCTGTCACCCGCCTCCGCTTCGTCGGCCCCCGCAGCGAGGCCGTGTACGATTACGACGAGCCAGTGGCCTGTGTGCTCGACGTACGCGGGCTGTACCAGCACCTCGCGCAGGAGGCCATTGCGGCGGGCGCGACGCTGCGGCTGAGGGCGCGGGTTGAGGAGCCGATCCAGGAGAACGGGGGGGTGGTCGGCGTGCGCTTCCGGGACGGTCTCTCGGGCGAGGCGCGCGAGGCCCGTGCCCGGGTGGTCGTGGACGCGAGCGGGCACGCCGCCCTGGTGGCGCGGCGGGCGGGGATGCACCCGGGCTTCGGGAGCGTTGGGTACGGCGCCGAACTCGACCTCTTCGCGCCGGGGTTCGACGAGCGCGAGGCGGTGCTGCTCGTCGGCGCGCAGGCCGCACCCCGGGGCTACGCCTGGGCCTTTCCGCACGGCGGCGGCCGGGTGCGGCTGGGCGTCGGCGTGACCCGGCCACACACCGACCTCGATCCCCGGGCCTACCTGGAGCCGGTGGCGGCGCGGGTGCCGGGCCTGCGCGGCGCGAGCCCGGTCGAGGTACACACCGGCCTGGTGCCCGCCGCCGCTCCCGGCGAGGCGCCGCTCGTCGCGGACGGCCTGCTCGTCGTGGGCGACGCCGCCGGGCAGGCTTCCAGCCTGGTGGGTGAGGGCATCCGGTACGTGATGCGGGCGGGCGACCTGGCGGGCGGCGTGGCAGCCCAGGCGGTTCGGGCCGGGGACGCCTCGCGCGGCTTCCTGGAACGGTATGCCCGGACCTGGCGGCGGGAGTTCGGGCGCGACCTGCGGGTGGCCCACGCCGTCCACGAGCGGCTGGTGTCGTATGACGACGCGGCCTGGGAGGAGCGGCTGCCCCTGCTGCGGGCCATCCCGCCGGGGCCCTTCGCCCGGCTGCTGGCGGGCGACTTCTCGCCAGGGCTGCTGCTCGAACTCGGGACGCGTCACCCCCGGCTGCTGGCGACGGCCGGGCGGCTCCTGGCGGCGAGGGCGGGACGGCGGGTGGGCCCGTCACGCGGCGCAAGCCTGGGCGAGCCCGTGCCCTGACCGCCTTCCCACGTCCGCTCGTCTTGCGGCTGGTTATGGCGGGCATACCCGCGCCGTCCTGAAGCCCACCTCAGGCGGCAACGAGGAGTGGCTGCTCGGCCTGGCCTGCCAGGTCCCGGCCCTGCTCGCCGACCTGAGCCGCGAGTACAGCGGCCCCTGGAACCTGTGGCGGCGGACCTATCCACTTCACCACGCCCAGGGTGCGGCTCCAGCCAAGGTCTCCCCTCCCCCGGCGAATGGGGAGGGCGCGCTCCTCCCGCCGCCGCGGGAGGAGTTCCGCCGCCGACAGGAGGCGTCCGCGCTCACGAGCGAGGGGGTCGACCTGCTCCAGGCCACTCCGGCCCGGCAATGCCAGGCATCCCGCCACCCGCTGCTGCCCGTGCCCCTGGCCACCCTCCTCTGCTCAATTCCCGCCCCACCTTCACCTTTCCCCACGTTCCCACGCGGGAAGCTGCGGCAGACTGTCCCCATGCGGCTGGTCGTGATGGGTGTGGAGGCGAGCGGGAAAAGCACGGTGGGCCGGGAGGTGGCGGCCCTGACCGGCTGGCCGTTTCTGGACGGCGACGACTTTCACAGCCCCGAGGCACGGGAAAAAATGACTCGTGGGCAGGCGCTCACCGACGCCGACCGTGCCCCCTGGCTCGCCCGTCTGCGGGCCGAACTGGAGGCGCGGCCCGATGTGGTGCTCGCCTGCTCGGCCCTGCGGCGCGTCTACCGCGACACCTTGCGGGTGGAAGGCACGCGCTTCCTGTTCCTCAACGTGCCCGAGGGGCTGCTGCGCAAGCGCGTCACGGCCCGCACCGGGCACTACGCGGGGGCTTCGCTCCTGCCGTCGCAACTCGCCACCCTGGAAGCCCCCGGTCCCGAGGAGAAGGATGCGGTCACGCTCGACGTGACCGCCGCCGATACGCCCGCCGTCCTCGCCCGCCGCGCGCTGGACGTCCTGGGGGTGGCCCATGCCTGAGGCGCGCAAAACGTCCGGCGGGGGCCGCAAACCCAGCGAGCGCCCCTCCAAGGTGTGCGCCGCCTGCGGCCTGCCCTTCACCTGGCGCAGGAAGTGGGAGCGCGACTGGGAAAACGTGCGGTACTGCTCCGACCGCTGCCGGGCCGCGGCGAAACGGGGGAGGGCGTGACCGCCTCCCAGACCCCCGCCTACGGCCTGGTGTGCATGACCATTGGGCCAGAGGTGCGCTTCCGCACGATCACCCTGACGAACTACCAGAAGCTCTCCCCGGGGGAACGGGAGGCCAAACTCCTCGACCTGTACGCCGACAACATCGTGCGGGTGCGGCGGGCTGCCGCCTTTTGCGCCGCGCGGGGCATCCGGCTCTACCGGCTGAGTTCCAGCCTCTTCCCGATGTTCGACCTGGAGGGGGACGACACCGGGCGGGCGGTCCTCGACCACCTGGCCCCGCAGATGACCGAGGCGGGGTACGCCTTCGAGGACGCCGGAATCCGCGTGCTGATGCACCCCGAGCAGTTCATCGTCCTCAACAGCGAGCGCCCCGAGGTCCGCGCCTCCAGCGCCCGCACGCTCGCCGCCCACGCCGACACGCTCGACCGCTTCGGCTTTCCGCGCTCCACCTGGAACCTGCTGCTGCTGCACGGGGGCAAGGGAGGCCGCGCCGCCGAACTCGCCGCCCTCGTGCCCGACCTGCCCGACAGCGTCCGGCTTCGGCTGGGCTTCGAGAACGACGAGCGCGCCTACGGCCCCCAGGACCTGCTGCCCATCTGTGAGGCGACGGGGGCGCCGCTCGTCTTCGACGCCCACCACCATGTCGTCCGCGAGAAGCTGGAGGGTCAGGAGGACCCCAGCGTGCGCGAGTGGGTCCTGAAGGCCCGCACGACATGGCGCCCGCCCGAGTGGCAGGTCGTCCACCTCTCCAACGGCATCGACAGCCCGCAGGACCGCCGCCACAGCCACCTGATCACCGACTTCCCCAGCGCCTACTCCGACGTGCCCTGGATCGAGGTCGAGGCCAAGGGCAAGGAGGAAGCGGTCGCCGCGCTGATGCGTCTGGAAGCGTCGGGCGTGAGGCCCAGGGCCCTGGGCGTGGACGCCCGGACGGTGGCGGAGGAACTGGAAATGCGGGGGGAACCGGAGTGAGCGCCTGGCCCGCCGTCACTCGGGTGTGTCCTTGGGGCTGAGGAAGCTTCTCACGCGGGAGAACCGGACCTGACCCCCCGATGACGCCGTTTCCAGCACTGTGGCCCCTCCAATCTCGACCTCGCGCTGTGAACGGGGAAGGCCACGATCACGCTCTTCCGCTGACGCTCCTCGCCCCGCCGCGCTACCCTGCCCGTGTGAACGTCGTCGTGTTCGACCTGGAAACCACCGGCCTGTCGCCCGAGCGGGACGCGATCGTGGAGATCGGCGCGCTGCGTGTTCGGGACGGGCGCGTAGCGGAGTCCGAACGCTTTGAGACGCTGGTGAGGCCGCTGAGCGCCGGGGGTGAACTCCTGCGGATTCCCTGGCACGCCCAGCGCGTCCACGGCATCAGCGACGACATGGTGAGGGGCGCCCCCCACCTCGCCGACGTGCTGCCGCAGTTCCTCGACTTCGTGGGCGGCTCACCCGTCGTCGCTCACAACATCAGTTTCGACGGCCGGTTTATGCGTGAGGCGGCCAGGCGGCACGGGCTGACCTGGGCCCCACCCGCCGAATACTGCACCATGCAACTCTCCCGCCGCGCCTTCCCGGGCGAGCGCACGCACAACCTCGACGTGCTCGCCGGGCGCCTCGACCTCTCCTTCGCGCGGGGAGGGCGCCACCGCTCCTTCGGTGACGCCCGAGTGACTGCCGAAGCCTTCGTCCGCCTGATGGAACGGCTGAAGGTGGGGGCGTAGGCGGGCGGAAAAGCCCCTCAAAGCTGAGTGGTGCCCGGAAGCTCCCAAGGGAAGAATCGTGTGGAAGGGCAACAAAGCCTCTCCCCCTTCAGTAGGCTGGGCGTCCAAGGCCAGTTGAGAGGCTTCGATCTGCTGAGCCCGCTGGGCGAGCAGGGTTTCCAGGGGCGCGGTCGGCCACGGGCTGTCCGTGATGAACTGCTGGGTGTGGCCTTCTTTCCCTGGCGCCACCACCGCCGTTAGGGGTTGCATGCTTTTGCGGTGGGCCGCACTGCACAAACTTCGCACGGACAACGGCGCCCAGGTTCGTTGCGCTTGATGGCGCAAGGGGGGAAAGTGTCGGGTCCAAGGGGGAAGAGAAGGGCGCATAGCACCGAGGCCAGCACCACGGATGCTGGCCCCCATCCCCCTGCCCTGAATTTCCCGAAGTACCGCTACCCAGTAGTCGGCAGGTGATTGCAAGCAGCACCCGCACTCAGTCCGGGTTACGCCAGTCCTTCCTTACAGCCCTGGCGCCACGAGGGGTAGCGCAGCTCCCGCCTAGCCTTAGTGCTGGAGAAGCCTCACCAGCCGCCGCCCCAAGACTCCGGTCCCACCTGCTACGAACACTCGCATGCAGGCCACCTTCCTGATCCCAGAGTGGGTTCTCAGCCCAGAGCTGAGACCGCCCCAGCTATGTGACGAGAGTGACACCAGACGGGACAAACCCAGCCGTATGTCCCCTGTCGAGGGAAGGTTGCCGGTAGCGATTGGCTGATCGCTGGTTGGAGCGAGCTGCACGCCGTCTCGCTCGAACTTGGCGGTGTGGATTCGACGGTGGGTCCTGGTGGTGCCGCCTCTCTTTGAGGCTTATCTCCACCTACACAACATCGACCCACCCGCACCTCCCGGGGCTGAGTCGACCAAATTCCCAGCAGCAACGCTACAGCCCCTGTTCGACCATCATCACCAAGCGGTCCTCGAGTCGACTCACCTCCGCCTCCCCCAGCCCCCGAAGCGGGCCGTCGATCAGCAGGGTCGCCAGGCCATGCACGGCCGACCACGCCAGGAACTCCGCACCATGACGCCGCCCAGGCGCGAGCAAGCCCGTCTCGACGAGTTCATCCAACGCGCTGGACAGCAGTTCGAAGGGCGTGCGTCCGCCCGAGCCGCGCCTCTCCGGGCTCCTGGCCCCCGCAAGGTCGCGTGAGGTCCAGAAGGCGGTGCGGAACAGGCCCGGGTGCCTCTGCGCGAACCGCATATACCCCAGCCCGACGGCCTGGAAGCGCAGGCGCGCCCGGGTTGCGGGGTCCTGGTCAGGACTGACCGTGGCGAGCTGGGCGTCGATGGCGCGGGCGACCTCCGCCTGGGCGGCCGAGCAGACGGCGGCGAGCAGGGCGTCGCGGTCCCGGAAGTGACGGTAGGCGGCGTTGGGGGCGACGCCAACGCGGCGGGTGGCTTCACGCACGCTGACCGCGTCGGGACCGCCCTCCCGGGCCAGGTCGAGGCCAGCCTGAATCAGGGCCTGCCGCAGGTCACCGTGATGGTAGGTGGCGCGTTTTGTGGAGGTGGCTTCAGCCATAGGGTTGATCCCCGGTTGCCATTCTGTTTATGGCGTAGTAGTGTGGACGCCGTACACATGTCATGGACTTGTGCGTGTTCTGCACAGGCAGGCTACCGCGCCCCCCGCTCCTTCAGCCCCAACCTGAGAGGAGGAAAGTTCACCCTTAACCCAGCGCACCACCCGAGCATTCGCCCCGATCCACCTCCACCCCCCATGAGAGGTCCAGCATGACCGACACAGCTCAAGCCCACCCACCCGTCGTCGACCTCGAAACCTGGCAGCGCTCCCGGGCCGAACTGCTGACCCTGGAAAAAGTCGGCACCCGCCTCACGGACGCCATTGCGGCGCAGCGCCGCCGCCTGCCGATGACGCCGGTGGACAACTACGTCTTCATGGGGAAGGAAGGTCCGGTGACGTTGGTAGAGCTTTTCGCCGGTCGCCCACAACTGCTCGTGCATCACTTCATGTTCCACCCGGACTGGGACGCGGGGTGCCCCTCCTGCACGCATTTCGCGGAGAACGCGTCCCCCCATCTCCCCCACCTCAAAACCATGGACGCCAGCTTCGTCCGCATCTCCCGTGCGCCCATCGAGAAACTGCTGGCCTATGCCGAGAAAAAGGGCTGGAGCGTCCCGTGGTACTCGTCGTTCGGGAACACCTTCAACCAGGACTGGGGGTGGACGGGCGAGGATGGGGGTGAGGGGCCGGGCCTCAGCGTGTACCTGCTGGTGGAGGGGCAGCCTTACCTGACGTACTCCACGACCGGCCGCGGCGTGGAGGCGATGTCGAGTTACTTCGGGTACGCCGACCTGCTGCCCTATGGCCGCCAAGAGCGCTGGCAGGAGGTTCCACCCGGCTGGCCACAGGTCTGACGTGACTGGGGCCATGGCAAACCCCCGGTCAACGAGCGGTGTTGTACACGGCAACAGGACCGCCCGTACCGTCTCCTTCAAAAAAGGGCGGACGCTACATGCCCCTGCCTTGTGCGCAATGTCCAGGCCGATCATCGCTCACAACCACGCGGGCGGCTGGCGTAAGCACAGGGGGAACCCATGAAGACGGTCACTTCGAAAGACGGCACGAGCATCGCGTTCGATCAGTCGGGCACGGGCCCGGCGCTGGTCTTGGTCCACGGGGCCACCCAATACCGGGCCAGCGACCAGGGCATGAGGCAACTGGCCGACCTGCTGGCACCGCACTTCACCGTGATCCAGTACGACCGTCGGGGAAGGGGCCAGAGCACGGACACCCCGCCTTTCGCGGTGGAGCGCGAGGTCGAGGACATCGAGGCGCTGGTGGATGCCGTGGGCGGCTCCGCCTTCATCTACGGCATGTCCAGCGGCGCCGTTCTGGCGATGGAAGCCGCCCTCGCGCTGCCGGGCAAGATCTGGAAACTGGCGATGTACGAGCCCCCCTTCAATGACGACGAGGCCGCCCGGCAGAGGTGGAAGGCCTACACCGGGCAGCTCGGGGAGCTGCTGGCCCAGGGCCGCCGGGGCGACGCGATGGCGCTCTTTCTGGGGCTGGTGGGAGTTCCTGCCGAGCAGGTCGAGGGGATGCGCCAGGCCCCGACCTGGCCGATGGCCGAGGCGATCGCCCCCACCCTGGCCTATGACCACTTCGAGCTGATGGGCGAAGAGGCCGCGGTGCCCACCGGGCGGGCCGCCGGAGTCACGGTTCCCGCTCTCGTCCTGGTGGGTGGGGCCAGTTACGGGTTCATGCACCAGTCCGCGGAGAAGCTGGCCAAGGCCATTTCCGGCGCACGCTGGCACATCCTGGAGGGCCAGACTCACAATGCCGCCGCACCCGTGCTCGCCCCGGTGCTGGAGGAGTTTTTCCTGAGCTGAACACGTAGGCCCGCGAGGAGCGTCGTCGAAGAAAACCGGAGGGGTAGTCCGATGAACACAGCGATTCTCACCGACGGTCTCAAGTTCCCGGAGAGCCCACGCTGGCGTGAAGGCGAGCTCTGGTTCTGCGACTACGCCCTCCACCGGGTGATGAAGGTAGACCTGAGCGGCACCCTCCATACCGTCGCCGAGCTGCCCGATCTTCCCACCGCAATTGACGGGACACCGGACGGGCGGGTGCTGGTGGTGTCGGCAACCCAGCGCCGGGTCCTCCGTCTTGAGAACGGCCGTCTGACGGAATTCGCCGACCTGTCGGGCCTGGTACCGCATCCCTGCGGGGAGCTGGTGGTGGACACCCTCGGGAGGGCCTACGTCGGTAACATCGGCCTGGAATTCGGCACTCCCTCACCTGTCCCGAACCCGGGTTCGATCCTGCTGGTTACCCCGGAAGGCCGGGCGCGGATCGTGGCCGAGGGGCTGGCCTTTCCCAACGGTATGGCGATCACTCCCGACGGGCAAATCCTGATCGTGGCCGAGAGCCACGCGGCCCGGCTGACGGCCTTTGACATCGAACCCGACGGCTCGCTCTCGGGCCGCCGGGCCTGGGCGCAGTTCGACGAGGCCCTTCCTTTTGCGGCGGGCCGCTTCACGCCGGACGGCCTGTGCCTGGATGCCGAAGGGGCGGTGTGGGTCGCGGCCCTGAGGGAAGTGCTTCGGGTGCGCGAGGGGGGCGAGGTCACGCACCGCATTGGGCTGGACCACTTCGCCCTGGCGTGCATGTTGGGAGGCCAGGATCGCCGCACCCTGTTTATCGCCGCAACCAACGTGCTCAATCCTGCTGACAGCCAGGCCCAGGGCCAAATCGAGATGGTCGAGGTCGAGGTGCCAGGTGCTGGGCTGCCCTGGCTGATTGAGGTCCCATGACCGTTCAAGGAGCGGCTGGCGCCTGATCTGAGGCGATGAACTGGATATGGCGTCCGAACGGGAGAATCTAAAGTCCAGTGACTATGTGGATGGATAGCGAAAGGGTCGTGGCACGAATGCCACCTGGCTGGCAGGCTTTACGAGCCCGATGTTGCAAAGGAAAAACGATGCCGGACGATGTGGCTGCCAGGGTGACACACCCACTCCGTGATCCTGACGCCCTCGGTTCCTACGAGCTGGCCTGAGCTGGATGAGCGTTGCCGCACCCACGCCACTGTTCACACCGAGGGCTGTGCTGACCCCAGTGGCACGATGGTGTCGTTTTCGTACCAGATCGGTCGCCCTCCCACCCACGAGGTTGAAACCACTGCTGAGCTGCACAAGGAGCATCCATGCGTAAAGTGATCGTGACCGAGTTCCTGACCCTCGATGGAGTGTACGAAGATTCCATCCCGTGGCATAGGGACTACACGAGCCCGGCAGGCGGCCAGTTCAAGCAGGGCGAACTCTTCGAGAGTGGCGCCCTCCTGCTGGGCCGCATGACCTACGAGGGCTTCGCTCAGTACTGGCCGACCGCGACCGGCACCGGGGAGTTCGGGGAACGGATGAACAGCCTCCCGAAGTTCGTCGCCACCACCACCCTGACTTCCCTCGACTGGAATGCCACCCCCCTGGAGGGAGACGTGGTCGCGGCGGTGGAGGAGTTGAAGCGGCAGGAGGGTGGGAACCTCCTCGTCTACGGCAGCGGAAGCTTGGTCCAGACGCTTCTGCGGCACGGCCTCGTGGACGAGCTTCGCCTGATGGTCTACCCGCTGGTCCTGGGGAGCGGCAAGCGCTTGTTCTCTGGCGGGGACCGGCTGGCGCTGAACCTCACCGCCTCGCGGGAACTCGGCGCGGGCGTGCTGCTCTTGACCTACCAGCCCGTGGCGGAGGGTACACCGGGACCGAGTTGACCCCTGCCCATCCGACCTTTGGGTGAGCTTCTGGGGCTTCAGGGTCAGGCCCCGAACTCCATCAAGAGCCTATCCAAAGCTGCCCGACCTGCCCGAACGACAGGAGTCAACCCATGACCGATCAAGCCAACGCAGGCTCCTACGCTGAAGTTAACGGCCTCAGCCTGTACTACGAACGGCACGGCGCCCCCCGACCCGATCAGGTGCCGCTGGTCCTCCTCCACGGAGGCTTCGGGGCGACCTCCATGTTCAGCGGACTGATTCCCGCGCTGTCTGCCGGGCGGGAGGTGATCGCCGTGGACTTGCAGGCACACGGCCGCACCGCCGACATCGACCGCCCGATGCGCTTTGAGACTCTGGGTGATGACATAGCCGGATTGCTGGGCGCCCTGGATGTCTCCCAGGCCGATGTGCTGGGTTACTCGCTGGGAGCGGGGGCGGCCCTGAGGTTCGCCCTCCAGCACCCAGGCTTGCTCCGCAAGCTGGTGGTCGTGTCGTTCCCGTTCCGCCGCGGCGGCTGGTTCCGGGAGGTACGAGAGGGTATGGCGCAGATCGGTCCTCATGCCGCAGAGGGCCTGAAGCAGGGGCCCATGCATAGGCTCTACGCCAGCATCGCGCCCCGCCCGGACGACTGGCCGCGGCTGGTGACCCGGGTGGGCGAGGTGGTGAATACCGAGTACGACTGGGCCGACGAACTGCGCGGGTTCCAGAACCCGACCCTGATCGTCGCTGGCGACGCTGACAGTTTCGCGCCTGCCCACGCCGCCGAGTTCTTCGCGCTGCTGGGGGGTGGCCTGCGGGACGCGGGTTGGGACGGCTCTGGCCGAACCGCGCACTGCCTTGCCATTCTGCCCGGCACGACCCATTACGACGTTTTGCAGTCGCCTTTGCTGCTGCCCGCCGTCACCTCCTTTCTCGGCGCCTCGTAGTGGAGGCAGGCTCAGCAAGCCGAAGAGGCGGGAGAGCCGGTCCAGCTAGGTCATCTGGGTCTGTTCGGGACTCAGGCCTCACGTTTTCATTGTCGAAAACGTACACGTAATTTGAGGGAGAAGCTTGTGAACGAGAATGCCGTGAAGCGTCTGTATCTGATGCAGGTGGGGTCCATGCCGGAATACCAGATTCCGATCGTCTGTTACCTGGTGCAGACGGAGGACGGCGAAAACATCCTGATTGACAGCGGCCTCCCGGAGATCATGCCTGAAGGAGAGACCGAGTTCGAGAATGGTCAGGACGTCATCGAGCAGTTGTCCGGCATAGGCCTGAAACCGGACGACATTGATACGGTTATTTCGACGCACTACGATATCGACCATGCTGGAAGGCACGCGGCCTTCACGAAGGCGCAATACGTTGTTCAGCGTGTGCATCATTCGGACGCGGCGAGCAACCCACGTTTTGCGGCCAATCGGCCCGAGTGGGATCAGCCCATGGAGCGCATTCGGCTGGTGGACGGGAACACGGAGCTGCTGCCGGGGCTGGAGCTGATCGAGACGAGCGGGCATGTGCCGGGACATCAATCGGTGCTGGTGCGGCTGCCCAAGATGGGGTCGGTGTTATTGACGGTTGACGCGGTCCCCTTCCGCGAGGGCTTTACCCGTGACGATCAGGACAACGGGAGCAACCCGGACGCCGAAGCGACCCGCGCCAGCACAATGAAGCTGCTTGATCTGGCGGAACGCGAGCCTGTCGGGCTGGTCATCTTCGGGCATGACCAGGCACAGTGGGAAGGGCTGAAAAAGCTGCCGGAGTGCTACGAGTGAGGAGGAAAATACCCCTCTCCCACCGACCCTTTTCCCTGTCAATGAAATGAGCTCACGAGACCCGACGAGGAGGCAAGACCATGCGAAGACTCATCGTTCTCGAACGCATCACGCTCGACGGCGTGTTCGACGCTGCCTCGATGGGGCAGTGGGACTTCCCGTATCACAGCGACGAGAGGGCTGAGGTGATCTCCTGGGGCAGTGACGCGTACCTGCTAGGTCGCGTAACCTACAAGATGCTCGCGCCGCACTGGTCCGCCCTAGGGAACAACGAGATGGGCGTCGCCGACAAGCTGAACAGCATGAGGAAATATGTCGTCTCCTCGAACCTCGAGAAAGCGGAGTGGAACAACACGACGATCATTCGGGGTGACGCGGCCGAGGAGGTCGGCCAGCTCAAATGGCAAGAGGGCGGTGACATTCTCGTCCAGGGCAGCGCTGTGCTGCTTCAGGTTCAGTGCCACTCCAGTTCCTGACCTCCGTTCGGAGGTCCTCACGACCACTCAAGCTAAAAGGCACCGCCGAGAACGTGTGAGCGCCACGCGGGGGGAGGGTGGCCCCTCCTCAGGCTGCCCTCGGGCAGCTGAACATGTACTGACAGGGACCGCTCGAGCATCGTGTGTGGTTCCAGGCGTTCGTGGTGAAGAACGAGGGGCGTCAGAACAACACCGAGCTGAGGTTCGCAGGCCAGCTTCGTTCAAATCGTCAGTTTTCCAGCATCTGCGCTTAAGGCACGCGGAATTCGACAGGGCCCCAAACGAAGCCGGACACCTCGCGTCCGCGAAGGTCGAGAATCTTTCGTTCCACGCGGCCATCGTGGACGTAAATGCCGCCTGAACGCATGTACGCCGCCGTCTTACCGTCTGGCGAGAGGGTGACGGTAAGGGCCGTGTCGAAGTCCTCGCTGTAAATCTCGTGGCTGACGGCGTGGACGCTCTGGCACGACCATTCCCGCACCACACGGCCTGCGTTCAGCAGCTGGCACGTCAGCTCCATCTCGCGAATCACGAACCGGATCGACAGGACGTTCGGGGCGCGCACAGCGACAAGACGCTGTGCCGTGGGAGATGTCGCGCCGGGCCTCAGGAGGTTCACGTTCGTACGTCCGCCGAGGTCGTACAGGAGGCCGTCGTTGAAGCCCGCGAGGTACACCGCGCTACCCTTTCTGGTGAGGTGGCCCGCTCCGCTCGGACTCCTGAACAAGACGCGCTGCCGAATGCGGCCCGCCGAGTCCAGCACGTACGCTCCGACCTCCACTGCACTCCCTAGGCCCAAGGCTTGCATCGGGTCGCGCGTGTAAGACCCGGGGACCCGCTCGACTGGACCGAGCACCACGAGTCCCGCTGGACTCCACATCACGCCCCCCGCGGTGGGAACGCCAACGTAGTCAAGGGCGTTCGTCGCCCTCACCTGCGTGGCGCCGTCCGAGAACGAGTAGAGGGTGACGGTGTGAGTTGTGGCGGTCGAACTCGTAGTTTTTTGCGTCCACGCGAGAAATCTCCCGTCGGGCGACCATGCGGGCGTGGATCGAATCAGGCCCTCGGTGGGGGTGGCACTTTGGGTCGTGAGGCGCCTGGCTTCACGCGTGACGAGGTCGAGCGTCCAGATGTTCGTCGGGCCCCAGCCCGTATAGAACGTCTCGGCTGCGCCCCGCGCGACGGACGCATACGCGATACTGCGCCCGTCTGGCGAGAGGATTGGCGGACCGTTGTGGCCCCATGAGGTGAGACGGGTCCAACTCCCGGCGGTCCAGGCCCAAAAGTCGCCGTCGATGTTCGCGACGAGCGGGGCGGCGGAAGCGGCGGACAGCCAGAGCAGCACGAACAGGGTCAGCAAGCGCGTCGGCATGCCTGAACTATGTGGCAAGGGGCATGGCAAGAGGATGTCAGCGTGGGACCATGCCGACGCACGTAGTGGCACGTAGCGTGGCGGGCGAAGTGAGGAGGACGTTCCTACAGGTCATCCGGAAAATTGCTACGGTTGAGGAGCGAGGTCCAGTGGCAGCCTGAAGGAATGCGGTTGACGGACGAGCAATGGGCCATCCTCGCTCCCCTCCTTCCTCCTCCTAAAAAACAGACTCGACGTGGACGACCGCGACGGAGTGACAAAGACCTGTTGGAAGGCATCCTGGTAGTGGCTGCATCAACGTGACAAGTTGTAGCGGTGGAAGGCGAGGGTGAGTGAGGCTTTGAGCAACTCGTCGGATGTGGAGAACGAGAGGGAGTTGCGGACCAGCCGACCGAGGCGTTGTCGAAGGGTGCAGTTCAGCCGCTCGACAGGGTTGGTTTCCCCTCGGAGGGTCAGACGTTTGATGCCCAACAACGGTTCGTCGTAGGCCCGCCAGAGGTCCGTACAGCAGGTGCCTTTCAAACGCTGTTCTGGGGAGAGCGGCAAGCGGTCCTACAACTGGAAAGCGGTGGCTTCGCTGCGATCTCCAAGAACACAAGCCAGCACCTTTTGAGTGCGGCGTTCTCGGGCAATCCACAACCACCTGGGCTGCTTTTTCTGGCCCACGAAGGTCCACAACTCGTCCAGCTCGACCATCAATTCTTCAAGAGCGTGAGACAGACCGAAACGGTCTGTCTCACTTCGGCGGCCCCTTTTGTATCCACCGGATGACGGTGTTGCAGTGGACGCCAAAGACGCGCTGTACCCCCCTCAACCTCATCCGTTTGTGGACGGCATAGAGAATCTGAGTGCGGGTGGCCTCGCTGGGCGCCACAGGTTTGGCGTCTGGATGGAAGCGGTGACCATAGACCTGGCACAGATAGGTCTGGGTGCCGTTTTTGGCCTTGCCATTCTTGACGGTTTGAACACTTCCGCACGCTGGGCACTCGGGCACCTCACCAGTACATCACCTCCCCGCAGCCACTACCCGAACGAGCGGTGCAGGGCCTCGAGCGCGCGGTACTGCGTCCGCCACGCCGCGTACGGCTTGCCCTCCAGCGGGTGCGTGACGGCTTCCCCCGCCTCGCGGGCCTCGCGCAGGGCGTCCTCCTCAGAGGCGCGCCACTCCTCGTAGCTGGGCAGTCGGCTCGTCATGCTTCCCCCAGCTCAGCACCTGCAGGTCGACAAGGATAAGTCGGAGGAGGCCGACAGGGCACCATCTAAATGGTGAGCTCCTGACCGAGCGCTGTATCGTTCGCCACGCCGAACGACATGTGCCAGTGCGCCACCCGCCACTCGCCCCCCTCCCGCACGCACACCAGCGTCAGCCGCGCGGGCAACACCTGACCGTCCGGCATGACCAAGTTCACGTCCTCGGCCCCCCACCCGGTGTCCCCGCGCTCCACGACCTGCTGCCGCGCGCCGGGCTGTACCCGCATCCCGCTAGTGCGGATTTCCTCCAGCTGCGCACGCAGCACCTCGCCCACGCGCGCATCACCCTCCCACCACTCCTGCGGGTCGGTCCCGATCACGAGCAGATCGCCCGACGGCCAGAGCAGGGGGTCGATGAGGCGCGAATCCCCCGTCTCGAAGATGTCGTAGACCCGGGCGAAGACGTCGCGGACTCCAGTCGTGACCGTCATGTGGACCTTCCTTTCGAGGGGCCTCATCCGTGCTGCTGCGTGGTCCAAGCTGTTGGGGGTTGATCGTCTCTTTGTACCACGAACGAAAGGGGGACCGGGTTGCCCTGGAACTTCACCCTGACCAACAGTTCGCGCGTGTGGGGCGGGTGCGGTGGGCAGGCAGGCGAAGAAGTTGCGGGTCTTGCTGCAGGCCGGGAAGCGCGGCAGGTCACTGACCCGCTGCAGGTGGTCCTCGGGTGGCGCTGTGACGTGTTCGGCGCCCGACCGTACTCCAGCGGCGGCGGGTCTCCGCGCTCCAACAGGGCCCGAGTGGGCGGCGCCTGACGTTCCTTGCGGCGGGAGCAATCGCTCAGCTCTTGGGCTGCCAGCTTGCGGACCTGGGGTTTGGGCTGGCGGTTTGGCCGTTGCGCACGCCGCCTGTTCGGGGGGTTCCAGGGGGGTGGGATAAAAGGAAAAATCCCCCTCTGGGAGAAGGTTTTTGTGGCGCGCCCGAGGAGATTCGAACTCCCGGCCTTCTGATCCGTAGGTGGAAGCTCGGCAGGGGCGGTGCGTCTCCCCTGCTGCCCGATGATGCCCGGAAGGCCCTACCGCTCGACGAAAAGTGAGGCCCGTCCTGTCGCTTACTGCGAAAAGCCCCTGTTGATTCTCCCGCCAGTAAGGCACACACAAGACATGCTCAGCGGAAGGGTACGACAGGCGTGCCCAGGGTGTTACTGGTCTTCGCTGGGCTTCAGCTGATGCCTGACCAGTTTCCCCATGGCATTTCGGGGCAACGCCGCACGGAACTCGACTTGCGAGGGCCGCCAAGCTCGCGGAAGCAGCGCCTGCAGTTCACGCTGCACGTCCACCGCCGTGACATGCTCCCACCCGCCGCGCGGCACGATGAACGCGACGACCCGCTGTCCGTACTCCTCGCAGGGCACGCCCGTCACCGCGCAGTCCAGCACGAACGGCAGGCGCGCGACATCCTCCTCAATGCGTTGCGGCGTCACGTTCACCCCGCCGATCACCAACAGGTCATCCGACCGCCCGGTGAGTGTCAGCAGCCCCGACTCACTCAAGCGGCCCCGGTCACCCGTAGGCTGCCAGTGACCGGCAGTACGGAGCGTGACGTTCCCTTCCTCGTTTGCTGCGGCGGGCGTTCCATCCGCTCGTCGAACGCTCAGCCGCGTGCCGGGCAGGACACGGCCGACACTGTCCGGCGCGGCAAGAAGCTGTTCGGGTGGAGCGAGGGAGATCAGGCCGAGTTCGCTGCTGCCGTACAGATTGAACAGCACCGGGCCAAAGCGCGACAAGGCACGTCGCGCGAGGTCGGCCGTGAGGGGCGCGGAACCGCTGATGACGGTCCGCAGGTGCGGCAGCGGCTCTGTGGGGGCGTCGAGGAGGCGGTACAGCACGGTCGGCACCAGCACCAGTACCTCTATGCGCGCGTCGCGCAACGTCCGCAGGTACGCTTCCCTGCCCCCGCGCGACCGCAGGTGCAAGGGCGCGCCGAACGCGAGGCTCATCGCGAGCGTCGCGAGGCCATGTCCGTGAACGAGCGGCGTGGTCAGCAGGACCGGCGCGTGCGCGCGCAGGTTTAACTGAACCAGCAGCGCCATGAGCGCACGGAGCGCGCCGAGGCTTTCCAGGCGCCGCTGCACCACCTTGGCAGGTCCGGTCGTTCCGGAGGTGAGCAGCACAATTCGCCCCTGACGTCGCCCCGACGGTCCCGGCTTTCCGGGGGCGGACGCAACCGTGAGGGCGGACATGCAGCAGCAGGGCAGGTCCGGCTCGAGGGCTTGCAGGTCGGGCATCAGCGCGTCATCCACGACCAGCAGTGACAGGTTCAGCGCGCGGGCTGCGTCCAGCGTCTGACTGACCGGACCGCTCGGGTTCAGCAGCACGGCCCGCAAGCCCGCGCGTTGCGAGGCGAGCAGGACCGCCACGCATGCCGCGTGATTGCGGCACAGCAATCCCACGCTCGCTCCGAACGGCAGGTGCTGCTCGAACACTCCGGCAATGCTGTCAGAGCGGAGACGCAGTTCGCGGAACGTGAGTGGACCATCGTCGTCCACCACAGCAGGTAACTGCGGGAAGCGCGCAGCCGACCATGCCGCGACGGCGTACAGGGACGGCCCGAACCGTGCGAGAACCCGAACGGCAAGCCAGGCGTCCCGCAGAGGGTGTGCGAGTAAGCCAGCGTCACGCGCTGCCCTCCAGAAGCGCCGGAAGGTCACGCGCGCCTTTCACGGCGCTGCTCACGGCGTTCCCAGCCGTCAAGCGCGGCGTCGAGCAGCCGTGGAAACAGCAGGCCCGCGCCCGCCTGCGCGGAAAGCCACCAGGGGCCCACCCGCGCCCGGCGCGTAACGACCGCGCCCGCGACCACCCGCGCGGCTTCCTCCGCCGTGAGTTTCGGGACCCGGCGGTACAGTTCGGCCGCGTCGCTCATGCGGGTGTGGACGAGCGGCAGGTACACGCTGCTCACACTCACGCCGCGCGCGCGCACTTCCAGCGCGACGCTGCGCAACCACGCGTCGAACCCGGCCTTGCTGCCCTGGTACGCCGCCCACCTTGGCGCGAACGGCGGGAACGCCGACACTGTCGAGACGTTCACCACCTGCCCACCCGTTTCGGTCATACGGGGTAGCAACGCCAGCAGCAGCGCCGCCGGGCCAGTGAAGTTCACAGCGAGACACCGGTCGAGGTCTCGCCGCTCCACCGACGCCAGCGCTGAGCGCCGAATGGACTTACCCGCGTTGCTCACCACGATGTCGATGCGCGGGTGAAGCGCCTGCACCGACGCCGCGAATGCCGTGACGCGCGGCGGATCCGTAAGGTCCAGCGGGTACGCGTGGGCGCGGCCGCCCTGCGCGCGGATACGGTCCGCCACGGCGCGCAATTGTCCTTCGGTTCGAGCGGCGAGCAGCACCTCGGCACCATGCCGCGCGAACAGGAGCGCGGTGGCCTCGCCGATCCCGTACGACGCGCCGGTAATCAGCACGGTGCGGCCCGTGAGGGCGCGCTGCAGCCGCGCGGCGTCGTGTGCAGCGGGTGGGGAAAGCAGGAGTCGCGCGAGGCCCGGCATGATCTGAGGTATTACATCACGTGCGTCATGACGCTCGGAGCGCGCTGACGATGCTCTGTCGGCTCAAGCGCCACGCGACGGGCAGAGCCGCCAAACTCCCCACAAGGGTGCTCACACCCAGCACGACCAGCGCGTCCACGCCCGTCAGAATGGCCACGGGGACGCCCAGACGCTGCACGGTCACGGCACTCACCATGACCCCCGTGGCCCAGCCGATCACGATCCCGACCAAGCCGCCCGTGACGGCCAGCAGCCCGCCTTCCAGCGTCATCAAGTACAGCACCAAGCGTGGCGACAGCCCGACGGCGCGCAGCACACCGATTTCCTGCTGACGTTCATGCCCGGCCATGCTCATGGTCGTCAGGACACTCAGGAACGCCACCAGCAACGCCACGCCCGCCAGGGACCACTGCACGACCTTGGCACTGCTCAGCAGGCGCGCCGTTGCCTGCCGCGCCTGCTGCTGCGCGTACACCTCAGCGGGCACGCGTTCCTCCAGCGCGGCTGCGACGTCGAGGACATTCACGCCCTCCTCCACCTCGACCGCCGCGAGGGAGATCAGGTGCGGCACGCGCAGCGCGATCTGTGCGGAGTGGAGCGGCAGGATCACGAACGCGTCCGTGAGGCTGTGGGTGGGCGACAGAACCCCCACGACCCGCACGGCACGCCCGGGAAGCAGCGCGAGGGTCTCCCCGGGACGCACGTTCGCCTGCCGCGCCACTTCGCTGCCCACGACGGCTACAGCGCGCCCCTCGTCCGTTGGAAACAGTTGTCGTCCCGTTTGCACACGCGCGTACGGATACACGCGGTTGAACCCGGCTGCCGCGGGAATCCCGAACAGCGTCACGCTCAACCGCCCAAACTGCTGGCGGGACAGCAGCACCGGCGTCACGTGCTTCAAATGCAGCGCAGCCCGCTGCGCTTCGATCTGCGGAAGGATGCTGTCCGGCAGGGTGGGGGGTGGCGCGGCGGCGGCCAGCAGACCCCCGATGGACACCTGAAGTTGCGGGCGCACGCTGTCCGTCTGCTCCTGCACCGCGACGCGCAGGCCCTGACCAAGTGCCAGGAACACCGTAAGGCTCGCTGCCGCGACGGCCACGCCCGCTGCCGTCAAGCCAGACCTGCTTCGCCGGGCGTGCAGCGCACGCCACGCCAAGTTGACCGGCCAAGCCACGCCCTTCAGCAGATCACGCACCTGTCTTCACGTGCGCGGCGGGACGCAGAGCTCGGCGGCGCGCGCCTCGACCTCGAACCTGTTGTGGTGATACCCGCGCCTCAGGCTTTCAATCAGGTACAGCGTCAGGAATCGCAGCAGACCGTACCGCTGGTACTGCTGGACATGCGCGAGTTCGTGCCGCATCCAGCCGTCGTTTGCGAGGAAGTCCGCGCGGGTGGCGCCGCTCAGGTGAACGCTGCGCCCGAGCACCATGGCGACACGTGAGACGCGCAGCTTTCGCGCGGCCAGCCAAGCCAAGCCCGAACGCTCCACGATCTTCACGTCACGCCAGTCGTTCGCGTTGGACATTGCGTCTCATGCTACGCGGGATGGTTCGCGTGTACCACCCAGTTTGAGCGGAAGTACTGCGTATGTTTGACGAAATTCGCCTGTGCGGTCGTCTGATGAACGACAGGCAGTGGCGGCAGGAACGAGACAGGTTCCATGGGTGGAAGGCCAGGGTGAGCGTCGCTTCGCGTTCAGGAACTGCATCGAGCATTTGGGTGCGAGCGACCTCACGATGCGCTGCGAGGTGAGCCTGTGCGTGGAAGCGGTGACCGCAAACCTTCTGTTGGGCTATCAACAAGAGTCTCTCAGGGCATATGGAGCCAGAGGATCGATGGAAACGAGCAACGGGAGTGACAGACCGAAGCTGACGGTCCGCTAGTCCAGTGCCCAGTTGACTTTGTTTTGAGAGGGACAGGCGCACGATCAAGTGACCTTGCCCCTATTTCCGGTGCCAGTCTGATTGCAAATCGAGCAGCAGACTGGGAGGCATCTGAAGGGCAAACGGTACACCGAGCAGCAGATCCTGGAAATTCTCGGGCAGCTTGAGGCAGGTACGCCCCTCAGCGATCTGACGCGACTCCATGGGGTCGCGATGACGACCGTCTCCCGCTGGAAGGCCAAATACGGCGGTATGACCAAAGACGAAACCCGGAAGTTTCGCCAGCTGGAGGCGGAAAACCAGCGCCTGAAGAAGCGAGTGGCAGACCTGTCGCTCGACAACGCCATGCTGAAAGAGGTGGTGGGGCGAAAGTGGTGACGCCCCTCAAAAAGCAGATGGTGACCCTGCTGCGGGACGCCTTCGCGGTGAGTGAACGGCGGGCCTGCCGGGTGCTGGGCTTCTCCCGGAGCCCGCAAAGACGGAACAGCCCCAAAAGGGAAAAGGATGTGCGCTTGGCCGAGCGATGACGTGCACTGGCACGGGAACGGCCACGGTTCGGGGACCGGCGGATTCACCTGATGCTGGCACGCGAGGGCGAGACGGTGAACCACAAGCGCGTCTACCGGATGTACCGGGCCGAAGGGTTGGCGGTCCGGAAGAAGGAGCGCCGGAAGCTCAGCCTTGGAGAGCGCCAGCAGAAACCGCAGGTTTCTGCGCCAAATCAACGGTGGAGTGTGGACTTCATGGCGGATCAGCTGGCCTCTGGACAGCGGTTTCGCGTGCTGAACGTTGTGGACGACTTCACCCGGGAATGCCTGGTGATGTACGCCAGCACCTCCATCACCGGTCATGACGTCGTCCGTGCCCTGGAAGCGGTCGTGCAGTTCCGAGGCCCACCGCAGTCGATCACTCCCGACAACGGCCCAGAGTTCGCGGGCAAGGCCCTGGACCTCTGGACTCATGAGCGCGGCATCACGCACACCTTCATCCGGCCGGGAAAGCCCGTTGAGAACGCGTACATCGAGAGTTTCAACGGCCGAGTCCGGGACGAATGCCTGAACTTGCACTGGTTCCAGAGTTTGGATCAGGCCCGCCTGATCCTCTCCGCTTGGCGTCACGACTACAACGACGTTAGGCCCCATACCTCGCTCGGTGGACGGACCCCGAACGAGTTTGCCCGCCTGTTCCAGGCGGGCTGAGGTACGCTGGATTTTGCAAATTGACTGGTACCTCTAGTGGGGCACCCTCACAAGCATGACGCGCGCCCGCTACATCGTCCAGCTCTGTGACGACCAGCGCCAGCAGCTCAGGAATATCACGCGTGCTGGACGCTCCACGGCCCGTGAAATCACTCACGCCCACGTGCTCCTCAAAAGCGATGCTGGATTGAGCGAAAACAGATTGCCGAGCAACTTGGGATCAGCACTCAGACGGTGCTGCGGGTCCGGAAGCGTTTCGTTCACGAAACGCTTGAGGCAGCCCTCAAGGCCCGCCGGCCCAGCATCTACAAGCCCCGCAAAGTGGACGGGCGACTCGAAGCGCACATCATTGCCTTGGCGTCCAGTGATCCGCCGGAGGGTCGCGCACAGTGGAGCTTGCGTCTTCTTGCCGACGTGCTTGTGGAACTGGCGCATGTGAGCAGCATCTCGCCGGAAACGGTGCGCCAGGTTCTAAAAAAAACGAACTCAAACCGCACCTGAAACAGCAGTGGTGCATTCCACCCAAGCAGAACGCGGCCTTCGTTTGCGCCATGGAAGACGTGCTAGAGCTCTACGAGCAACCCTATGACCCCCAGCAGCCGGTGGTGTGCTTCGATGAACGCCCTTGCCAGCTGATCGGTGATGTCCGCACACCACTGCCGATCAAGCTCGGCAGTGCCAGGCGGGTGGACTACGAATACGAACGTCATGGGATGGGCAATGTGTTCGGGTATTTCGATGGGTTGGCCCAGTTTTGTGGACGAAACTGACTGGAGGCTCGACTCAGGGGGAGTGTACGACGGTGGTCGGGGCGGCGGGTGATGCCCACCGGCCCGCGAACTCGTCCGGGGTTAGGTAAGCGAGGGAAGAATGCGGCCTGGCGCTGTTGTAGAAGTTGCGCCAACCATCGAGCAGCACCTGGGCGTGTCGTGCCGAGTGAAAGACCTCGACATTCAACAACTCGTCGCGGAGCCGAGCATGGAAGCTCTCGGCCACGCCGTTCTGCCAGGGTTTTCCAGGGTCGATGTACCGGGTGCCCACCTGCTTGCACGGCCAGCCAGACCCCCCGGTCGTGGGCGATGAACTCCGGGCCATTGTCGCTGCGCATGAAGGCGGGAACGCCCCGTTCCCGCATGACCTCGACCAGGACGGCTTTCACGTCAGTCGACGTGAAAGCCGCCTTGCAGCGTAGGGCCAGGGATTGCCGGGTGAACTCGTCGGTCAGGGTCAGGAGTTTCAGGGTCTGTCCGCTCAGCGTCTGGTCGAACACGAAATCGTAGGTCCACACGTGGTATGGTCGCTCGGCTTGTCAGGGAACATGCTGGCCTGTACCGATTTTCCTGGTCTTGCGGCGGGTCGGATGCGCGAGACCCTCACGCTTCCAGAGGCGGTGAACGGTCTTGCGGTTGACCTGTACCCCTTCGCGGCGCAGGGTGGCGTGAACCCGGCGGCATCCCCAGCGGGGATGCTCGCGGGCCAGCGTCCTGATTCGCTCTTGGAGACGTCCATGGTGCCGGGGGTGTGGGCGATAGGACAGCGAGGAACGGGGCAGGCCGATCAGCTCACACGCCCGCTGCTGTCGAACTCCTTTGAGAATCAAATGCTGGACGACCTCCCGGCACTCGGGGGCCGTCAACGCTTTTTTGCCAGGACCTCCTTCATCCCCTCCAGTTCCAAGCGTTGCTGCCCCACCAGCTTGAGGAGTCGCTCGTTCTCACGTTCGAGCTGACGAAGCCGCTTGGCTTCGTCCACGGTGGCATCGCCGTATTTCGCCTTCCAGGTGGAGAAGGAGGCCGTGCTGCACCCGGCCTCCCGACACAGCTCCTCAATGGGTTGTTCACCCTTTTTGGCGTCTTGGAGCAACTTGATGATCTGTTCCTCGCTGAACTTCCGCTGTCTCATGGGTCATCCTCGCTTTCTCGCAGGGGTCGGGGGAAGTCCCTTCCCTCGTCGGGGAGCGAGCCGATGGCCTCCAGTCAGTTGTGTCTAGTTTTTAGGGGGCAGACCAACGGAGCGACGGAGAACGGGCAGGTGAAGGGTGACCCGAACTTCCTTCCACTGCAGAGCAGGACCGGACCGGGGAAGCTGCCGCAGGAGTGCAGCGTGCCGCGCCTCCTCATGAAGGTGTTGTACCCGCTCGGTTGCGTCCTGCTCGAACCAGACTTGACGCATTCTTGCCCCCTTGTTCTGTTGCGCTTTAACCGCAGCTCCACTGGTCGTTCGGTTTTGGCCGCCCTCTTTTCCTCAACACATTGTCAAGGTCTGCCTTACATTTTATCAACATTTAGCTTAATTTTTGTAGATTCGCTTTTTTACCTTGTTCTGCTTAATCCCAGTAGAGTCATGTCCTCGGGGTGGCCCAACTGCCTTGTTCAGAAGGTGATCGCAGGTGTTCACCGCCGTGCCCGGGCGTGCCAACCCCCAATGATGGGCCAGGCCAGTCCTCCCTCTCGGTCCTGTCCTGGCAGTGCCAGTGCCGCGAGACCTGCCAACACAGTGAGGGCACCCGCCAGGGTCAGCATGGGAACCACGTCCACCCGGTTCCCGATCAGGGCTGCGCCGCCAGCCGCCATCACCCCCATGAACGCGTTCGTGGTTCCCAGCGCGCCGTACACCCGGCCGCGGAACCCTTCAGGCGTTCCCAATTGCAGCAGGGTCGAGGCCGCCACGTTCGCCACGACCATCGGAAGGCCCAGCACAGCTCCCAGGACCAGCACGGGCGGCAGACTCGCCTGGTGGTACAGGCCGACCATCAGACCACCCACCGTTATGGTCCCGAGCGACACCAGGCGCCTCAGGTCGATGGTCTCCACCGCCCAGGTGGCCGCCACACTACCCAGCAACGTGCCCGCGCCTATCACGGTGCTGAGCAGCCCCACCTCCACCGGTGTGGCATGCAGGACGCCCTGGACAAATCCCATGTAGTAGGGGTCCACCAGCGTACCACCCAGGCTGGTCAGCGCCAGCGTGACAAACAGGGTGGAGATGACGCGGTGTTGCGCAATGACCCGCAGCCCCCCGCGCCATTCCTGCCCCATGGCCTGCCATGAGCTGATCAAGGAAGACGGGCGCGGCCCCCGTGGTGCCTGGAGCTGTCCTGGCAGCTGGCTGAACAGCGCAGCGGCGAGAACGAAACTCAAGGCGTCCAACAGCACCACGGCTCTCATGCCCGCCCCCGCAGCGAGGACACCTCCCAGCACTGGGCCCAGCAGGCGAGCTGTGGTCGTGGCAACCAACAGTCTGGCCATGGCGCGGGCCAGTGCCGCTTCCCCCACGAGGGTGGGCAGCAGGGCCGCGCCCGCTGGCAGGGCCAGGAGACTCAGGGTCAGCTCGGTGAACATCACGGCGGTGGCCAGCCACAGCCGCCCGGGGCCTGCCAGCAGTAGCAGCAGGATGACCGCGCCCTGGAGAAGCTGGGTGACGATCAGAACCCGGCGCCGGTCCCAGCGGTCAACCAGCACTCCGGCCAGGGACCCGAACAACAACCCTGGAAGGTAACCGGCGAGCGCCAGAAGGGCCGTGGAACTGAGAGAGCCGGTCTGCTGGTAGACCACGTAGGGCAGGGCCACGCCCAGGGCGCGGTCCCCCAGGACCGTGACGGCCTGGCCCAACCACAGCCACCCGAAGCCTGATGGACGCAGGGTCTGTACGTGCTCCTGAGACATGGAGGCAGCGTGGGATCTATGCCGGTGAACATGACAGACCCGGATTCACCTAGCCCGGTGACCCGCGACAACCCGGCAGCATTCGAATGGCAACGCCTGGACGACCCCGCTGCGGCGCGTGTGCTCGCCGATGCGTACATCCGGCAGTTTTTTGAGCCGTTCATCTGGCGGGAGCGGCGCGTCAGTGATGTGGCCCTCGAGCTGGGGGTCAGCAAGACGGCCATGCTCTACCGTGTGAGGCAGTTTCTGAGCCTGGGGCTGCTGGAAGTGACGCGCACCGAACCTCGGGCTGGCCGGGCTGTGCGGTACTACCGCGCCACCTCCCGGGGCTACTTTGTGCCGTTTACCGCGACATCTGCCGAATCGGTCCAGGCCCTGTACGAGGCGTCGCTGGACAGCGCCCGCCGCTCAGTCCTGGCCACACTTGCGCGGGCTTGGAGTCTGCTGGCAGACGATCCACGCTGGTTTGGGCTGTACACCTTCGGGGATGAGGGTGGCCTCCGGAGTCATGCCCTGCTCCCTTACCGTCCGGCAGCGGGGGCTCAGGGCCTGGGAGAGCGCGGCTTTCTTGAACCTCTGCTGGAAGATGATCAACCTGCCATCTGGGACAACGCCACCACCCTGGCCCTATCGCAGACCAAGGCCAAGGCGTTACAACGCGAATTGAACGAACTTCAACGCCGCTACAGTCGGCGCAAAACGTCGGGAGGGCGCCCTTACCTGATGAGGCTGACGCTGACGCCGGTCGAGTCGGCACCGGAGGGTGCCAGTGGCGTGGGATCAATTGCGGAAGATGAGGGCCAGCCATGAAGCCTGACCCCTCGCGCATCGTCAGGGTGTTCAGCTTCTGAAAGGCCGCGGCCTCATCCCGCACTGGACACCAGCGCCTCTCAGACGTCTCGATCCGATAGGCTTTCCCGGGGGCGCACCAGAGAGCCTTCAGGGTCCGTGTTCAGGCTCGGTCTCGATCACCTCCAAGACCTGTTGCTCCACCCCTCCCCAACTTCCTGTTGGGCCCTGTCTGCCCTCATGCCACGTTTTGAGGGGCAGTCAGCAGTCGTCCACGGTGCGCAAGAACCAAGGAAGGTATATAAACTGGCCCCCGGCTGCTTGCCGGGGGCGTGGTCTGACGTAAGGTTACTTCTTGCTGCGAGTACCCCGCGTAGGCTTGGCCTTCGACGTCCCAGTTTTGCGAGCGTTGCCCAGTGCCTGGCCCTTTTCGAAGCTGTTCTGCAACTTCCGGCGGGTCTCCTCGGCCAGCGCCTTGAAATCCACCGCCCCGGACTCGAGGGTCCCGCGATCCAGCTTCAGGGTGGGGGCCATCTGGCGCCATGCTAGCGGGGTGACGTCCAGCCTGTCCCGTCCCACGTGACGTTTTGTCGGGGGCGGTGCCCTCCACGTCACGGATAGGTGCCGATCAGGGCCGGATCATCCGGCTCACCCCCCTCGTCCATTTGGCCCTGTCGGTCCAGCCCGGGAGTGCTTACCCTGGGCGGCGGAGCCTCACCATGTCCAGCCGCGTCAAGTATCCCCGCACCCCCCACCTGCCCTGGTCGCCCGGCACCAGCAGTGACGACACCCGCGTGGCGAGCGTTCAGACGTTCGAGGGCCAGAAGGTGGTCATCACCGAGAAGCTTGATGGGGAGAACACGACGCTGTACCGGGACGGCCTGCATGCCCGCTCCCTCGATCCCCGCTCCCACCCTTCCCGCGACTGGGTCAAGGGCCTCCAGGGCCGCATCGGCTACCTGATCCCCCAGGGCTGGCGGGTCTGCGGGGAGAACTTGTATGCCCGGCACTCGCTCGCCTACGAGAACCTGGCGTCGTACTTCTATCTCTTCAGCGTCTGGGACGACACCAACACCTGCCTGGGCTGGGACGAGACCCGGCTGTGGGCGGAGGAACTCGGTGTGCCGACGCCAGGGGAGCTGTACTGGGACCCATGGGACGAACGGCTCGTGCGCGGGCTTAAAGTGGACGAGCAGCGCACGGAAGGGTACGTCGTCCGGACGACGGCGGCCTTCCCCTTCGTTGCCTTCTCGTCCCACGTGGCGAAATGGGTGCGGTCGAATCACATTCAGACGGATGAGCACTGGCTGCATCGCCCCGTCGTTCCGAACACGCTGGGGGAGCAGGAATGAGGCCTTTCCTGCTGGACCTGCAAGCGGGAGGTCAGCCAGACTTTCCGGCCTTCGTCGAGACCCTCGGCGACGTCCTCCTCCTGCTCGCGGATCTGGCCCGCACGCCCCAGGACCCCGAGTGGCACGGGGAAGGCGATGTGGCCACCCACACCCACGTGGTCCTCGCCGAGGCCTACGACCTGGCGGAGGGGTTGCGGCCGGAAGACCGCTTGGTCTTCGTCCTGGCCGCCGCCCTTCACGACCTCGGCAAGGCGTTGACCTCCCGCCGAACCGAGGATGCCACGGGACAGAGGCGGGTCATCTCCCCCCGGCACGCCGACCGGGGCCGCTCCTACCTGGCGTACCGTCTGCCCGAGCTGGGCCTGCCGTACCCCGTCATTCACGGCGTGATGGCCCTCGTCGGGCACCACCATGACCTCGGGCGCACCCTGAACGCCGGGAGTGAGCAAGCCTACCGTCGGCTCGCCCGCCAGGTGAACCTGCCCCTGCTCTACCTGCTGGAAGTCGCCGATATCCGCGGACGGATCGCGGCCGACCGGGAGTCGCGGCTGGAGGACCTGGAACTGTTCCGCCTGGGCGCCCAGGAGTACGGGGTGTGGGACACGCCTGACCCGTACCGTGAATGGAGGGACGTGATTGACGGGGAACTCGCCGCCTTTTCCCCCCAGTACCGGGACCTCGTGCGGGAGGGAGGCATTCTCGACTACGAGGAGGGTCTGATTCAGACCCCGCACGAGGCCATCGCCCGGGGCTACGCTGCCCGGGCAGGCTTTCCCCAACTCGTCGTGACCTGCGGACCCAGTGGCTCCGGGAAAAGCGCCTGGGTGGCGGAGCACCTGCCGGACTTCGACGTGGTTTCCCTGGACCTGCTGCGGGAGGAGCTGGCGGGGAAGCGCGCGGACCAGAGCGTGAACGGGCGGGTGCTTCAGGTGGCTAAGGAGCGGCTCAAGGCGTCCCTGCGCGCTCGGCGCCGAGTGGTGTGGGACGCAACGAACACCCGGCGGGACTTCCGTGGGATTCCCCTGCGGCTGGGCTTCGATTACGGGGCGCTGACCACGCTCGCCGTCTTCCAGCCACCCCTGGGCACGATCTTCGAGCGGAACCCAGCGAGGACCTATGTCGTCCCCGCCCATGTCGTCGCCAGTCAGGTGGAGAACGCCGAGTTCCCGTACGTCACGGAGGCGCACTGTACCCTCGTGCTCGACGAATTTCTGAGGCCAGTCCCGTCCACGCCTTGACTCGGGCCTTGGGCTTCGCCCGGCAGGTCGGCAAGCTTCACGGGAAGTTCTTCATCAGGGCCCAGAGAAAGGGGGGAGACCCGCTCACTCGCAGGCTACCCCGTCCCCGTCCCTGTCCAGCGCCGGGTTGTACCCCGGCTGCCCCCGCTGCAACGGCGCCGCCCCGGCGGCTCTCGCCTCGGCACAGCTGTGATACAGCGTCCTGGCCCCAGCCGGGATCGTCGACGGACGAACAGGGGCGGGGGAGTCGCCGCTCCGGTTGCACGCTGATTCGCCGGAATCGGCGTGCCCTTCTCCGTCGTGATCACGAACCGACCCCCCAGCTGCACGACCACCGTGACGGTCCCCTGCTGGTCCGTGCGGTAAATCGTTGCCCCGGCTTTCCGGTACAGGCTCAAGGCTTCAGGGGTCGGATGCCCGTAATTATTCGGGCCGACCCCAATGACCATGTTCCGCGGCCTCACCGCCGCGAGCCACCCCGGGTTGTCCCCGTTCCTCGCCCCGTGGTGGGTGCTTATATAAACGTCGACCGGGCCGAGAAAGCTCGCTGGATATTTCTTCAACCAAGCCCGGGTCTCGGGAAGCTCACTGTCCCCGGTCATCAACGCCCGGAACTGGCCGTACTGGACCAGCAGGCCGACCGAGTTCAGGTTCTGCTCGTTCCGCGGCATACCCGCAGGCGGTGCGAGGACGGTGAGTTTCACGCTCCCCAGATTGACCGCCTGGTCCTTCGCCAGGAGGCCCTGCGTGCCCGACTTCTGCGCGGCGGCCACCAGCTTGCCCCAGACCTGGGTGCTCGCCGCGATGCCGTTGTTCAGGAAGTACTTCGGTTTGTACAGAGTGACCGCTGGGATCAACCCGGTGATGTGGTCCGCGTCCGCGTAGCTAGCCGCCACGAGATCCAGGCTCTGCACCCCGTACTGGCGGAGCAGGGCCTGAAGGCGGGGTTCACTGCGGCCGCCGTCGTACAACACGGACTTGCCCTCCGGGCTGGTGATCAGGATGGCGTCCCCCTGCCCGACGTCGAGGAAGCGAATCGTCAGCACGCCCGGGTTCTGGGCGGAAGCCAGGCCGAGGGAGAGGCCCACCAGGGTGAGCAGCCGCCTCACAGGTCGATTTCCCCAGCAGGTGTGGGACGGTTGAGGGCGTCGAGCTGGCCCTACGCCTGAATACGCCGTTCCCGAGTTGCCGCGTGGTCGATCTCCAGGTCAAGGTCTCCCCCCTCCACGTGCAGGCGGATCACGTCGCCCTCCCGCACACCGCAGGGCAGGCTGGCCAGGGGCCAGTCCTGGGTGTGGCCGTCCTCGCGCTCCACCCGGACGAGGCCGCCCTCGATGGCGTCCACGATGAGGGTGCCCGTCAAAAGGTCCGGCACCGCTGCCTGCTGGTCCTGAGTCATGCTTCAAGGTACCTGGGCCCGGGGAGCAGGACCTCCTTCTCTCAGCGGGAGGGCAAGAGCCCGGCAACAAAGGGGCTTCTCAACGTGGGGGATGCTGGGGAAAGCACCTTGACAGGAGGGCTGAAGCATGAACGTCACCGTCAGCGGCCCAGGCGATATGCCGACCTTGAACGGCGACATCGCGGTGATCATCGCTCTGGACCCCGGCACACACCTGGCCGACGCTTCGCGGCGCCTCGCCGGGCACAACGGCCCCAGGTTGAAGCTGCGGCTCCACAACGTCTGGTTCGACTCCGGGCGTCACGTCCTGCCCACCGACGAGCATCTGGACGCGGTGGACGCGTCCTTGAGCAGGTACCAGCCCGCCCACCTGCACGTCTCCTGCCTGGCGGGCGTGAGCCGCAGCGCGGCGTTGGCCTTGTTCGCACTGACCCGAGCCCACCCTGAACTCGGCGACCGTCAGGTGGTCCAGCGACTCCTGGAGGTCCGGCCGCCCTGTTTCCCGAATCCGCTGATCGTCAGCCTGGTGGACCAGCGTTTGGGGCGGAACCTGACCGCCGCTCTCCGTGAGCTCTTTTCGGGTACTGGCCTGCCCTGTCCTCCAGCGTGACTAACCCTGGAGCGGGCTCATTCCGGCCCTCACTCAAGAGCAGCTTCTTCGCCTTGGCACTCGGCGTGGTCAACTCCGTTCCGACTTCGTGGCGCCGAGCGAGGCGCCCGCGCCTGTCGTTCTATCTGTCGGCCGTCCTTGAGCAGGACTTGCACACGGGAACGCATTGTCCGCTGCAACATCACCGGGTACATGTGCAGGAAGACGTTCACCCCGAGCAGCCAGGCTGCGGAATCCCAAGCCCTAAGGAAGACGGCCACGGCGACCATCACGAGCCCGACCCCGGCCAACACCGCGTGATTGAACTCGGACGACCGTGTCCCCCGCTCGTAGGCAGGCAGCGACGCCCGTGTCCCATCGAACTTCTTCGCCTGTCTGTTGGCCCATTCCCACCCCACCGCCCGCAGCAGGCGCATGAAGCCGTAAACCCCCAGGGCCTGGTAGAGCGGTGGTTCCCAGGTCCGGACCTGGTACCAGCGGCCGTCATAGGGAAGTGGGGCCCCAGCTTCGACGGCGAGCATCCAGACCATCAGCAGGAAGTGCACGAACCAGGCCCAGGCGAGCGTGCCGTACCCGAACTCTTCACCCATGAGGTATCCGAGAAGCATAATCACGAGCAGGCCGAGGAGCAGACCCGGTACGGAGGGTGTGCTGGTAGCGCGGACCACACCCACCAGTGTACGAAAAGCCCACTGGTCGAGTGGATCGCTGCCTGTCGCTGCGACCCCCATTGCGCAGCTGGGTTGGTTCCCTCGTCCTAAACGAGTTGCGCCTTAGGCACTACTGGGTCGTCAACTTTGATCTGTCATAGCTCCTTCCCCTTCGGCCTTAGTTGCCGCCAATGGGAAGTGACAGACCCTTGTTGACGGCCCACTAATGGGCTGTCAGGAAAGGTGTGTCAGGGGCTACCTCCGGGAGCTGGGCGGTTCTACTGTGGGGCATGAAGTACCTGGTGCAGTTGAAGGACGAGGAACGGACGCAGCTCCAGGCGCTCCTCAAGGTGGGCAGTGCCCCCACCCGCAGACTCACCCATGCCCGCATCCTCCTCAAAGCGGATCGGCAGGGAGCCGGACTGTACGACAAACTCATCGCCCAGGCCCTGGACGTCAACCCTCGAACGGTCCTACGTGTGCGACAACGCTACGTGCTGGAGGGTCTGGAAGCTGCACTCGATCACCTGCGACCCCAACGCTTCAAACCGAAGAAACTCGACGAGCGCACCGAAGCGCACCTCATCGCGCTGGCGTGCAGTGCGGTGCCCGAGTCCCTCGGGCACAAGACCTGGACCTTGCGCCTCCTGGCCGACCAAATGGTCGAACTCGGTCACGTGGACGCCATCTCCCATGAAACGGTGCGGCTATACCTCAAAAAAACATCCTGAAACCGCACCTGCACGAACAATGGGTCATTCCGCCTGAGCACAACGGCGCCTTCGTCGCTGCGATGGAGGACGTCCTGGACCTGTACGCCCGCAA